>CAMAFX010000024.1 GCA_945833925.1 uncultured Prevotellaceae bacterium
TTTATACAGATTTATGAACTAAAAATGGCAAGTTAAGGAACTTGCGAAACTTGAAAAAAGTAATGTTTCAAATACTAATTATAGAATGTCTCTCAAGCTTAAGGATATTGATATACTTCTCTGCAAGGCTGATTTGAAGAATTTGCCAAAGGGAAAGTTGTTGATTAACACAATCAATGCGTTTAGCTATAATAATGCTCAGAAAGATGATTTCTTTGCAGAGGTTTTGCAGAAGGGAGATGTGTTGATTCCTGATGGTGCATCCATAGTCAAGGCATGCAGACTTATCAATGCGAAGTCGCAACCGACAGAGAGAATTGCCGGATGGGATCTCTTTCAGTTTGAGATGAATGACTTGAATGAAAGGGCTGTTAGTACGAACTGCAGGCTTAAGGCTATGTTCATGGGCTCGAGCGAGAAGGTTCTTTCCGCGATAAGGGAAAAGGCAACGAGGGATTACCCAAATCTGGATATTGTTACTTATTCGCCTCCTTACAAGCCTGAGTTTTCGGATGAAGACAACAAGAATATCATTGATGCGATAAACGAGGCTAATCCTGACCTTTTGTGGATTGGAATGACTGCTCCGAAGCAGGAGAAGTGGACCTACACGCATTGGAAGGAACTTGATATTCACTGCCACGTAGGTACTGTTGGCGCCGTTTTTGATTTTTATGCAGGAACAGTAAAGCGTGCACCTCTGTGGTGGCAGCAACATTCGCTCGAGTGGCTGTACCGCCTTATAATGGAGCCAAAGAGAATGTGGCGACGTTATATCATCGGAAATACGGAGTTCATTTGGCGAGTACTCGTAGTCAATCGATAATGTGAAACGTGTTGACTAAGGAAAAAACAAACGGCAGAAGGAGAATGGATGTTATCTCTTTCTGCCGTCTGCGTATCTTGTTTTTGCGTTAGTATGCGTTCTTCTCTCCAATATTGAGGAATGTCTTGCAGATAATCCAGAGGTCGAGAGTGAATGACCAGTGCTCGATATACCACACGTCTTTCTTTACTCTGCCCTCCATCTTCCAAAGTTCGTCTGTCTCACCACGGAAACCTGTAACTTGTGCGTAGCCGGTAATGCCTGGCTTAACCATATGGCGAAGCATGTAGTTTGAGATAATCTGTGAATACTCGTCGGTGTGCTGGAGCATGTGTGGACGGGGGCCGACCATCGACATCTGACCCAGCCATACGTTGATGAACTGGGGCAACTCGTCGATGTTAGTCTTGCGCATAAACTCGCCGACCCTGGTTTTACGTGGGTCGTCCTTTGTTGCCTGAAGTTTGTCTGAATCAGCGTTGACCCTCATACTTCTGAACTTGTAGCACCAGAATTCCTTTCCGTCGAGTCCGGTTCGCTTCTGCTTGAAGATGATTGGTCCGGGACTGGAAAGTTTGATGATTGTTCCAAAGATGAGGTAGATGATTGGGAATCCCAAAATGAGAAAGAGCGAAGAACAGACAAAGTCGAATGTACGCTTTGCTATTCTGTTGGTAAGCATAGAAAGCGGTTCGTCGTGAAGCGAGAAGACAGGTATTCCGTCCATCAACTCCATAGACATGGTTCGGCGTGTGTAGTCGAAGTTAGTAGGGATGGAGTAGAAACGGATGATGTGATTCTCGCAGAAGGGGAACAGTTTGTTGATGAACGGATTCCACTCGGTTGACAGGGTACAGAACAAACAGTCAACCTCGTTGTAATGTTGCTCAAGCCATGCTAAAGATTCAACGCTCTTGCCAAGGTATGGCGCGGCATTTTTGTTCTCGCTTACCTCCTCTTTCTCAGCGAAATAGCCAAGCACCTCATAGGCTGTTGACTTGTCAAACGACATACTTTGGTAGAGATTGCAGATGGTCTTTGTCTGTCCGACGAAGATGACGCGACGCTTATGGAAACCTCTCCTTCGTATATGCTTGATGATTTCGCGCACGGTCTTACGATAGAGCATGACCGAGATGAGGATGCCAACGTAATAGGGCAGCATGAACTGCCAGATGATGAGCGGCCAGTGGAGAGTCCACAACATCAGCAGAGAAACAGCCGCATACCACATGGTGTTTATGAAGACTTTTCGGAACACCATCTCTCCCATTACAAAACGCTTGTGAACCTCCATACCTGCGTGAAGATTGCAGAGCATGTATATCACAGAAAGGATGACCATAGCTCGTTTGTACGATGGGAGATACCCTCCGACGACATGGCTGTAGGTGAAGTAGAGCAATAGCAAGACGAGATTTACCACAATAATCTCTCCTGCCAAAACAACACCTCGTATGGTTATGTCTGCTGAGTCGTTGTATCGTATCATAGAGTAGTGTTGTTAATCTACAATATGTGGTTTGTGTATTGCTGTTTCTTGTGTTGATGATGATACGACTGAGCGGTGTGTCACTCAGCACGTTCCATCATACTTGGTTCACTTATTCTCCTTTCAGAGCCTTGAGGCTGTCCTTCAGAGCGGCAATCTTGCTCTCGGCATCCGACTGCTTTTTGCGCTCCATCTCAACAACCTGAGCCGGTGCACTCTGCACAAAGCGTTCGTTAGACAGTTTCTTCAATACACCCTGAAGGAAGCCTTCGAGATGCTTGAGCTCAGCCTCAGCCTTCTTGATTTCAGCCTCAACGTCGATGAGGTTGCCAACAGGGACTGCATATTCGTTGGTGCCTGCGAGAAAGCTTGCGGCAGTCTCGTCCTTGGTATCGACAACAGTTATCTCGCTGATGAATGCCATCTTCTGAATGAGACAGTTGTATGCGGTAAGAGGATTCTCGCCGATAGCCTGAAGTGCAAGGAGTTCCTTCTGAGCAATGTTCTTCTGGTTGCGCACTGTACGCACACCACTGATGACCTGCTTCATGTTCTCAATCTCGGCAAGGAGAGTCTCCTCGGCTGCTGTTGGAGCAGGGAGATGGAGTTCCTGAAGCATGATGCTCTCGCCGTCCTTGCGCTCCTCGAGTGCCTGCCACAACTCCTCGGTGATAAATGGCATGAATGGGTGAAGCATCTTCAGCAGAACGTCGAAGAAGTGGAGAGTCTGATTGTATGTAGCCTTGTCGATAGGCTGGCCGTATGCAGGCTTTACCATCTCAAGATACCAACTTGAGAACTCATCCCAGAAGAGTTTGTAGATAGCCATCAGAGCTTCGCTCAAACGATACTTCTTGAACAAGTCTTGAGCCTCCTGCTGTGTCTTCTTGAGAAGTGCGTCGAACCATGCACATGCTATCTTCGCTGTCTCAGGCTGTTCGATGTCGGCAGTGTTCCATCCTTTGACAAGACGAAACGCATTCCATATCTTGTTGTTGAAGTTACGACCCTGCTCGCAGAGCGAATCGTCGAACAGAATGTCGTTGCCGGCAGGTGCACTGAGCATCATACCCATACGTACACCGTCGGCACCGAAGCGTGCGATGAGTTCGAGTGGGTCGGGTGAGTTGCCAAGACTCTTCGACATCTTGCGTCCGAGTTTGTCACGAACGATACCGGTGAAGTATACGTTCTTGAATGGCATCTTGCCCTCGTACTCGTAGCCAGCCATAATCATACGTGCCACCCAGAAGAAGATGATGTCCGGACCAGTTACAAGGTCAGCAGTGGGGTAGTAGTACTTGATTTCCTCGTTGCCGGGGTTGTTGATGCCATCGAAGAGTGAGATAGGCCACAGCCAGCTGCTGAACCATGTGTCGAGAGCATCCTCGTCCTGACGCAGGTCGGCAAGTGTGAGGGTGTCGTTTCCACTCTTCTTCTTTGCCTCCTCGAGTGCCAGTTCGGGTGTCTCAGCAACTACGTAACCACCGGTTGGGAGATAGTAGGCAGGTATTCTGTGTCCCCACCACAACTGACGGCTGATACACCAGTCCTTGATGTTCTCAAGCCAGTGGCGGTATGTGTTCTTGTACTTGACAGGGTAGAACTGGATGTCGTCGTTCATCACAGGGCCGAGCGCAATCTCTGCAAGGTGCTCCATCTTGAGGAACCACTGCATTGAGAGTTTGGGCTCAATGGGCACACCGGTACGCTCCGAACAGCCAATCTTGTTGTCGTAGTCCTCGATCTTCTCCATCAGGCCAGCCTCGGTCATGTCGATGGCAATCTGCTTACGTACATCGAAACGGTCCTGACCAACGTACATGCCGGCAGCCTCCGAGAGAGTAGCGTCATCGTTAAAGATGTCGATTGCCTCGAGGTTGTACTTCTCGCCCAGCATATAGTCGTTGATGTCGTGTGCCGGTGTCACTTTAAGGCAGCCAGTACCGAACTCTATCTCTACGTATTCGTCCTCGATGATGGGCACAACGCGACCCTTCATTGGAACGATGACCTTCTTTCCACGCAACCATGTGTTCTTGGGGTCGTTAGGATTGATGCATACAGCCACGTCGCCCATGATGGTCTCGGGACGTGTTGTAGCAACGACAGCATAACGACGACCCTCGGCGTCGCGGTGAACAACCTGTTGCTTTACGGTAGCATCGAATGGGTCTTCGGGCGAAGGATAGAGCGCGTCGGGCTCTTCGCCGTCAGTGCTGCCAACAGGCTCGTCCACATAATACTTCATGTAGTAGAGTTTTGTGTGCTCCTCCTTGTAGATGACCTCCTCGTCAGATAGTGCGGTGAGTGCCTTGGGGTCCCAGTTGACCATGCGCACACCACGATAGATGAGCCCCTTGCGATAGAGGTCGCAGAAAACCTTGATGACGCTCTCGCTGCGCTTCTCGTCCATTGTGAATGCTGTGCGGTCCCAGTCGCAAGAGCATCCCAGTGTGCGCAACTGCTTGAGGATGATGCCTCCGTGCTCCTCTGTCCATGCCCAGGCATGCTTCAAGAACTCCTCGCGTGTGAGGTCGGTCTTCTTGATACCCTGCTCGGCAAGACGGTTCACGACTTTTGCTTCGGTAGCAATACTTGCGTGGTCAGTGCCTGGCACCCAGCAAGCGTTCTTGCCCTCCATACGTGCATGGCGGACAAGAATATCCTGGATGGTTTCGTTCAGGACATGTCCCATATGGAGAACACCCGTAACGTTTGGTGGCGGGATAACCACCGTGTAGGGCTCGCGTCCGTCTGGTTTGCTGCTGAATAGTTTGTTGTCCATCCAATACTGATACCATTTTCCTTCAACTTCCGAAGGGTTGTACTTGGTTGCTAATTCCATATATGTAATTTGTTTGTTTTTATATCATTTGACAGTTGCTTACACCACGCTTTCGCGCGTGTGCGCGTTACATTTTGCAAATTTACAAAAAAATAGTTGTAATAAGGACCCTTTTTCTGATTTTCTTTGTATTTTTGCGTAGTCATTTTCAAAATAACTGCCCCTGACCCCCAAGGGAGATTAAGAGGAAAGTAGAGCAATATGGATAAACATACAAGAGAAGAGAAGATGCAGGCGTTCGGTCGTCTGCTGGATGTGATGGACGAACTGCGTGCAAAGTGTCCCTGGGACAAGAAACAGACATACGAAAGTCTGCGCCCAAACACCATAGAAGAGACCTTCGAACTGTGCGACGCGCTGATAAAGCACGATGAGAAGAATATATGCAAGGAATTGGGAGACGTGCTTCTGCATGTTGTCTTTTATGCGAAGATTGGCAGTGAGAACTCGGGGTTCGACATTGCCGATGTCTGCAATCAGTTGTGCGACAAACTTATCTTCAGACACCCCCACGTCTACGGCGACGAGGTTGCAAAGAATGCAGGAGAGGTGTCGCAATTGTGGGAGAAGGTAAAGCAGAAGGAGAAGGATGGCAACAAGACGGTGCTGAGTGGAGTACCTGATGCCCTTCCCTCGCTGATAAAGGCATATCGTATTCAGGATAAGGCCCGTAACGTGGGGTTTGACTGGGAAAAGCGCGAAGATGTGTGGGAGAAGGTTAAGGAAGAACTTGACGAACTGAAAGTTGAACTTGAGCGAGAGGACAAGGAGAAGAGCACGAAGGAGTTTGGCGATTTCCTCTTCAGCCTAATAAATACGGCGAGACTATACCACATCAATCCCGACAACGCCCTTGAGCACACCAACAAAAAGTTCATCTTCCGTTTCAACTATGTGGAGCAAAAGGCAAAGGAGGCAGGCAAGGAACTGAAGGATATGACCCTGGCTGAGATGGATGCCCTCTGGAATGAGGCAAAGTTGATGGAGAAAGAATAACGTATTCTTATTCTGTTTGTAAACAAGAATTTACAAGATAAAAGAAAACTCGCTGACTGAGCCTTGTGTGCTCTTGCAGCGAGCTTTTTTTATTGTCTGTTCGACGATGCGGCTCGTCATTCAAAGTGACTCGTCATACGGTATGATTAGTCATTCTATGCGACAAGTCATTCATTACCTGTTGCCGTTCCTTTTTTGGTCATCCCAATGACGATACTCTCTGATGCGGACGTTCTTTGGACTTGCCTTGCGTAGCATCTCGCGGTGGAACTGGTCTTCTGCCTTCATGACGCCGAAAACCTTCTTCGCAGAAACAGCCTTGCACATCTTGGCAAAGTATGTCTTCTCGATGTTGGCTTGCTCTACAGCGTAATCCTTTATCTTGCTTATTATAGCAACATACTCCTTGTCCGTAGTGTTAGCATTTGCCTCCTTATGCTTTAACTGATGGATCTTGATGTTGATTTCCATCTGTTTCTTCTTCATCTCGTGGTAGAGAGGGAAGAGTTTGTCGGATTCTGCCTGAGTGAGACATGCTTTCTCCATGATATAGTTCTCCATTCTTGCATTAAACTCCTCAGGATTGAAGCGTGGACCCTTACCTTCGTTTTGTGCCATGGCTGGCATTGTGCCTATTAGCAAGGCAACAAGTATGGAATATAGGATTTTCATAATTGATATAGTTTAGTGCGTTTAGTTTTCTGTTAGATACATTGCAATCTCGTTGTTGTCCACCATAGCATAGTCAAGCGCTTCGTTAAGATAAGCCTCGTCGTAATTCTGTGTGTTTGTGCTTGATACGGCGTCGTTGTGTTGCTGGTCTACTGTCGCTGCTGGATGATGCTTGCTTGTGTCTTGAGAATTGAATGAAAGCAGTGTTTGTTGCTCACCCGAACTGAGAATGGTGTTCTGTCTTTTCAATGCTACGGTTGTGCCGCCGATAATGATTGCTATGGCTGCGCAGGCTGCGGCATATCGCACGACTCTTGGCATCAGTTTCACGGTAGGTGCCTTCTTTGTGTTCTCCTCAGGCAGATTGAGCATCAGTCTGTCGCAGAAGGTGTCGAAATAGCCCTCAGGAGTCTTGAATGGATAGGTATGCGATGCACACTTCTCGTCGTGCATGTCGTGTATGTGCTTCTTTAGTTCCTCTTTGTTCATGTCCATCCTGTTATGTTTGTTGTCGCTGACAATACTGTTTGTTGCTGCCAACTATCCAGTTTTATTTGATTCTGCTGACAATAACTTTTTGTGTTGTGTTTGACCTTTCTTATATCTATTGACTAATCTTCTTTGTAAAGGTTTAATCGATGATGCCTAAAAAAATTGAAATCTTCTGTACGGCATGGTGATAGGATGCTTTCAGTGCGCCTACACTTGTGCCAAGAACATCTGATATTTCCTCGTATTTCATGTCCTCAAAATATTTCATATTGAAGACAAGTTTTTGCTTATGGGGTAGGGTGGCGATGGCTTTCTGCAGTTCCAATTCAGTCTCGTCACCATCGAAGTACACGTCGCTTTCGAGAGAATGTGCAAGCATCAAACCGACATTCGGGTTCTCGTCATCAATGCTGACCATTTCCTTCTTTTTTCTTTCGAGAAAGTCCAACGCCTCGTGTGTCGCTATTCGGTAAAGCCATGTCTTCAAGGTCGAATCACCCCTAAATTTGTCGATGCCCTGCCATGCCTTGATGAAGGTGTTTTGCAGAACGTCGTCGGCATCCTCGTGTACGAGTACCATGCGCCTTATGATACAGTACAGCATCTCCTGATACATACGTACCATGGTTGCGAAGGCATCTCTCTTGGTGTCTTCGCAGCGCATAGCTTCTATTAGGTGTTTCTCGTCCATCGTCATGCACTCTTTTTGACTGCGTCAGGACACTAAGGTTTAATCGTTTGGGAAGGTTTTTAGTTAAAATCTATCCAGCACCCTCTTTATGAGTGGGTCATAACCGTATGGGTCGCTATGACGCTGCAGGACATTGCTGGTGTCGGGATAGAGGGTATAGTAATCGAGGAATACCGGAATGGGTGGTTTGTAGTAATAAGAAGACATGTATTTCTCGGGCTCGGTATTCTCCATATACTTTCTTCCGGCAGCAGAGAGTGGCTCCTTGTCGATGGCTATCCTTATCTTGTCAATGAGCAGATCTGAAGGGTTGCCCATAAGGAACAGAGCGAGTTCAAGCGGTTTCTCGACGCGCACACATCCATGGCTGACTGTTCTTCTTGTCCTTTTAAAGGCGCCGGGCGAATTGGTGTCATGCAGATAAACAGAATACTTGTTTGGGAAACGGAAGACAAGGCGTCCTAGCGAGTTGCCCTCGCCCTTCTCCTGTCTCAGCGTGTATCTTCCGCTTTTCAATTGATTGGCTGACAAAGTCGTAGGGTCAATCTCTTCCTTTGTCTGCTTGTCTATTGCGATGATGCTGTTTCGTGCATAGTAAGCGGAGTCTCCCACATGCATCTTCGCAAGTTCGTTCTTGATGATGTTGGTAGGGATGACCCAGTAGGGGTTCAGTTCCAGACGCGAAATACTGCTTGTCAGCAAAGGGGTCTGGTGGTCGGTTCTGCCACAGCAAACCTTCATCGTAAGGCTCTCGCCCCTGTTCCTGTCGGTTGCTGTAAGCATAAACTCGGCGATGTTTACCCAGATGAACCTGTCATATTCGTCTGGTCTATTGTATCTCCATCTGCTACGCTCGAGATTGATGCGGCAGAGCGACACGAGAGCTGTGTCATTCTTCGCATTGGCATTAGCATACTCCCGGCTGAACAGTGTGTGCAGTGTGCTGTTTGGCTGTATTTCGCTGAGGAATTCGCTGAGGTCGTCAGCATCCTTGGCGCGCGACATGGCAACGTTGAGAAAAGAGTCAGTTGGAACCTCGCATCTCAAGTCGAAGACGCTGTCGGCAAAGATGGCGTGAGGACGCGTGTAACCGTATCGCTGTCCATATGCGTATCTCAGATATGCAGTGGTCAGTCGGTACTCCAAACAACCCAGAACCCTGTTGAATTCGTGCTCGTCGCAACTGTCGGGCTTCATCTTCCTCAGCAGACGCAGGTCCTCTTCTATTTCGTCAACAAGGAAACTCTCGCGTTTCAATCCTTCTGCCTCGACTTTTCCGAGCCATGCAAGAAGTGTGTCTGCACGGTCGTCTATGCCATCCTGGTTCACCCAGCAGGTCGTAGTCAGGTGTTCCGAGAAAAGCGGGGCACTGAACTTGTCAGCATACATCCACCCCTTTTCTATATTCTGAAGACTGTCGATGGTGTGGTTGACTGTTTGTAGGTCATACGGATACGACACATCGGACAAACCAACCCTATTGCATCCATATAAGAGTGTCAAGAACAAATATATAAATGCAAGGGAGAGTTGTCGCATTATCAAGAAACGATGAATTAGATGTCTGGTGTTGTGTGTGGTTATCGGATGGCAATCTTGCGTGTTGCTATACTACCTATTTTAATAATGTAGCATCCCTTGGAGAGGGTGATTACTTTCTCGGCACTATCAATCTGAACAGTGCTAATCTTGACACCAGCAATGTTGAATATCTCAACCGTTTCGCCGTTGGCACCGGAAATATGAACCTTGTTTCCTATAACAGCGATGCTGATAGTGGATGTCTCAGACTCTGGACCCTCAATCAGTTCCTCTGCCATCAGACTGACGGGAGAAGTTGCCAGGAATGCACAGAGTGCCAATATGTAGAATTTCTTGTTCATATTCGGTTTCCGACTAAAATCTATTACAAAAATACACTTTTTTGTTCAACCCTCAAAATTTTATTGTGTAAAAGTGCAACTTTTTTCAAAAAAAGTGCTTTTTTCATGCCTTACTCATAACGAAGTCAGTATTAGCCGAATAGTAAGTGTGGAAGAAGGTCTGCAGTAAAGTGCAATTCTGCGGTCTACTTTTTGACAACGGTGTCGAAGTCGAGGATTAAGCCTTCCTCTGAGGCTATCGTGTCCAGAAACACCTCCCTTGCCTCACCGAGATGCGATTCGATGTCCTTTATTCTTCCCGAATAGTGACCTATGACAAGTTTCTTCACCTTTGCCTTTTGCGCAATCATGGCAGCCTGTCTGGCTGTGGAGTGGCACGTCTGTTTCGCCCTTACCTCGAATTCGTCACTGAATGTCGCTTCGTGGTACAACACGTCACAGCCCTCTATCATCCTGGCAATGGAAGGTGTGTAGAGAGTGTCCGAACAATATGCATAACTTCTTGGTTTGTCTGCCGGACGTGTCAACCTGCTGTTTGGAATGACTTCTCCGTCTTCGGTAGTCCAGTCCATTCCTGCCTTGATATTGTTTGCCTGACTGACTGGTATGTTATAGCACTCCAGCATTTCCGGACGTATGTGGGGCAGGGTAGGCTTCTCCTTAAACAGATAGCCCGAACACGGCATCCTGTGCCTTAGTGGGATGCTCCAAACCTCGACGCTCCTGTCCTCGTGAACAAGTTGGTTTGCAGTGCAGTCCACTTTATGAAAGATCACGTTGTATCCCATTTCGTGGCAGAACAAGTTCAATGTGCAGTCAATGAACGGCTTCAGGTCGGCGGGTGCGTGAATGTGCAGGTCGGCGGTTCTGCCTAAAAGTCCCATGGTCGAAATCAATCCGGGCAGTCCAAAACAATGGTCGCCATGGCTGTGCGTGATGAAGATGTGGCTGAGTCTTGTCATGCCAAGTCCCATTCTGTTCCACTGCATCTGCGCCCCCTCCCCACAGTCAATCATGAAGAGTTTGCCTCTTGCCTCGAGAAGCTGGCAACTGGGCAGGTGACCGTTGGCGGGTTTTGCTGAGCCGCATCCTAAGATGTATATTTTCATTGGTTCCATGGTTCTGTTCGTTTACGAAGGGTTCTATGTGTTTACAAATAAGGGTAGCCTGAAAGACTACCCTTATTGAATTGTTATATTGCCTCAACAAATGAGGTCTTGTCATTTTTTGGATTAGTGGACAATTACTCGCCCTGCTCCATCTTAGCCTTCAATGCTGCAAGAGCATCGATGTCACCAAGAGTTGTGCTTGCAGTTACGTTGTTAACTGCAGGAGCCTCCTCCTTGTGCTCTGAGCGACGACGTGGAGCTGCTGCCTTCTTCTCGGCACGAGCCTCAGCACGCTGAACATCTTCGAAGATGCGGCTGTGAGAAAGGATGATGCGCTTGCTGTCCTTGTTGAACTCGATAACCTTGAACTCGAGCTTCTCGCCCTGCTGAGCCTGAGTGCCATCCTCCTTAACGAGGTGCTTTGGTGTAGCGAAACCTTCAACACCATACTCGAGCTGAACAACTGCGCCCTTATCCATCATCTCAGTGATAGTACCCTCGTGGATGCTGCCCTGAGTAAATACTGTCTCGAATACGTCCCAAGGATTCTCCTCGAGCTGCTTGTGGCCGAGAGAAAGGCGACGGTTCTGAGTATCAATCTCGAGAACAACAACCTCGATCTCTGCACCTACCTGTGTGAACTCACTTGGGTGCTTAACCTTCTTGGTCCAGCTGAGGTCGCTGATGTGAATCAAGCCGTCAACACCCTCCTCGATCTCAACAAATACACCGAAGTTGGTGAAGTTGCGAACCTTTGCGGTGTGCTTGCTGCCAACAGGATACTTAGCGTCGATGTTCTCCCATGGATCGTCCTTGAGCTGCTTGATACCGAGAGACATCTTGCGCTCGTCGCGGTCGAGTGTAAGGATAACTGCCTCTACCTCGTCGCCAACCTTCATGAAGTCCTGAGCGCTGCGCAGGTGCTGGCTCCAGCTCATCTCGCTAACGTGGATAAGACCCTCTACGCCAGGAGCAATCTCGATGAATGCACCATAATCAGCCATAACGACTACCTTGCCCTTAACGTGGTCACCAACCTTCAACTCGCTGTCGAGAGCATCCCATGGATGAGGAGTAAGCTGCTTCAGACCGAGAGCGATACGCTTCTTCTCGTTGTCGAAGTCGAGAATAACGACGTTGATCTTCTGGTCGAGCTCAACAACCTCCTTAGGATCGCTTACGCGGCCCCAGCTGAGGTCTGTGATGTGGATAAGACCGTCAACACCACCGAGGTCGATGAATACACCATAAGAAGTGATGTTCTTGACAGTACCCTCGAGTACCTGACCCTTCTCAAGGCGAGAGATAATCTCCTTCTTCTGTGCCTCGAGTTCAGCCTCGATGAGAGCCTTGTGGCTAACAACAACGTTCTTGAACTCCTGGTTGATCTTGACGATCTTGAATTCCATTGTCTTGCCAACGAATATATCATAGTCGCGGATAGGCTTAACGTCAATCTGGCTACCTGGCAAGAATGCCTCAATACCAAATACGTCAACAATCATACCACCCTTAGTGCGGCACTTGATGTAACCCTTGATGATCTCATCGCTCTCCATAGCTGCGTTAACGCGGTCCCAGCTACGGCTTGCACGTGCCTTCTTGTGAGAGAGTACCAACTGACCCTTCTTGTCCTCCTGGTTCTCGATGTATACCTCAACGGTATCACCAACCTTCAGGTCTGGGTTGTAGCGGAACTCGCTTACAGGAATAATACCGTCACTCTTGAAGCCGATGTTTACTACAACCTCGCGCTTGTTAATAGAGATAACGGTTCCGTCAACTACCTCAAAATCGTTGACTTTGTTAAGGGTGCCATCATAAGCAGCCTCCTGAGCCTCGTGGCTCACCTCTGTGTTTGCAGAGCCATTGGCAAATGCTTCCCAATCGAAGTCTGCCAAAGGTGCGACATTTTTGTAATCTGCCATGTTAATAATAGTTTTTTTTAAATAATTAATAGAGTTAGACTTTATGTTGTTTAAAAAATCCGGGTGCAAAGTTACGAATTTCTTGTGAATCTGAGCACTAATTGACTATTTTTTTGCCATTTCTCTATACGATTTTGTATGTTTTTGCTTTTTTTCTTCTTTTTTTCTTCTTTTTCTTGTCTTTTGTTTTTATATTTCCCATTATTTTGTAACTTTGAAACGGGTAATGTTGCCGAGACAGTAGGTGTAGGCAGTGCCCTATATATATATTAATAAGGTATAAGATTTTGATTGTATGGGAAAGGTAAATTGTGTAGGCATACTCACAAGCGGTGGTGATGCTCCCGGCATGAATGCTGCCATTCGTGCGGTAACTCGTGCTGCTATAGCAAACGGTTTTCGTGTTATGGGAATCTATCGCGGATACGAAGGTTTGATAAACGATGAGATAAAAGAGTTCTCAACGGAGAACGTAAGCAACATCATTCAGCGTGGTGGAACCATCCTCAAGACAGCCCGCTCAAAGGAATTCTGCACTCCGGAAGGAAGGCAGAAGGCTTACGAAAACATGAAGGCTCGTGGCATTGACGCGCTCATCGTCATCGGCGGTAACGGCTCTCTTAGCGGTGCGAGAATCTTTGCCCAGGAGTTTGACGTGCCCTGCATCGGCTTGCCTGGAACGATTGACAATGACTTGAACGGTACAGACCTTACAATCGGCTACGACACGACGCTCAACACAATCATGGAATGTGTGGACAAGATTCGTGACACCGCTACCAGTCACGAGCGAATCTTCTTTGTCGAGGTTATGGGCCGTGATGCCGGTTTCCTTGCACAGAACAGTGCGATAGCGGCAGGAGCAGAAGCCGCCATCATACCGGAGGACTCGACAGGTGCCGACCAGTTGGAGCATTTCATCGGCCGTGGCATTCGCAAGAGTAAGAGTTCGTCAATAGTGATAGTAAGCGAGAGTCCTAAATGCGGCGCTATGTATTACGCTGACAGAGTGCGAAAGGAATACCCCGAATATGACGTGCGCGTTAGTATCCTTGGACACTTGCAGCGTGGTGGTTCGCCAAGCGCGGGAGACAGAATCCTTGCCAGCCGACTTGGCGTTGGCGCTATTCAGGCTATCCTCGAAGGACAGCGCAACGTGATGATCGGAATAAAGAACGACGAGGTTGTTTATGTTCCATTCTCGAACGCCATCAAGAGTGACAAGCCGGTAAAGAAGGAACTTATTGATGTTCTTGATACGTTGAGTATCTGATGAGCGTTTGAATCATAGCAGTTCATTGTCCTGTTGAAGGACGAGATTTGATTAATCGAAAGAAAGCCAAAGGTGTGTACATCCTTGGCTTTCTTTTTTTTCGTCAATATTAAGAAGTCACGTCTTGCTCGATGTGATTTTATGGAAAAATAAATCATATTGCAAGGTAAAATACGCGATATTATTACAATATGATAGCAAATATAAAAAATTATTTAAAAAATATCACCGAAATTGTTTGTGTTTACAAAATAATGTCTAACTTTGCATTGTGATTTACAAAAAGAAAGTATAATAACTCTTTAACCTATCATTAAGATAGTATTTAAAGCAAAAAGAGTGAATGACGAAAACATAAAAAGGTATACAGACAATAGTTGTATAATTTAAAATCTAAGGTTATGGTAAGTTTTTGTTTAGGTAAAAAGATGTCTTTACGACCATTGTTGTTATTGTCGCTGTCAGCAATCGCCTGCATGCCCTCTTACGCTCAGGACAAGGTTGACGCGGAGATCGGCACCGACTTGGTAAGCACCTACGTTTGGCGTGGCCAGAAGTGTGGCGGTGTCAGTGTTCAACCCGTCGCCTCACTGTCATGGAAGGGATTGAGTCTCGGCACATGGGGCAGTTTCGCCATAAGTCCGACTTCCAACGGTTCGGATGAGGAAATAGATGTGACATTGAGTTACGAGACAAAGGGGTTCCATGTAGGCATAACAGATTATTATTTGTTTAACAATGGTTACCCCTTTTTCAAATATGGAGGCTTGGGTTCTTCAAATCACACGTTCGAGGCAAATGTAGGTTATGACTTCGGATTCCTGTCAGTTAACTGGTTTACCAATTTTGCGGGAGAGGACGGCGTAAACAGCGACGGCAAGAGAGCATACAGTTCTTATCTCCAATTGGACGCTCCTTTCAAGTTGGCAAAACTCGACTGGACAGCCACATTGGGTGTAGTTCCCTATAACACAAGTTTCTACGGCAGCGATGTTTCAAGTGGTTTCCATATCAACCAGATAGCCCTTAAGGCAGAGTATCCATTTGCATTGAAGCACGTAACTGTTCCCTTGTATGCACAGGTTGTAGCCAATCCAAGTAGCCAGGCATTGTACTTTATGGTAGGATGCGGCATAAGCATCAACAAGTAGTGTGGAGCAGACATTGATAAACAACAAGTTAATAAGTTAAATAGGTATGAAAAAGATTGAAGCAATTATTCGCAAGACTAAGTTTGAAGAAGTGAAGGATGCCTTGCTTAGTGGAGACATTGACTGGTTCGAGTATCACGATGTGCATGGAGTCGGTCATATACGTCAGGAGCGCATCTACAGAGGTGTCAACTACAGTACAGATGTTATCGAGAGAGTTTCTCTCAGCATCGTGTGCCGCGACGTTTGTGTGGAGAAGACCATCCAGACCATTATGGACGTGGCTCGTACGGGCGAGGTGGGAGACGGACGTATCTTCCTGAGCGATGTTATCGATTGCTGGAGCATCCGTTCGAACATGCACGGCGATGAAGTGTTGAGGGATAAGAAATGATGATTTTTTCATAAAGTTTTAAGGTTAAAGGTTATGATTATTTTTGATGCTGTTGCTCCTGCTGTAGAGGAGTCAAAGGAATATGTAAACGGTTTGGACACGTTGTGGGTGTTATTGGGTGCAATGCTCGTGTTCTGGATGCAGCCCGGTTTTGCTCTTGTTGAGGCAGGAATGACCCGTGCCAAGAATGCGGCAAACATCCTGATGAAGAACTTCTGCGACTTTATGGCAGGAACCATCCTTTACTGGATACTTGGTTTCAGTCTGATGTATGGTGCCGGAAGCGCATGGTTTGGCTGGGAGGGTTTCTTCTTTATTGGTGAAGACTCGAACGTTCCTGCAGAATGTACATTCATCTTCCAGACCGTCTTCTGTGCAACTGCCGCAACCATCGTAAGTGGTGCTATGGCAGAGCGTACAAAGTTCTCAATGTATCTGGTTTACAGTATGCTGATCAGCGCATTCATCTATCCTATCGAAGGTCACTGGAGTTGGGGAGGAGGATGGCTCAGCGAGATGGGCTTCCACGATTTTGCAGGTTCTACAGTAGTTCATCTTTGCGGTGGTGCCTTGGCTTTGGCAGGAGCCCTGGTTCTTGGTCCACGTATCGGCAAATATGACAAGAACAAGAACAGCCGAGCAATTCCAGGTCACTCGCTTATGCTCTGTGCGCTGGGCGTATTCTGCCTGTGGGTGGGATGGTTCGGATTCAACCCTTGCTCAACCGTAGCAGCAACAGGCTATGCAAATGCCGTAAGTATGAGTCATGTGTTTGTCACGACAAATATGGCAGCTGCGGTAGGCGGTATGGTTGCATTGCTTTACACCTGGATTGTTGACGGAAAGCCTTCGCTCTCAATGGTTTGCAACGGTGTTCTGGCAGGTCTTGTTGGTATCACTGCAGGTTGCGACTGTGTTGAGATATGGGCAAGTTTCGTGATCGGTGCAGTCACCTCTCTGATTATGTGTATAAGCGTAAATGTTATAGATAAAGTCTTCAAGATTGACGATCCAGTTGGTGCTGTCAGCGTACACGGAGTTGGAGGTTTTGTAGGTACAATCCTTGCCGGTGTCTTCTGCAACCCAGCAGTTGACGGAGTTGAGTGCTCAATTGGCGTTCAGGCTCTCGGTGCCTTTGCTGTGGCAGGCTTCGCCTTTGTCTGCGGTATGATAATCTTCCTCGGCATCAAGTATACCGTTGGTCTCCGTGTTGAGGAAAGAATAGAGGAAGAAGGACTCGACATTTACGAGCACGGTGAACTTTGCTATAACTGATAACAAATTAAAATTGTATAATGTCTAATTTGATAGTACAAGAATGATGCATTCCTTAAATGGAAAACATTCTTTTGTTGGTTGTTTTAAATTGAGTATAGGTGGGCTGTGAAGTCCGCCTATATTTGGATATTATCATAAACTGATTGATTGAATGAATGAAAGTTCGGCTACCGCTACGTAAATCGAAAAATATACAAGCGCAACATGCGCAGGTTCCGCATCAGTATTTTTGAACTCCCGATGCGGCTTTTTCAAGGTGCTCGGTAGAGCATGTCAGAACGCATCTTAGACACTTTCTATATACAGTATATAGGAGAGAAACTTGAAAAATCATTTTGTCCAATACGTATCATACTTTTTTTTACTTTATTTGGTGGTTTCAAAACTTCTCCTTACCTTTGCTGCAGAGTTTGGGATTAAGTGAAAAATCAATAAATCTGGTGATTAACCATACCGTCTACGAACTATGAAAAGAACAATACTTATCATCCTTGCCTTTACAATGTCATTGGCATCAGTAGTAGCACAGACAGAGAACCCGCGTGGTGTGTATAAATTGAAGTCTTTGATTGACAAGACAGGATTGGAAATCAACGCGCCGTTCGATCAGTATAAGGTGTGTACGGACAGCGTCACTTTGATGGTGAGCGTGCACGGTAAAAACTTCCTAATCGAGAAAAATGACAAAGACACTTACAACTACACGGGTGAAGAACCAGATGCAACAGATTCCACCAAGACTCGCATCTTTGACAGTAACGCAGAACACTTCACGCTAAAATGGTGGAGTAGAAACTCTAACCACATGTTTTTCCCAAAGAATGACTGGTGTACAGAGTATTACGTCGCAACCCGATATTCTGACATGGGTAAGATAGTGTTTGACGCTCTAATGACTCCAGCATCGACGGAAGTTGATAAGAAAGCCCCAATTTACGGCACCTGGTATGTTGTCGATGTATTTGACGATATGGTTGATGTAAAGAAGTTTATCAAGGAGCAGAAAAAGGAAGGAAAGACTTTTTCTGATACACCAGCAAATCCGAACGACATCATTGTCATCACTCCCGAGCACATGGTACACATTGGTGGGAGAGTCTATGAGTTCTTCAGCGATGGCAAGACCTATTTTAATAACGTGAAGGATACTTCTGCAGAGTTTAGAAACAAGATAACATGGCTCAATCCCGATCTCATCACTGTGTCAGTAACTCGCAATAACGGCAAGTTCACCGACTACCAACTGTGGCATCGTATCAAGAGCAACGTCGCTCCTATGAGCAGAATCGTTCACCAATATAATTCTTCCAGAGGTTTTTAGATAGTAACTTAAACAGGTCTTTCGCTGTTCCTATCTTCAAGAAAATGCATATAGGTGCGGATGGCAGTTTCGACCATCCTGATGCAGGGGCGCTTGCGGTAGTATTCGTCGGTACGTGCTTCTGGAGTGGCACAAATAACTATGTCGGGAATTGTGCCGTCTGCACGCTGCTTGTTCAGTCCTAACAGTTCCTTGCAGATGATGCTTCCGGTTTGTGCTTTGAAATCGGCAGCCAATTGCTGTACTGCGGCGTAAGTCTGCTTTTTGACCTCCTGATTCGCTTCGGGGCACGAAGTCTCCAGACCTGCCAGCATAAACATACCCAACGCACTGCCACAAGTCTCACGCATTCTGCCTATTCCGCCGCCGTAAGGCGCACTCATCTTTGCCATAAGATTGTATGGCACATCATACCAGTCGGCAAAGGTAAGTGCTACTGACTGCGAACAGTTATATCCCTGTTTGAAGAGTTCTACGCCACGCGCTACTCTTCTCTCTGTTTCTTCTTTCCAATCAATCATCATGCTGCACGATTCTTTCTATATATACCTTGTCAAAGGTACTACTTTTTCTGCATCTGTGCAAATTGGCGTTCTGATAATTTTCTTTTAACGAACTACTATCTTCTTTCCGTCTTTAATATTTATTCCACGTTCCATTTTGGCAAGTTGTCTGCCACTAAGGTCAAATATGTGATTATTGTCAATAGATGCAGAGTGGTTGACATTGCTGACATGAGTGTCATCCGGTCCTTTGGAACTCAAGCGATAGAGACGGAAGTTGTCCACCTTGAACCACGACTCATTTGGGGTCTCGGAAGTGGCAGCGCCAATCTCAACGCTCTTGCTTGCTTCCTCGACATCAAAATACACCTTTATAGTCTGCAGACTGACATTGTCGCCATTGTAGATGACAGCCTCGTTGTTAAGGTCGTCGCCCTCTGCTGCGTGATTGAAGAAGCCCCTTACATCGTCGGCAAAGACACACTGCCTGCCTACACGGGCAAGTCCGTTGTCGCGGTTGGATGCCAGCATATCGACAGCAAGCATATAGCGTCCGTTTGGCAAGGTGACGTGTTGAGACACGCTAACCTCCTTGACCTGACCGTCCCATATTCCGAACAGATAGTCACCGTCGGTGGCAGCATCCACCATACCGTTGCGCTTGTTGACACCATACCATCCGAGGTCTGTTCTGTTGAGTGTCCAGCCCTTTGGTGCCTTTCCTGTAAGAGTCTTTCCGTCAGCCTCGAAACTTGGATTGACAATAAGACTTGTCATCTCCTCGGCACCTGTACGTCGGTAGAGGCGGAACTTGTCGAAGCATGTCCAGTCGTTGGCGGCTCCCTCGCTCTTCTTGATTCCTATCACGACATTCTTCGGCTCGTCGAGTGTGAACTCCAGTTCGACCTCGTACAGTCCCTTGTCGAAATAGTGCGCTGCATCGGACTGGTTGTTGGGTATGTAGCCATACTGAGTATTGACACCTGTTGACCCGTTCTTTCCCGCTTCGTCAAGAATAGAGTGGACTGCAACAGTCTGTCCGTCAACATAAATCTGCGGGCGTACGGCCTCAGTCCCAGCTTTCCTCTTGCCTACGGCATCGTCTATGCCACCGTCACGATAGAAAGCCTGGCAAGTCACCTTATACTTTCCTGCCGGCATACTATGAATTGTCTGATGAAAATCGAATGATTGGCTGTTGAATGACTCGGCATTGAAACTACCTCCATTCTGATCGTTCCAACCGCCCTGTGCAAGGTCGCCCCACATGCTCGATGCAGGTTCGCCACGGTTGAAGTCGGGATAGTTGAGGAGCGCGGTGATGTCGATATCGGTGCTATTTTGTCCTTCATCGCTGTTCTTTTGCATTATATCCTCGATGGTGAAGAGTTGCCATTTTGCCAGACTGCTGTTCATGTCGGACGATGCAAAGATAGACTCGCCGACGTTGGAGGGAGCAGTAAGCAGATCTCCTCCGGCAGTACACATTATATAATATACATTGTCGGCACCATCAACAGGAACGAAGGTGACGTCGGCGCAGGAAGGGTCGCCAGCCACACGGTCCATCCAGAGATCGTTGTCCATCTGCAGTGTCGAGCCAACAGCCTGCAGATAATAGCCGCGCTTGGCATCGACAAGATTGACAGGAGTGCCGGCTGCACCGAGAGCTGCGTGCGCATTATACTGAGCGCCCCAGTCATAGTACCTGCCTGTTGCCACGTTATACAGTTTGTAGTTGATGTACTTTCCGTTCTCGTCTTTTGTCTTGATGGATGTTGATTCGCCTATGGAACGAACATCGACCGGAGTTTCCTTCATCAGTCTTACAAAATAAAGACTTGGATAATAAGTTGACTTCGATCCAACAACCTTAAGCGTGAAGGAGTCATTGACCTCGCCCTTTTCATTATATACAAACGACTCGGGCAAAGCAATCTCGTAGTTCACGAAGTTGCCGTCGACAGTGCCCATTCCGTCATTAATGCTAAAGACATCGAGCAGGGCGTCGTTGACATAGATGGCGCCACGGCGGCCGGCATCGTTGCGGGCAAAACGGAGCATAATGCTCAGTCCCTTGCTTTCACGTTCGGGATTAGCCAAGACGTACTGCACCCATCCCATAGCCTTGTCTTCGGCACTGCGGTAGTTCTCGTCCGACCAACTGCCGTGAACGTCGGTGCTCCACGACGTGACGCCAGCCTCGCTCTGCTGCTCGCCCGTAGCAATGAAACTGATGGTTCGAGCGTCGAGTGCCAGCACGGCAGCCTCCTTCTTTGCCCACTCGCTGTTCAGGTAGGTCTCGACAGTTGCCTGGTAGAAGTAGTTGCTTACTCGTGTATGGTGGAGCGTGTAATATGGTGCAAGGATGAGGTCCTTCCAAGAATAGTTTGTGGCGAACCTGTCACTGCGGCTTGCATCGAGACTAAACTGGAGGGTGCTTGCAGAGTTCTCGTCAGCAGATATCCTGCTAAGCACCTCTGAGCGTTCTCCCAACAGAAGCGGTGCGGATGCCAGACTCTTCTTGCCGCAATACGAGTCGGGAGCGTGGCCCATTCGCTCTCCGAGCGCATATTCGTGATAGAGCGATTCGTAGTTGGCGTCGTCAGCAGATGCCGACGTGGTGCGAGCACCGAGCAGTATGGGGCCATACTTGAAGGCGATATAGTCGGGCAAGTTGGGGCATTGCTCGTATCTCAGCGTCATAGGCAGACTTACCACGATCTTGTCTCCCTTCTTGAAGGACGAATGCAGACTGTAGTAGGACGAAGCCTTCGTAGCACTGACGTCCTGTGGAACACCGTTGTAGACAACAGCAAATCCTTCGCCTACCCATGACGGCTTGCGTATGGCCATAGTAAACTCGCCGTCGCGGTCGATGGTCAGTGTGGACTGCTGGCTGTATGGGAACTCCGTCTGCTGTGTTATGCCGAATGTGCCATTGTCGAGTACGGAAGGCACGAAAAGGTTGACATACAAAGTGTTCTGTCCGCTATGAGTGTAGATGAAATGAGCGTACTTTGAGTGATTCTCCATACCCGTGCCGACACAGCACCACATGTCCTGGTTCTCCTTGGAGTAGATTCGGTAACTCTGAGGACGCAGAGGTGTGAAATAGACGTATCCGCCAGTCAGAGGGTCCTGGGTGGAGAGAATATGGTTCCACGTAGTGCTCTCGTAGAAGTCCACATACTTTGCGTCGTGGGTGGCATCGAAGAGATTCTCCGAGAGTTTCAACATATTGTTGGAGTTGCAACTCTCCGGACCGTTTGCCTCCTCAACATAGCGGCTGGCAGCACTGGCGGCATTAAACCACTCGTTCATGCTGTTGCCACCGATACACACCGTACGGTTGCTGACCACGTCAGTCCAGAAGTTCATGGCAGCCGTACTGTATCGTGCTGCATCCTTGTCCTCGGCACTAATGCGTGCGAATCCTATATATTTAGGGACCTGAGTGTTAGCGTGGTTGTTGTCAAGGAATGTGGGGTTGAGCGTCTGCATTCCGTTCACCATCCTGTTGTGACTGTAGCGCTTGGCTGCTGCAAGATACTTGTTGTCGGCGAAGATCTTATATGCGTCGACAAGCGTTTCGTTGACACCGCCATGCTCCGTGTCGAGCCAGGCCTGCATCTTGTCGTCCGACAACTTGCTTATCAGGTTGACGTGCCAGTCGCATAGTTTGCGGTAAAGTTCCTTTGCCTGTGCAGCCTCTTGTCCGTCCATATAGATGTACATATCGCGAAGTCCTGCCAGAATCTTGTGCTGACAGTATAGGGGCACGGCACACGAGCCGAAGTTACCGACATTGCCTGCGTATGTGGCTTTCCAGGCATCGTTGCACGGCTGACCGCCGATAAATCCGTAAAGACCTTCCTTATTGTTATCGTATACATCCTGACAATCCTTCAGAACAGCAAGCATATGGCCGACGCGCTCGCGAATGTTGTTTTTCGTAACAACGTCGCGCGTGGCTGCGTATGCCAGAGCCAGAGCCGTCATATAGTGACCGCCCACATGTCCGTCGAGACGGAAGTTGCCACTGCCCCAGTTCTCGAAATTGGGATGAGCCTTCTCCCATCCTGCATACTTGCCCGAGAATGTGCTGCCACTGGCGGCGCCCGGCAGAGCCTGACGCACGTATGGCGTGAGCAGTCTGTCTACATCATAACTCATCAGTGTCCTGACATTAAGTTCCTGAGCGGTCTTCATTGCCCCTTCGCCCAGCGTCACCTCTTCAAGGTCGAAGTGCTGAGGATACAGTTCGCTCTGCGCACTGGCAGTGATAGATGCACACGCAAGAGCAACGCTTAAAAAGATCTTTTTCATATAGATTGATTGTTTTCAATTGTATACAAGTTACAGCCTCTGTCCTTCATTTCATTCATTCAAAACCATACCAATAGTCGGATAGAACCATTTCATTCATTCAAAACTAAATTATCAGTCGGTCCTTATAATATATTTATTATAGAACTAAGCCTGTGCAAAATTATGAATTATTTTTCATAAATTAGCATATTTATGTTTCATAGTTGAAAAAAATGGTTTCATATTCATCCCTTTATGGTCTGAATTGGTTCATCTTCACTGCAACGTAAACAATTATATTCACAATTTTCAAGGCAACGATTTGATAAGAGATTTTTTTTGCGTACTTTTGCGACAATAAAAAATACATAACGATGAAAAACATAAAGTACACCTTATTATATATTATATTCTTGTTCGGCACAAATAGCGCAGTTGCGCAGTTTCGCGATTGGGCACCGACTCCACCGATGGGGTGGAACTCGTGGGATTGCTACTATTCCTCGGTCAACGAAGAACTGACTATGCAGAATGCCCGGTATATGGTGGATAAGGATCTCGTAAAATATGGATGGGAATATGTTGTGGTAGACATACGATGGTATGCCAATCATCCATCGAAGGGAGGAGGCTACTACAACCAGGACAACAACGGACTGAGTGCTGACTGTGTCCTGGACGAATACGGACGCTATCTTCCGTCGCCGTCGCGCTTTCCATCGTGTATGGCAGACGGCAAGAATGTCGGCTTCAAGCCGATGGCTGACAAGTTGCACGCAATGGGACTCAAGTTTGGAATACACATAATGCGAGGATTGCCCAAATACATCGCAAACGCACCATCGAAATACAAACTCAAAGGCAGTGAGGGGACAGCGTGGTCGCAGGTGTACACCAACACAACACCAGCCTGCACGTGGCTCAAGGACAATCTCACGGTACGCAACAATGCCTACGGCCAACTCTACTACAACAGCATAATGGACCTGTATGCGCAATGGGGCGTGGACTTTATCAAGGTCGACGACCTGAGCCGTCCGTTCTATTCAGACGAGATAAAGATGATACGCAAGGCGATAGACCAGTGCGGACGTCCCATCGTTCTCTCTCTCAGCCCGGGAAAGACGCACTACGAGTATGCTCAGGACTGTCTTGACAATGCCAATATGTGGCGAATGATGGACGACCTGTGGGACAGTTGGTCGGCTGTTGACCTTGTCTTTAATGAGGCTGACGAATGGAGCAAATACTACAGAAGCGGCAATTATGCCGACTGCGATATGCTTCCGCTGGGACAGATTGCAATGACCGTGGCAGACCCAGGCTACACCAATGCCCAGAGCGGACGGTGGACTAATCTGACACACGACGAACAGTATACAATGATGACCCTCTGGGGCATCTGTCACTCACCTCTGTTCTTTGGCGGCGAGATGACACGCAATGACGATTTCACCAACTCGCTGCTTACGAACGAGGAATATCACAAGATGCATAAATATGGCGTCAACGCTCATCAGGTAAGCAACGACCTTGACAACGGCAGGGTGGTATGGACAAGTACCGACCCCGATACAGGCAACAAATACCTCGCTCTCTTTCAGCGCGACAACACACGATGGGTGGTTGGCAGCAAGGCGCTCTACAAGTCCGAGACCGTGGCATACACAACCGATGGCCACGCAGTGAATGTGGACATCGAATGGCCTGAGGGAAGCAAGACTTTGGTACTTGTGGTCGATGACGCCGGCGACAACTTCAACTACGACCACGGCGACTGGATAAACCCGACACTGGTTCTTCGCGACGGCACGGAGGTGCCTCTGTCTGGCAGTTACCAGACACGAGCCTACACCAACTCTTATTTCAACCGTGTATACGAGAACAAGAATGTCGACAACGGTGGCAAGATGAAGGTTATGGGGAATAGTTATGAGCGAGGCTTTTCGACCGATGCCAATGCGGCGATATTCTTTACCATCCCCGACGCAATGGACGTTGTACGTTTCAAGGCTATGGCTGCTGCCGACGATAGCGGAATAAACCAGACTGGAGCCACCACCACACTACGTTTTATGGTGTTCGACTGCAATCCACTAACAGACGAGCAGGACAACAGCGTGGCTCGCACGGGTCTCATCTCGCGTAGCGGACAGAAGTCGAAGGAAATAGAAGCGGACATCACCAACGCCTCTCAACTGAAGATTGTTGTCAGCAACTATGGCGACGGATTTGCCTACGACCGTGCCGACATCATAAACCCTGTTCTTGTTGACGAAGAGGGCAACGAGACCTCGCTTGTAACATTGGAACACACCTCGTACAAGTCGGAGTGGGGTGGGTTGAACAAGAACAAGAACGTAGAAGGAGGACAACTGAAGGTTGACGGCAAGGCATACACAACCGGTCTTGGACTTAATGCGGAATGTACTCTGATATACGAAATTCCAGAGAAACATAAATTTGTAAAGTTCAGAGCGTTGTGTGGGTATGATTCAAGTTGCGATACAGATAACAGGCAGAGTACTGGCACCACGATGGAGTTCCTTGTATATACCTCAAAGAACGATGATTTCTGCTTTGACCTGACGCAACTCGGTTACTCTATAGAAGAGAGCGTGCCGGTACACGACATCTGGGAAGGCAGAGATCTTGGCACCGTTAAAGGCACTCTGCAAACAAAGGTTGCCAGTCATGGTGTCAAACTGTTCCGACTCGGCAACAATAAAAGCCACGAAGATGCAGTCACAACTCCCAAAGGCGACGCAAACGACAAGGACAACTTTGGTTCCGAGAGAATATACAATCTGAAAGGACAAGAGATAGTTACTCCCTCGAACAACGAGGTCTACATCCGCAATGGAAGGAAGTTTGTGCGCAAGAACAGGAAATGAGAATTTCTGCTAAAGCTTGGCAAGTTTCATTACATAGCAGTTTGTCTCCTTCGGTTGGAATCCGAGGTTTTTATACAAAATATTAGCAGCCACTCTTGATGGGCGTGAGGTCAGTTGCAGTGAGATAGGAGCCATTTTCTTAGCTTCTACAATGATGTATTCCATCAGCTTTCTGCCAAGTCCCATGCCTTGAAATTCGGGTAGGACAACCACATCCTCGATGCTTGCCTTTCTGCCTGTCGGCGAGTAGAAGACAGAAAGCGTGGCACAACCGACTATGCGTACACCATCGCAGAGTACATAAAGATGAGCGTTGGCCAACGTGTCGGCAAGCATCTCTTCCGTAAGCGTGCAGTGCGACGACAACACACCCATCAATGTTTTTATATTCTCAAACTGTGTAGCCGTATACGATGTTAACCTCTGTATTTCCATGTTAATGATATTTGGGCGAAATGATTTGCATTCAAAGTTAAGAATTAAAAGCCAATTATTAAAATTTTGCAGGAAGTATCCTTAATCTTTTTCTGTATTTGTCATCCTATCAGTCACTCTTTCAACCGAAAACAATTCCACATATAATCAAAAACACTTGCAGAAATGATGCAGGTTTTGTACTTTTGCAGAAAGGGAAATGATTCGCGAACTATAAATCTGATACTACGATAATGGAAAAATACATTGCATCTGCCACCCGATATGACGGCACAACCCAGTACAAGCGCTGTGGGGAAAGCGGAATACTTCTGCCAAAGGTGTCGCTCGGATTCTGGCACAACTTCGGAAACCTGACCCCTTACGAAAGGAGCAGGGAGATTGCGCTCTGCGCATTTGACCACGGAATAACTCACTTTGACCTTGCCAACAACTACGGACCAGAGCCGGGCGAGGCGGAAAGCAGGCTGGGCAAGATACTGAAAGACGACCTTGCTCCATACCGCGACGAACTGTTCATCTGCACCAAGGCCGCCTACGATATGTGGGACGGCCCCTATGGCAGTTGGGCGAGCAGGAAGCACTTGACGGCAAGCCTTGATCAGAGCCTCAGGAGACTCGGACTTGATTATGTAGACCTCTTCTACTGCCACCGCTACGATCCCAACACACCGCTCGACGAGACATTGCAGACGCTCGTTGACATAGTGCATTCGGGCAAGGCGCTTTATGTCGGTATCAGCCGATGGCCTCTGGAGGCACTCAGGTACGGAATGCGTTATCTGAAAGAGCACGGCGTTCCGATGCTTATATACCAAGGAAGATTCCATCTCCTGGACCGTGCTCCACATGAGGAAGGCATACTTGACGAACTGCAAAGCGAGGGCAAGGGGTTCATCAGTTTCTCTCCCTTGTCACAAGGTCTGCTTACCGACCGTTATCTGAACGGCATTCCGGAGGGTTCGCGAATGACAGAAGGAAGATTCCTTAAACAGAACGTGCTGACACAAGAACTGCTCGACAAACTGCGCGCGCTTAACAATCTGGCACAACAGCGTGGAGAGAGTCTGGCACAGATGTCGCTGGCGTGGATTCTGAACCACAAGGTGGTGACAAGCGTGCTGGTGGGGGCAAGCAGTACGCAGCAACTGGAAACGAATCTGAAATGTATGCAGAGTGCACCGTTCAGCGACGATGAACTTGACATTATTGAAAGGATTCTCAAATAAAAAATAACGACCCTGTATTTCTCCTATATATATTAAATAAGGTATTGACATTTCTAAGTTCTTTATGAAAAATATCACAGCACTCTTGTCGCTAACGATGGCTGTATCAATGGCACCTACTGTTACCTTTGCATCAACAGACCCTGTTGTTTGTCTTGCATCAATAGCAAAGGAAAATGTTTCTGAATCGATATCGGGTGTGGACTTTCCTGCAGCAAAGCAGGATGTGCTGACCAACAACAACCGTCCCGTACCCGGGGACAGACTCTTCCACTCGGACGCTGTGGAGAGGCAAATCGCGAGTATTGTTGGTCAACTTACCAACAAGCGACTGGCTTGGATGTTCGTAAACTGTTATCCAAACACCATCGACACCACCGTTCACTATGAGGAGGATGTGCAGGGCAACCCCGACACGTTTGTCTATACAGGCGACATACACGCTATGTGGCTGCGCGACAGCGGGGCGCAGGTTTATCCGTACGTTCAGTTGGCAAATCAGGACAAGAAACTGAAGAAGATGCTGGCTGGAGTCATTCTGCGTCAGTTCAAGTGCATCAACTGCGACCCATATGCCAATGCCTTCAACAAGGAGCCCAATCCAAACGGCGAATGGATGAAGGACACCGGTATGCACCCCGAACTGCACGAGCGAAAATACGAGATAGACAGCAACTGCTATCCCATACGCTTGGCTTATGAGTACTGGAAGGTGACCGGCGACACGAGTGTCTTCGGCGAGGAATGGATTAGTTCGGTAAGGAATACGCTTCGCGTGTTTCACGAACAGCAACGCAAGGAGGGTAGGGGCACCTACAAGTTTCTGCGCAGTTCAAACCGTGCACTGGACACGATGAACAACGACGGATGGGGTGCTCCGGTAAAGCCTTGTGGCTTGATTGCCAGTGCATTCCGTCCAAGCGACGACGCCACCACATTCCTCTTCCTCATCCCCAGCAATTTTATGGCGGTAAGCAGTCTGAACAAGGCTGCAGAGATTCTGCAGACGGTAAACAAAGAAAACGAACTTGCCGAGGAATGCCGTTCGCTGGCACAGGAGGTCAAGGATGCCCTCAGCAAGTACGCCGTCTACAACCACCCAAAATACGGCAGGATATATGCCTACGAGGTTGATGGCTTCGGCAACCAGTTGCTGATGGACGATGCCAACGTGCCAAGCCTGCTCGCTATGGCTTATCTGGGAGATGTGGACATCAACGATCCGGTATACCAGAACACGCGCCGGTTCGTTTGGAGCGAAGACAATCCGTATTTCTTCCGAGGCAAGGCGGGCGAGGGTATAGGCGGACCACACATCGGTCACAACTATGCCTGGCCGATGAGCATTATGATGAAGGCGTTTACAAGTCAGGACGACAATGAGATAAAGTGGTGCGTAGAGACTCTGATGAAGACTGATGCCGGCACGGGATTTATGCACGAGTCTTTCCACAAGGACGATGCAAACAAGTTCACACGTGCCTGGTTTGCATGGCAGAATACCCTTTTCGGTGAATTGGTCATTAAACTGGTGAACGACGGCAAACTCGACGTGCTGAACAGTATCACCATAAACTGACATCTCGCGACTGTGCGCTCGGGCATCCGTGGGCTATGCGCTCGGGAATCCCAAGAACTGTACGCCACACTATTCTGCCTTGTCTAAAAAACTGAAATATCGTGAGATAACGCGTTTCTTGCTTTTATGACCGTCACTTTTGACTTATACAAGATGCCTTACCAGACCAAACAATTTGTATGGCATATAGCGGAATGGCAGGTCGAGCGTGCGTGGCGTTATCAGCACAGAACGACGATGGCTGAATGCCTCGAACGATTCGCGTTCATGGTATCTCCCCATTCCCGAGTTGCCCACACCGCCAAACGGCATATTGGTGTTGACAATGTGCATCACGCTGTCGTTGATGCAGGCGCCACCCGATGACGTGTGACGTATTATCTCCCAACCTGTCTTTTCCCTTCCATAATAGTACAATGCCAATGGTTTGGGGCGAGAATTGACAAACGAGATGACTTTTTCCGTGAAACAGCCGTCCTTGTCCTCAAATGTAACAATAGGAAATATCGGGCCGAAGATTTCTTCTGTCATAACAGGAGAGTCCAGATCAACCTCGTCGAGCAGGGTGGGTTCGATGTAGCGCTCGTTGGCATCTGTTGAGCCACCATAGCGTATACGACCCTGAGCCAGGTAACTGCTGACACGCTGGAACGCCTTGTCGCTGACCATACGTACGTAGTGGCAACTCTGCTTCACATCCTCGCCGTGAAGCACAACCATCTGCTTCGCAAATGCCTTGATGAACGCTTCCTTCACTTCACTGTGTATCAGGATGTAATCGGGAGCAATGCAGGTCTGCCCGCTGTTCAGCGTCTTTGCCCATGCTATTCGCTTGGCTGCAACGTCGATGTTCGCGGTACGGTCTATGATGCACGGACTCTTGCCACCCAACTCCAGTACAACAGGAGTAAGATGCTTGGCGGCCGCCTCCATCACTGTATGCGCCACTGCCGGACTGCCCGTGTAGAAGATGAGGTCGAAAGGAAGGCTGAACAGGAGTGCATTAACGTCGCGGTTACCCTGAACCACCGTTATGTAGTCCTCAGGGAATGTATCCTTTATCATATCTGCTATAACCTGCGATACGTGGGGCACGTATGGCGAGGGCTTCAACACAGCAGTGCATCCAGCTGAGATGGCACCAACCAGAGGCGCAAGAAGCAACTGAACAGGGTAGTTCCAGGGCGAAACGATGAGCACAGTGCCAAGTGGCTCCTTGACGACACAACTCATAGACGGCAGAACAGCCATCTTTGGCATCTTCCATTCCTTACGGCTCCATTTGGCTACCTTCTTGCGTGCCGTGCGAATCTCACCCATCACGATACTCGTTTCGGTAAGATATGCCTCCTCGTACGACTTGTGCAGGTCTGTCCACAATGCCTCGCAGATGTCTTTTTCCCACTTGACCATTGCGCTTGCAAACCTGTCAAGCATCGTCTTGCGGTAACCGACAGAAAGTGTCGCGCCAGTAGCGAAGTATGCCTTCTGATTTGTAAAGGTGGTCTTTATCTGTTCTTCCATATTCCTCTCTCTTTAATCTATTTGCCTACATTGTTCACGCTGATTGTCGTCAAGAATCAAAAACGTGAATAGTTCAATTTTAGTTCTTTCTACCTCTGAAATTGTCCATTGCGTGATATATGCCGAAGACCTCGCCAAACACCCAGTCGGTCATTCGCATCGGCATAAGTCCCTGCATAAGTCTGGCAAAACGGAAGGCGAATGGTACGCCCTTGAAACGAGTGTTCTTCTCTATTGCACGTATCACGCGCTTGGCGGTCTTCTCGGGGTCGAGTATAGGGAAGAACCACGATTTCACTCCGTCAAACATACCTGTATTGATGAAGTAGGGGGCAAAGGTGGTTATCTTGACCGGACTCTTCATCTCCTTCAGTTCAATCCAAACCGAGTCCGACCAGCCCATAGTTGCCCATTTGCTGGCTGTGTAAACCGACATCTTTGGCACGGCAAGCAGTCCCGCAGCCGAGGCAATGTTACAGATATGTCCTTTCTTTCGCTCTATCATATCTGGCAACATAACCTGCGCTACATACATTGGCGCAATGGTGTTGATGGTGATGGTGCGCTCTATGTCAGCAGGCGTATTCTTGTCAAATGTGTTGTTGGTTGTCACAACGCCGGCATTGTTGATGAGAATGTCAACCGCTCCAAGGTCTTTGACAGTCTGCTCGTAGGCAGTCTTCACGGCATTGTAGTCAGCAACATTCACGACGTAGCCCTTCACCTTGCCCAGACTGGAATGCTCCGAGACTACGGCATCCAGATTGGTCTGATTGATATCCCAGACAGCAATAGCCTTTGCTCCCTTCTCGAGAGCCAGTCGTCCCATTATCTTTCCTATTCCGGATGCTCCTCCGGTTATTACTATAACTGAATCCTTTATCTTCATTTTTCTTATATATATAATGAATGTGTTGTTTGTGCAGTGTGCTTTCTCTTTTATATTTTGGAATTTATAACAAGATTCCTTGCCTGAAAGGCTTGTTGATGTTTGTGCAGTGTGCCTTCCTTTTATATCTTGGAATTTAATATAAGATACAACAGAACAGCAGTGATCTGGAGCACAATGATAAATGGTATTCCGAACCTGAAAACATTGTGCTGAGTCTTATGATGCCATATTTGCATACCTATCAGTGCACCGAGCGACCCACCGATGACTCCTAATCCTATCAATGTCGATTCCAGTATTCTCCAACATTGTTTCTTTGCCTTCAACTTGTCTACTCCATATGTGACGAATGTGACAATGTTAATCAGCACAAGGTATCCGAGTATTATTCTTACTATTCAAGTTTCGCAAGTTCCTTAACTTGCCATTTTTAGTTCATAAATCTGTAT
>CAMAFX010000025.1 GCA_945833925.1 uncultured Prevotellaceae bacterium
AGTTGTCGGGATTGACCTCCATGATGTCTGCCATCATGTCCCACCAACGCTGGGTTATCTCGTCCACACCGTTCGACGTGTCCTGAGTGCTCTGCGCACCGTCGGCTATCTCCTGGTAACCGAAGAGTATGTTGGTGTCGCGATCCCAATAGATGCTGTAGTTGCCCACTCCTGCATCCTTGATTTGTTGTCTCAACTCGGGCCACAACTGGTTGTGGCGCTTTTCGTACTCCTCCTCGCATCCTGGCTTGAGGAACATCTTAAATGCACAACGTGTCATAATTTTATAGTTTTATACAAGTTTCGCAAGATTTGACTTGCTGACATTTAGGAGTTAGTGGGAGTTAATTATTCTATTCAGCAAGGACGTGTCTTTGGAAGGTTGAACACATCCTGAACCTCCTTCATAGCCTCATCGGTCATGCCGTCGGGCTCACTGCCCATAGAACGTGCGCACATATAGATGTTGGCAGCCTTGCAGAGCACGTCGGTCTGGTCGAAAGCGTCCATGATGTCGGTACCGACGGCAACGGTGCCATGCTTCTCCCACAGCACGACGTCGTGGGTCTTTATCTGCTCGAGTGTTGCCTCTGCCAGATGAACCGAACCCGGCAGGTCGTAGGGAACGATGCCAATGCCAAGGGGTGCGAAGGCGAGTGTCTCGGGAATCATTGACCAAAGCACGCGTGTCATCTCGTCACCCTTCAGGAAACGCTGTATGTGCGACATGGCAACGAGCTCTATCGGATGAGTGTGGAGCGTAGCCTTGTACGTGCTGCCACTCTCGAGCAGGTAGTTCTGCAATGCCAGATGGCTTGGCAGCTCGCTGGTAGGAACGACCGGTTCGTCGGCAATGATCTCGTAACTCTGGCAGTCGTCGCAGATGCGTACGATGGAGCCGTTCTGCATGGGATGCTTGGCGAGATCGCGCATGCGCTTGCCGGTACCCTTGCAGTAGAAGTACTTGCCCTTCAGCTGTGGCAGCACCATGCCTATCTGCTTGACGGGCGCTATGGCAGGCATTGCCTTGCACTCATCGTCCATGAACTCGGTGACGTTGACGGTGATATTGCCACCATTACGCTCAGCCCATCCTTTCTCCCACAGATAACCTGTTACCTCGGCTATCTGCTCAACGACAGCACGCAGGCCGTCTCTGTTATCTAAAATGCTCATGATATCGTTATTTTTAATAAAAATCACAAAGACTTACAAAAATCAAATCTCACCGTAGCGTTCCTTGGTTATCTGGTCGAGCGACTTGCCACGCGTGTCGGGAGCACCGATAACGCCCACGACGAGGGAGATGAGGAGCAAGCCAACCATGCACGACGCCGCCAGAGTAAAGCCGTCGCCACCAGCATAGATGTAGGTGAAGACGAGACCCCAGGCTGCCGAGAGACCGCGAACGATGAAGAACATCAGTCCCTGAGCTCCGGCACGGAATTTAGCAGGAAAGAGTTCGCTACCCCAGAGGGCGTAGAAGATCTGGACCGACATGCCGCTGTTGACGCCCCACAGGATGGAGAACGCCCAAAGCACGCCAATGCCCTCAAGGGGACTGAGAATGACGCCCCATGTAGCCAATGCAGCCAGCAGACCAAGCACGTAGAAGATGCGGTGGGGCAGCTTGTCGATGACGAACGACACGAAGAATGTTATCACCACCACGATGGCCCAACCGATGCACGAGAGCATGTTGGCATATTCATTAGAGACACCGCCGGCAGTCTCGTAGATGTGTGGCTGGAAGAAGCCCATGACGCTGGCAACGAGGTTCCAAGTCAGATAGATTGCAGCAAGGAAGCAAACGGTCTTGACTGCCGTACGGTTGGAGAACAACACGGCGAAAGCATGCAGCATGCCAGTTTTCTCTTCCTTCTGCTCCTTCTTCTGTGCGACGAACTCGACACTCTCCTCCAACTGGCGCTGCAACAGCCATGCAATGAAAGCAATGACAAACAGCGAGAAGAAGACTACGCGAGACGAGAACACCTGTATGGCAGGATCGTCAGCAACGCTCGGCGTGACGAACATCAGAGCCAGCGCCTCTACAAAGTCGTACAGGTAACCGCCCGGGGCGAAAAGCATGCCGAAGAAGAGGATGCACATAGGTCCGACGCCCCACGACATCTGCGAAATGCATATGTTGCGTCCTCGGTTATTCACCTCCGAACTCTCGCTGATGTAGGTCCACGATGCGGGCACGCCCACTCCCACCGAGATGCCGGTGACGAGGAATCCAGCGAGCAGCATGGGGAAGTTGACCGACAGCATGACGAGCAGCACTCCAACCATATATACAAGCAGGTTATAGGTAAAGATAAACTTACGACCATACTTGTCGGCAAGAAATCCGCCGATGATGGCACCAATGGCTGCACCGAGACAGTTAGCACTGATAAAGTTGAGCCAGCCAAGATGTGTCTCACTAAGATCGAGATAGTTCTGCCACAGAGTAAGACCGCTGGCACCTGCTACGATGGCTCCTGCATCGAGATAGTTGTTGAGAGACACCGCAATGGTGCTCTTGAGCGACGATTGTTTACTCATATTTAGATTGTTATTTTAACCAAAAAACCACAAAAACTTACAAAAACAGTTTTCTCTATCTTTCACTGTTTTTGCGTGTTTTTGTGTGTTTTTGGTTAGATCTATTTATCGCTTGCTGGTTACGTTTGCCACGTAGTTGTCAATCTCCTGGATGAAGGCAGAGCCGACGGGAACGTTGTTGCGACTGCAGAACTCGTCGTAGACTGCCTGCCATGGCATTGACTTCTGCTCCTCAACGAGGGCAAGAACCTTGTAGCCTTCGCCAGCCAGCTCGTACTTGGAGATGAGCGACTGGGGCTCGAGCAGGGCGCGAAGCATGCACTTCTGTGCAGCACGGCTGCCGATGACGTAGGCACCGATGCGGTTGATTGAGCCGTCGAAGAAGTCGAGGCCGTAGTGGACACGGTCGAGTGCTCCGGCACGTACTATCTCAGAGAAGAGCTCCTCGGTGGTGTTGTCCATAATGGTTACATGGTCGCTGTCCCAACGAACAGGGCGGCTTACGTGAAGCATCAGTTCGCTGATGAATGGCAATACGGCGCTCACCTTGTCGGCTGGGCTCTCGGTTGGATGATAGTGACCGGTGTCGATGGTCAGCAGCTGGCCATTCTTGGCTGCGTACGCAGTGTAGAAGTCGTGGCTGCCCACGGTGAAGCTCTCCAGACCCATACCGAACACCTTGCCCTCGATGCAGTCCTTCATCATCGGCTGCTTCTTCTCGAAAATCTCGTCAAGCGACTGCTTCAACAGATTACGGTAGAGAGCATGGTTGACGCTGACGTCCTTGCATCCGTCGTGTACCCACAGGTTCATGATACAAGCATCCTGCTGCGCCTCGCCCATAGCGTTGGCAATGTCGCGGCAACGCTTTGTGTGCTCAACCCAGAACTTGCGCAACCCCTCGTCGGGATTTGCCAGTGTGAGGTTACCGCTCTTTGGATGACCGAACGAAGACGAGTTGAAGTCGAGTTTGGTGTCGTTCTCCTTCGCCCACTCTATCCACGACTGGAAATAGTCTACAGTCACCTCGTCGCGGTCAACGCGCTTGCCCTGGAAATCGCCGTATATCTCGTGAAGGTTGAGGCGATGGCTGCCGGGGATGAGTGACTTTGCCTGAAGGATGTCCTGACGCAACTCGTCGATGTTGCGCGCTGCACCCGGACAATTTCCGGTAACAGCAAGTCCGCTTCCAAGCTCAGCATCGTTCTGCACCTCGAATCCCTTGACGTCGTCAGCCTGCCAGCAATGCATTGACAGGTGGAAATCCTGCAACTGATTCAAAACCTTCTCTGTGTCTACACCGTACTCTGCATAACGCTCCTTTGCGATGGCGTAAGCAGCATGAATTTGTGATTCGCTCATTATTGTATATATAAATTATGTGTTATTAATTATCTTGGACTTATCGGGAGTTAACGGTATTTATCGCTTCGCTCAAGGGAGTTAACCTTACTTTGTCAACTCGCAGAACTTGGCGTATGCAGCCTCCCACTGCTCGGCATCCTGGGGCTCGTAGGTTACGGTAGCCACGCTGCGTGCGCTGATGGCGCGCATATCCGAGAGTGTCTCTATCTCGCCGGTGGCGCGTATCTGCACGAGGACGTTGCCAAGTGCCGTGCCCTCGGTGGGACCTGCTATGACGGGGAGACAGGTGGCATTGGCAGCCATCTGCATAAGATGCTTGTTCAGACTGCCACCGCCGATGACGTGCAAGCGCTCGATAGGCTCGCCCGACATGCCGCGCAGTATCTCGAGGACCTGACGATAACGCAGAGCCAGGCTGCGGAAGACGCAGCGTATGTAGTCTGCCGGTGTCTCGGGCAATGGTTGGTCGGTCTTTTTGCAGTATGTCCTGATGGCGTCGGTCATGGACTCGGGATGAGCAAACAGCTCGTCGTCGGGGAATATCAAGCCGTCGAAATCGCTCTCGTGGCACAGTGCATTCAGTTCGTTGACGTCTGACGGCACATCCTTGAACTCCTTCCGGCATCCCTCGAACAGCCACAGTCCGCATATGTTCTTCAGGAAACGGATTGTGCCATCCAGACCACCCTCGTTGGTGAAATTGTGTCTGCGGCTCTCCTTAGTGATGATGGGCTTCTCGCTCTCGATGCCCAGCAGTGACCATGTGCCGCAACTCAGGTAAGCATAGTGCGAATCAGCAGTCGGCACACTTGCCACGGCAGAGGCTGTATCGTGGCCTGCCACTGCCACAACGGGGATGGCACCCATGCCTGTTGCCTGCTGCACCTGTTCGGTGAGTGTGCCGATGACGGTGCCGGGCATGGTCATGGGACCGAACTGCTTGCGCGACAGGTCGACAAACCTGAGAAGATGGGGGTCGAGGTCGCCCGTGTGGGCATTAAGTATCTGACTCGTGCTTGCCACCGTGTATTCGCAGACGCATTTTCCCGTGAGAAGGAAACTGAGTGCATCGGGGATGAACATTACCTTGTTGGCTGCCTTGAGGGCAGTAATGCCGGTGCGGCGCATGGTGTCCATCTGGAAGAGACTGTTGAAGGGCATGAACTGGATGCCGGTCTTCTCGTAGAGGGCATCTGCGTTCATATGGACGGAGGTGAACTTCTCCACCGCGCCGTCGGTATGTGAGTCGCGGTAGCAGAAGGGCATGCCAAGCAACTGGCCCTGCTTGCCGAAGAAAGCGAAGTCGCAGCCCCAGGTGTCGATGCCGATGCTCTCTATCTCAATCTTCTCTTCTTTCAGCTTGCGAAGCGACTTGAGAATCTCGTTGTACAAATATGGCAAGTCCCAGAACAGGTGGCCTGTCATAGGAATCTGCGGATTGTCGAAACGTGTCCATACATTCATTTCTACCTTATTACCGTCGTAGGATGCCAAAACCGTGCGACCACTGGTAGCGCCCAAATCAACTGCAAGAAAATTTTTCATGGTAACAATATAAATAAAGGTTGGTGTTAGTTAATCGAGTTGGAGCCAACAGGCTCTACGGTTACAAATATAAGGATTTTTATGCTTTACCGACACCAATTATCAAAAAAATTGAATATCTTTGTAAAAAATAACAAAAAAAACTTAGCATGAGACCCGGAATAGACTGTTTTATACCTTCACAAAGCGAAGAACAGGTACGCCAGACGATAGAGAATCTGCAGAACGAACCACTCGTAGACTGCATCCACCAACTCGACGAGATGCCCTTCAGCACCAAGTGCATACGCTACATCGGTGAGACAACGAAGGCTCCGCATACACTCATCTACACCAAGACATGGACGCTGCAGATGGGCTATCACGCCCTGGACCGCTGGCTGACAATAGCACGCGATTGCGACGCGCCTCTGTCGTATGCCGACCACTACATCATCACTCCCGACGGCGAACGCCAGCGCATGCCGCTCATCGACTATCAGATTGGCAGCATACGCGACGACTTTGCCATGGGTTCGGTGCTGCTCATCCGCACCAAGGACCTCAAGGACTACATAAGTCAGCTGGGCAACCACAACTATCAGTTTGCTGCACTCTACGACCTGCGTCTCTTCCTCAGCCGCAAGCAGCTGCCCACTCACATCAACGAGTACCTCTACACCGAGGTGGAGACGGACATGCGCAAGAGCGGCGAGAAGCAGTTCGACTATGTCGACCCTCGCAACCGCAGCCGTCAGATAGAGATGGAGAGGGCTGCCACACGCCACCTGAGATTCATCAACGCCTATCTGGCTCCCAACGAACTGGACGACGTGGTGTTCGAGGAGGAGAAGGACACGGCAAACAGTTCGGGCATCGAGGCAAGCGTCATCATACCGGTGCGCAACCGTGCTCGCACCATCGAGGATGCAGTGCGCAGTGCGCTCTCGCAGAAGACGGACTTCCCGTTCAACGTAATAGTCATTGACAACGGAAGCACCGACGGCACGACGGACATCCTCGCCCAACTGAGCCGCGAGGACGAGCGGGTGGTGCACATCATCCCCGAGCGCGACGACCTGGGCATAGGTGGCTGCTGGAACAGAGCCGTCCACGACTTCCGATGCGGACGATTTGCCGTTCAGCTGGACTCGGACGACCTCTACAGCTCGACCGACACCCTGCAGCGCATCATCGACAAGTTCCACGAGGAGAAGGCTGCCATGGTTATCGGCAGCTACCGCATGACAAACTTCCAGCTGGAGACTCTGCCCCCAGGTCTCATCGACCATCAGGAGTGGACGGCTTCAAACGGAAGGAACAATGCTCTGCGCATCAACGGACTGGGTGCGCCAAGAGCTTTCTACACGCCTCTGCTGAGAAAGATTCAGATACCGAACACCAGCTACGGAGAGGACTATGCACTGGGACTGATGCTCAGCCGACGATACCGCATAGCACGCATCTACGACGAACTTTACCTGTGCCGACGCTGGGAGGGTAACAGTGACGCAGCACTAAGCACCGAAGCCATCAACCGCAACAACCTCTACAAGGACCAGCTGAGAAGCAGCGAGATACGCGCACGTCAGCAACTGTGCGCCATCTGGCAGCATCACGTCACCGCCGAGGAGGCTGAGCAGTTCCACGAGACGGAACTGAAACGATGGCAGGAGGCTGCGCAGCGATACGAGGAGCTGAACCATGTGCAGACTCGCAAACTCATCGACGGCGAGGCAAGCATGACGATACAGTGGAACCCTGCACGCATAGTGAGTACGGGCGCCAAGATTGACAAGAAGACGCTGGACGAGAGGCCTTGCTTTCTCTGCGACCAGAACCGCCCAAAGGTGCAGCATGCCCTGCCTACGGAGAAGTACTACCAGCTTCTGGTGAACCCCTACCCCATCCTGCCGAAGCACTTCACAATACCTACAAGAAGGCATCAGCCTCAGGCTATCTTCGAACACTTCGAGACAATGTGCCGAATGACATGGGACATGCCAAGCCACATCGTCTTCTACAACGGACCGCTCTGCGGTGCCTCATGCCCCGACCACTGTCACCTGCAGGCTGGCGCACGAGGCGTCCTGCCCATAGAGCGCGACTGGAAGGAGTATGAGGGCAGCCTGACGAAACTGTACCCGCTGACCGGTGCGCAGGAGGCTGAACTCGACGAGGGTTCGGACACGAAGAGAAGCGGACTCTACCTGCTCAAGGCATGGGTGTGCCCTGTGTTCGTGATTCGTTCGCTATCGTACAAACTCGACCGTGTGCTGTGCGAGCGACTGTACAACGCTCTGCCAGTCATTAGCGACGAGTGGGAGCCACGCATGAACGTGGTATGCTGGAAACAGACAGGCAGCGCCGGACGCCCCGACGAACTGGTGGCTCTGGTATTCCCACGCAAGAAGCACCGTCCGGACTGCTACTCTGCCACAGGCGACAACCAGATTCTGGTCAGCCCCGGAGCACTGGACATGGGTGGTCTCATCATCACTCCACGCGAGGAGGACTTCCGCAAGATGACAGCCGAGAAGGCTGGCGACATACTGCGAGAGGTGACTATGACCGAGGAGGAACTGAAGCCTATCATCAGTGTGCTGAAGGGTGAAGAGGCATCCGAGAATACTCCCGGCAACGAGCACAACGGTAACGAGGACATCAAGGCAGCGACCAACGCTGAACCAGACGGCATATGCCAGTTCACCGACGAGCCACTGGTACACGTAGGCATCATGACAACAGAGCATCTGCAATTCACGCTGAACGGTGAGTTCAGGGCTAAGGGCGCCATCATAACCGGCGACCAGGAGGTAACACTGGAGGACGGTTCGCTGAAGTGGCACGACGCACTCTACCGTGAACTGACCATCGTACCCGACACCGAGGACAGCACGTTCTCGCTGCATCAGGTGACCATCGGCAAGGAGTTCCACTGGGAACGCAATGAGACACAGACATTCCAGGGAACACTGCGACTGGTGGTCGACGAGGAGAAGATTGTTGCCATCAACATTCTGCCTGCCGAGGACTATCTGACAAGCGTGATAAGCAGCGAGATGAAATCGACATGTTCGCTCGAATTCCTTAAGGCAAGTGCCGTGATAAGCCGAAGCTGGCTGCTGGCTCAGATGGAGAAACGACGCAGCGGACAGACGCACGCATTCTTCCAGTTCAAGAAGACGGACACGGAAATCATACGCTGGCACGACCAGGAGGAGCACACCATTTTCGATGTCTGTGCCGACGACCACTGCCAGCGCTATCAGGGCATCACCCGAGCAGCATCGCCACAGGTGGCTGAAGCCATACGACAGACACGCGGCGAGATTCTTACACACGAGGGAACAGTCTGCGATGCCCGCTTCAGCAAATGCTGCGGCGGACTGACCAACGACTTCGAGAATTGTTGGGAGGATACACCCAAACCTTACCTGCGAATGATAAAGGACCCATACTGCAACACGTCTGACAAGCGCATACTCAGCACAGTACTCAACGACTACGATCTGGAGACTCACAGTTTCTATCGCTGGGAGAAGGAGTACACTCAGCAGGAACTGCACGACATCATAACCAAGCGACTGGACAAGGACCTCGGACAGATTATCTCTCTCGAGGAGGTGAAGAGGGGCAGAAGCGGTCACCTGGTACTGATGAAGATTGTGGGTACAAAGCACAGCATCATCATTGGCAAGGAACTGGAGATTCGACGCACACTCAGCGACTCTCACCTCTACTCGAGCGCATTCACCGTCGAAGCTCTCGACGCGAACGCCGAGGGCGTGCCACAACGCTTCGTCCTGCACGGCAGCGGATGGGGCCACGGAGTCGGCATGTGCCAGATTGGTGCCGCCGTAATGGGTGCCAACGGTCATAAGTACGACGACATCCTTCACCACTACTACACCGGTGCAGACGTCACAAAACTCTACGAGTAATACTTGGCGTTGTCGAACAGCAATACTACGAAAATCGAAAAGCAATACTATTGGTATTCTATAATGGGCATAAAGTCTGTCAACAGCAATACTACGAAAATCGAAAAGCAATACTATTAGAGTCGAAAAGCAATACTACGAAAATCGAAGAATAACATCAAAACAAAAAGATCGTGTCACATCAAGTGAAGTGACACGACCTTTTTGTATTTATAATGTCTGACGTTACGACATATCGTACGCCGGATGCATATAACGGCAAGAGTTGTTAGAACTCTGCGTTCTTTGGAGTACGTGGGAAAGGAATGACGTCGCGGATGTTTGCCATACCTGTAACGAACAGGATGAGACGCTCGAAGCCCAATCCGAAACCAGCATGTGGACAGCTACCGTACTTGCGGGTGTCGAGATACCAGGTCATATCCTTCATTGGGATGTTACGCTCGTGTATCTCGTTGAGCAACTTGTCGTAGCTCTCCTCGCGAACTGAACCACCTATAATCTCGCCGATAGATGGGAAGAGTACGTCGGTTCCCTGTACGGTTTCCTCCATCTCCTTGCCATCGAGAACTGGCTTCTCTGCATCTATCTTCATGTAGAATGCCTTTATCTTCTTAGGATAGTTGGTCATAATAACTGGCTTCTTGAAGTACTCCTCGACGAGATAGCGCTCGTGCTCGCTGGCAAGGTCGTCACCCCACTCGCATGGAAACTCGAACTTCTTGCCTGCCTTGATGGCTTCCTGAAGAATCTTGATTCCCTCGGTGTAAGGAAGGTGAACGAACTCCTCCTTGAGCACGCCTTCGAGACGCTCAATGAGTCCCTTGTCAATCATCTTGTTGAGGAACTCCAAGTCGTCCTTGCAGTGCTCCAAAGCCCAGCGTACGCAGTACTTGATGAAATCTTCCTCGAGTTCCATCAACTCGTCCAAATCCATAAATGCAACCTCAGGCTCAATCATCCAGAACTCAGCCAAGTGGCGTGGAGTGTTGCTGTTCTCGGCACGGAAAGTAGGTCCGAAGGTGTAGATAGCACCAAGTGCAGTTGCACCAAGCTCACCCTCGAGCTGACCACTCACGGTCAGCGAAGCCTGCTTGCCAAAGAAGTCGTCGTCGTAGATGATGCTACCGTTCTCGTCCTTCTTGAGATCGTAGAGGTTCTTGGTTGTTACTTGAAACATCTGACCTGCTCCCTCGCAGTCGCTGGCTGTGATGATAGGTGTATGGAAATAGAAATATCCATGCTCGTGGAAGTATGTGTGGATAGCCATCGCCATGTTGTGACGGATGCGCATAACTGCACCAAACGTGTTGGTACGAAGACGCATGTGGGCATGCTGGCGCATATACTCGAAGGTCTGGCCTTTCTTCTGCATTGGATAGTCGTTGCCACAGGGACCAAGCACCTCAATGCTGCGTGCCTGAATCTCGCTTGCCTGACCGGCAGCAGGACTCTCGACCAGAACTCCCTCTACACTGAGACAAGCACCGGTGGTGATGAGCTTAACCATCTCTTCGTCGAAATTTGCCTCGTCTGCAACAATCTGAACGTTCTTTATGGTAGAGCCGTCATTCAAGGCTATGAAAAAGATACCCTTGCTACCGCGCTTGCTACGTACCCATCCCTTAACACAAATTTCAGCTCCGTAGTCGGTGCGCTGCAGAGCGTCTATAACCTTTGTTCTTTTCATATTTATCAAAAACTTTTGATTCTGCATTATTCGAACGCTCCCATTCTGAGCATATTGACTTCCTTCTCGGTAAGATAACGCCAGTCGCCACGACGCAGGTTCTTCTTAGTAAGACCAGCAAAGAAGACACGGTCCAACTTGAGAACACGATAGCCAAGATGCTCGAAGATGCGACGCACGATGCGGTTACGACCACTGTGAATCTCGATGCCCACCTGCTTCTTGTCTGTCTCACTTGCATACTCAATTGCGTCTGCATGTATCTCGCCATCGTCGAGATTGATGCCCTCGGCTATCTGGCGCATATCGGCTGCTGTGACGTTCTTGTCAAGATAAACGTGATATATCTTCTTCTTAAGATACTGAGGATGTGTCAGCTTGCTTGCCAAATCACCATCGTTGGTGAGCAGAAGCACACCGGTGGTGTTACGGTCGAGACGTCCAACAGGATAAATGCGTTCGCGGCATGCATCCTGCACCAAGTCCATAACGGTCTTGCGGTTCTGTGGGTCGTCGCTTGTTGTAACGTAATCCTTTGGCTTGTTGAGGAGTACATACACCTTCTTCTCTATTGTGACAAGCTGGTCGTGGAACATAACGCTGTCAGTACGCATCACCTTGGTGCCCAACTCTGTCACCACGTTTCCGTTTACACTTACTACACCTGCCTGGATAAAGTCGTCCGCCTCACGACGGCTGCAGACTCCTGCATTGGCAAGGAATTTGTTCAAACGCAATGGCTGGTTTGGATCGACATGAGCCTCGCTATACTCAATGCGCTTCTTCAGACTGTATTTTGCATTCGGATTGTAATCGCTTGTGTGCTGACGACGTGGCTGACCGTAACCGCCACGCTGACCACCATAACCGCCACGCTGACCATAGCCGCCACGCTGACCACGGTCATAGCTCGGACGGAAACCACCCTCACGGCCGTTGTTCTCACGCTGACCATAGCCGCCACGCTGCTCGCTGCGGTCATAGCTTGGACGGAAACCGCCCTCGCCACGGTTGCTGTAATCGCGCTGGCCATAGCCGCCACGCTGCTCACCGCGGTCATAGCTCGGACGGAAACCGCCCTCACCACGGTTGCTGTAATCGCGCTGGCCATAGCCGCCACGCTGACCACGATCGTAACTTGGACGGAAACCACCCTCACCACGATTGCTGTGATCACGCTGGCCATAGCCACCACGCTGCTCACCACCCTGATTTATACGAGGACGGTAAGAACCACCATTTGTGTTTGAACTGTAAGCGGGTCGTGCTATACGTGGACGTGGAGTGCGACCTGCATTGTTAGGGCGATAACCCTCACGGTCACCCCCTTCGTTCTTATCGGAGAATTTGTCTCTCCAGCTTTCTTCTTCTGTTGCCATAATTAAGTTAAATACTTCTTAATACTATGTGTTTTTCTCTTTATCTCTTAATATTTTATCTCTGATTAATCTGTCTCTGATTGTTCTGTCTCTGATTGTTCTGTCTCTGATTGTTCTATATCTGATTGTTCTATATCTGATTGTTCTGTCTCTGATTATACACTACACCTGTGTACGGTATTATATCCCCTTATACACCTGTGTATGTATGTGGTGTGATCTTTCTCAACTCTTCTTTCACAGACTCCTTGACCTCCAGAGTCTCGATAAAGTCCTTTATCGTACTTTCATCAATACCGGCACCTGTACGGGTCAACGCCTTCAACGCCTCGTATGGATGCGGATACGCCTCGCGACGCAGGATTGTCTGAATAGCCTCTGCCACAACTGCCCAGCAACCATCAAGGTCACGATTGATGGCAGTCTCGTTCAAGACAAGCTTGCGCAGTCCCTTGAGAGTGCTCTGAATACTGATAAGCATATGGCCAACTGGCACACCAACGTTACGAAGAACGGTGCTGTCTGTCAGGTCACGCTGCAAACGACTGATAGGAAGCTTACGACTAAGATGCTCGAGGATTGAATTTGCAATGCCAAGATTTCCCTCGCTGTTCTCGAAGTCTATTGGGTTTACCTTATGAGGCATTGCACTGCTGCCTACCTCGCCCTTCTTGACCTTCTGACGGAAGTACTCCATAGATACGTACTGCCAGAAGTCACGGTCAAGGTCAATGATAATGGTGTTGATACGCTTCATTGCGTCAAACACTGCAGCAAGACAATCGTAGTTGCTTATCTGGGTTGTGTACTCTTCTCGCTCAAGACCGAGCTTCTCGCTTACAAACTTGGAACCGAATGTTTTCCAGTCATACTCAGGATATGCCACGTGATGAGCATTGTAGTTACCAGTTGCACCACCAAATTTTGCTGTCAAAGGGCATGCCTTCAACATTGCCAACTGACGTTCGAGACGATATACGAACACCATAACCTCCTTACCCAGACGTGTTGGGCTAGCAGGCTGGCCGTGTGTCTTTGCTAACATTGCTACGTCCTTCCACTCCTCTGCAAACTCCTTGAGTTGAGCAATAAGTTCCTCGATAAGTGGATAATAAGCCTCATCGAGCGCTTCCTTTATACTCAATGGAACACTGGTGTTGTTGATATCTTGGGATGTAAGACCAAAGTGGATAAACTCCTTGTAGGAATCCAGTCCGCCAATCGCATCGAATTGCTCCTTAATGAAATACTCTACAGCCTTAACATCGTGGTTTGTAACTGATTCGATGTCCTTAACTCGCTGTGCATCTTCCACGGAGAACTTCTGATAAATGTCGCGAAGACGAGGGAAAAGCTCCTTTGGGAAAGACTCCAACTGAGGCAAAGGTAATTCACAAAGTGTTATGAAATACTCAATCTCTACACGAACACGATAGCGAACAAGAGCATATTCTGAAAAATAACCAGAAAGAACATCTGTCTTTCCTCTATAACGACCATCAATGGGTGATATCGCCGTTAACAATTCTAAATCCATAGTATACTATACTTTAATTATACAAAAAGCCGCAACCCATCACGGGCACGACTCCTCTGGTTAACCTAATATTCTTTTTACTTAGTATATACTTTGTTTTGGTGGGCGATGACGGATTCGAACCGCCGACCCTCTGCTTGTAAGGCAGATGCTCTGAACCAGCTGCGCTAATCGCCCAAAAATCAACTTCTTTTTACGAGGGCAAAGGTAACTCTTTTATTTTAAATGACCAAACATTTAAATTATATTTTTCACAATCTAAATGCTTGGTCATCAATTTATGCCAAAAGAATCACTTTGCGAAACGCGCTGACTGCTCCACAATCAAGGCGGCGTCATCAATTTGTGTCAAAAGAATCACTTCGCGAAACGCGCTGACTGCTCCGCAATCAAGGCGGCGTCATATAGATATGCCAAAAGAATCACTTCGCGAAACGCGCTGACTGTTCTGCAATCAAGGCGGCGTCATCAAAATAATTTATCTTCATAGCCTTGCGAACCTCGTCCATTGTCTGAACTGCAGTCTCACGCGCTTTCTCGCAACCTTTTCTCAGAATTTCATATACGGCTGGAATATCCTTTTCGAACTCAGCACGACGTTCGCGCATAGGCTTGAGTGTATCCTGAAGAACAGATGTCAAAAGTTTCTTGCACTTCATGTCACCCAAACCGCCACGAGTATAATGATCTTTCATATCTTGAAGCGTAGCATACTCAGGGAACATTGCATTGACCTGCTCATCACAGCAGAACGCATCAAGGTAAGTGAACACTGTATTTCCCTCAAGGTGACCAGGATCACTAACCTGAAGATGGGTTGGATCAGTGTACATACCTTTAACCTTCTTTGTCACCTCGTCTGCCGTGTCACTCAAGTAGATACAGTTGCCAAGACTCTTACTCATCTTCGCCTTACCGTCGCAACCTGGCAAACGAAGGCAAGCTGCATTGTCGGGCAAAAGGATATTTGGCTCAACTAACGTATCGCCATAGATGTTATTGAAACGACGGACTATCTCACGACACTGCTCCAACATTGGCTCCTGGTCCTCACCTGCTGGTACTGTTGTTGCCTTGAACAAAGTGATATCAGCAGCCTGACTGATTGGATAAGTAAAGAAACCTACAGGAATGCTCTCGCCGCTGAAACCTCTCATCTGCACCTCTGTCTTAACTGTAGGATTACGTTGCAGACGACTTACAGACACCAAATCCATATAATAGAACGAAAGTTCACACAACTCAGGAATCTGACTCTGAATGAACAAGGTGGTCTTCTGTGGATCAAGACCTGCCGCAAGATAATCAAGCGCAACCTCAATAACATTCTGACGCACCTTCTCTGGATTGTCAATATTATCAGTCAAAGCCTGCGCATCAGCCTCAAAAACAAATATCTTGTCGTACAAACCTGAATTCTGCAACTCAACACGTCTACGAAGAGAACCTACATAATGACCAATATGAAGTCTACCCGTTGGTCTATCACCTGTTAAAATAACCTTTTCTTTTGCTTCCATCTCTTGGATAATTACTTAGAATATACAAAGGTACAAATAAAAAAACATTATACCAAACATTTCGAAACAGAAAACAATGTAATGCCAGACAGAACGCAAATCACCAACAACGAACATCAATAGCGCAACACACCTAACAACACCTAAAGGGCACAATCAAATAAAAAAGCGCATCGGATTAGTCCGATGCGCTTCCATAAATATTTGTGTGTAAATTACTTCAAAGTAACTGTAGCACGACGGTTGTAGGTGTATGGCTCGAGGTCAGCAACACCACCCTTAGCAACGATCTCAATGTTATCACGGCTTACGCCCATCTTAACGAGCTCGTTAGCAACTGTCTCAGCACGACCCTGAGAAAGAGTCTGGTTGCGAGCTGCAGAACCAGTCTTGCTGTCAGCATAACCAGTTACAACAACCTTTGCGTTCTTAGACTTAGCCAACTCAGCAAGCTCCTTAACATTTACGAGGTCCTTCTTAGAAGCAACCCTTGTAGAGTTGATGTTGAAGAATACAGAAGCGTTAGTTGTAGCGAACTCTGTTACAGTCTTAACGATCTCCTCGCCCTTGCACTTGTGGTTAGCAATCTGAGCCTTCAAACGAGCGTTCTCTGCCTCAGCATCAGCCAAAGAAGCGTCCAAAGCGTCGAGCTGAGCCTGGTTCATTGCCATAATAGCATCTACGTCAGGAGCATTTGTCCAACCTACCTTACCGAGGTTAACACCAACACCTGCGCTGAAACCTACCTGGAGGTCACGGCTCTTGAATACACGTGGAGTATGCTTCACGTCGCTTTCAAAACCATCCATACCAGCCTCACCAGCACGTACATAAATGTCCAAGTTAATATGGAAACGCTTTGTTACGTTGAATGTATTCAAGTAACCGAGGTCACAAATCATACTCATGTTTTTAGACATTGATGTATTATGAAGGAAACCGAAACCTGCATAAAGACTACCATTATAAATACGACCAGGCTTGTAACCAGCGAAAAGGTTAACCAGACTAACCATTGGCTGTACACTGATGCTATACTGGTTGTAAGTTGGCAACTGAGAAGCGTCGCAGTTGTAAGCAACAGTAGTTGCCCAGTTTGCCTGACCCTTAATACGCATACCAAATACAGGAGTAGCCCACTTACCGATGCTCAAGTCAGCACCCCAGTTACGACGACCAGTCCAGAATGGATTCTTCTTAAGACCCAATCCGTGCTCTGAATCAGAATATGAAGACAAGTGGTCAACACCAAGGTCGATGAACCAGTTGCCCCAGAAATTGTTAGTTACAATCTGATGCTTCAAAGTAGGATATTCTGCCTCCTGTGCTGAAGCTACAGTTGTTAAACCGGCGAAAGCCAGCAACATCATTAACTTTTTCATACTTCTAATAATTTATTTATAATTTGATACTTTTTCAAAAAGAGTACAATATCTCCGTAATTCATCGACAAAGTTAGTAATTTATTATGTAACTAAGATAAAATATTCCAAAAAAAATGCATTTTTCGTACAAATATTTGATTATTATCCCTTTTTAAACAGTTTTTCGATGACTTCTAACGGTAAAACGGACAAAATCACCTTTCCATCCGGTGTATAGTTTGGATTATCAGTTAGTGCCAGTTCGTCTATCAACTCCTTCATTTCTTGCTTACTCAGTACTTGTCCTTTGGGAATCGCAGCCTTTTTAGCCATAGCAAGCGCCATTCTGCTTAGCACCTCTTCGCGTACTGTCCTTCCGAGTTCAGAGACAAGGGAAATCATGTCATTCAACAATGCCACGATGTCAACACCATTCAAGTCTGATGGTACACCAAGAATTGAATAATTCCCCGCACCCAATGGACTAACATCGAATCCAAGCGAACGCAGTTCGTCGTTCATGTCCTCGAAAACAATCGCATCAGAACCAGACAGCTGAAGCAGTTCTGGGAAAAGCAAACGCTGCGATGGATATGACTGTTCACTATTCCTGGTCATATACCTATTATATAGAACGCGCGTGTGCGCGCGATGCTGATCAACAAAAAGTAGTCCGTCATTGACAGAAGACATGATATACTGTCCACGGAACTGATAGCAATCGTCTCCCCTCTCTATATCCTGGAAATCGACATTTGGCAGAGACACATTCTTGTTCGACGAAGATGGAAAGCCGTTAGATGGGAAACTACTCGACGAAGATGGAATGCCATTCGAAGAAGATGGAAAGCCATACGAAGAAGGCGGACAGCTACTCGAAGAAGACGAAAAACCATTTTCCGAAGATGCAAAGCCATCTTGCGAAACACCGTTTGCTGTATTAACAGGAGAGTCCAAGAAAGGCATATCATCTGAATACAGGAAATCAGGAACTACCGACCGTGGAGAAATCCCATTTCCATCCTTTTGCCCTTCCGTTCTTGCCGGAGAAGATTTCTGTACGCTAAATGGATTATAGTTCGTATCGATTTTTACTTCGGGTTTTGCTACTATTCGATTCGGCTGTGAATTATATACAGGAATATTAGCAGGAATGCCCTCCGTGTCAAATTCTATCACAGGCACAGCATTAAAGCGTCCCAACGATTCTTTTATGGCTGCGACAACAATCTGCCAGATTGCCTGCTCGTTCTCAAACTTAATCTCCGTTTTCGTAGGATGGATATTTACGTCGATATTAGCAGGATCAACATCAAAATACAAGAAATAAGGCACCTGTTCTGTCTCTGGTATCAATCCATTGAAAGCCTCTTGAACCGCCTTGTGGAAATAAGGATGCCTCATGTATCTTCCGTTCACGAAGAAGAATTGATGCGAACCCTTCCTGCGTGAAGAGTCCGGTTTCCCTACAAATCCACTCAGTTTGCAGAGTGACGTTTCCACATCTACGCTTAATAATTTCGAGCCAATGTTCTTTCCGAAAACGCCAACGATACGCTGAAGAGTACTACTTGAGGGTAAAGACGTCACAATCGTACCGTTGTTCGAAAAGGTAAAACTGACAGATGGGTTAACAAGAGCCATACGTTCAAACTCCTGCACTATATTATTCAATTCCGTTTGATTACTCTTGAGAAACTTTCTGCGTGCAGGAACATTATAGAATAGGTTCTGTACAAGGAAGTTACTACCCACCGGACATGACACGACCTCCTGGGAAACAATCTTTCCCCCTTCCACGCGAAGACACGTACCCAATTCCTGATCAGCCACACGTGTGCGCAATGTAGTCTGCGTAACAGCGACAATACTTGGCAGAGCCTCCCCACGGAAACCCATAGTATGAAGTGAAAAAAGATCGTCCGCTTTCTGAATCTTGCTTGTGGCGTGCCTTTCGAAAGCCAGTCTGGCATCAGTCTCACTCATGCCCTTGCCGTCATCTATGACCTGAACGGCCGTGCGACCTGCATCCTCAACAAGCACATCAACATGCAAGGCTCCTGCGTCTATTGCATTCTCCACCAGCTCCTTTATGATAGAAGCAGGACGCTGTATCACCTCGCCAGCGGCTATCTGGTTTGCAACAGAATCAGGTAAAAGACGAATAATGTCACTCATAAATAATATTCTTAACTTTTAGACAAGAGTTCGAGAAATATAACCAAACCACAAGAGTGGAGCGGATTAGTCAGAAAGAACCTTGGAATCTCAAAGCAGATGGAACTTGCCTGTCAGCAGATAATGCCATACAAACAAGAGTACGATGATCAGGATTAAGGCAACAGGCCATACGAGTTTATGGCTGTTCTCGCTTGCTCGCTGTGCATGAGGCGTATATTGAGAGAACGTCCCGTTGAACTTTGTTGTATCATAAGGTTCGTCAACATGTTCACCCTGTTGACGCTTCACATCCACAATCAGCTTGTGAATTCTCTCCTTCTGTTCGTCCCTATAGATAGTTCTGGGGCGATACCTTCTTGGTTGACGTGCTTGAAACAAACTCATTATTTTTTCTTCTTTATATCAGTTAGCTTTTGCTTAGGTGCAGTGCGCACAACAGACTCCTTCAGTTCGGTTCCCTTCTTTTTTGGACGCCAAACAAAGATGTCATTCTTGTCTTTGGGGCGCACATAGTCAAACCATGCGAAGTTCTCAAGAAAGCGCAGGTCGGCAGGAATCTGCTCAAGCGGGAACATCTCACCGGTTGTTGCCGGCATCCAAATCTTCTGAATCTTGCGTTCCTCCATAAACATCTTCATCTGACTGCTCTCGGCATGCACCATTCCAATCATCAGTGAGTCCGAGTCAAAAGGAAAATAATTGAGCATGACATTCATGTCGGCAACATTGAGAAAAATCTCGCCCTCCTTGAAATACGTATGCATCTCCTTGCTTGCAATCTGGTTATAATGCAGACTGTCGATGCGCTCCACCGTCAGAGCCTGATTTACAACATGCACGCTATCTATGGTAGAATCGTTCGCCCATGCCCTGATGTACTCACCGAGAATCTGTTCCTCATTCTGCCATACAATAGGATCCTTGTACATGGTAGCACACGAGTCACGTCCGTCATATACCAAAGAGTCACAGACAGCCTGAATATCCTTGCGATAAGCCCTGAAGTGGTGATATCCGTGTAGTTTGCGGTAGACGCTATCCGTTTCCAGATTGAAAGTATACAACTTGAACGTATCAGCGTGGGCATAGAGAGTATCATTTTGAGAATAGTCGATGAACAGTGCACTGTCCGTCGCCTCTGCATAATCCGTACTGTCATTGTACAAGGCGTAGTTGCCCATAAACATATTCTTGTTCTCGCGGTCATCATATTCAATATTGCCGTATGCCTTGCTGACGTGCGCACGATGGTCGTGATACAGACTGTCACCGACCAGCCTCTTTGCCACGTTAGTCAGGATAGACCTGTCGAGCAGAATCGACTCGTCCGTCTTTGAATAGTAATATCCGTTCTCAGTATAGATGTGAGAGTTGCCGTTTTCAATATTAGACGGTCCCACAACATGAGCAATGGCAGTTCGAGTATTGTAATGCAGAGTGTCGCTCAGCAGAATAGACTTCGGATTCTTGGGTGGACGAGGAGTAACCAGTCTTACGTTCATGTTGAACACAGCCTCCCTCGTCTTCGGAGAGTATTCTCCCCAGTAACTTGTCAGTTCATTATCCTGGTCCACCAGCCTTCCTCCGTCATAGAAATACCCCATATCAAACAGTCGGTCGTAGTCCAGACTGTCAGTGTAGAGCGTAGTCTTGCGATGCTTCAGGACAACATTATGTCTGACCCTCGCCTTCTGTTCCAGTCCGTCGTAATACAGGATTTCGCCTGTCAGCGACAGAGTATCGCCCTGCACCATCTTGACATTTCCAAATGCATCAAATGACTTGTTGTCCTTGTAATACAGTGCACTGTCGCAATACATCAGCGTGCCCTGATGCTCAAAGCACACATTGCCGACAAGGAACTGAGCATCCCTGTTAGCCCACTCGTTGAAGTACAGCTTATCTGCATGTATAAGGTGGATCTGGTCGGTCGATGGCTGACGAGTCGAATTTCTCTTCTTCTCCTGTACAGGTTGCAGTGCCCACGCAAACGTGAGCACACAAACGAGCAGGGAAACAGCAACAAAAGAAAATCTTCTCATAAACCAGAATCTAAACATTTATCTTCAAGACAGCTTTCACACATTACAGAACACATCCCCGGGCGAGAGTGCACAATTTACCAATCACTTCACCCAACCCGGATACTGGAATTCGCAGTCGCGCCATTCCTCGTTGATGCGTATATACGTATTCTTCTGCTTTTCCTTTATCCAATCAGCGATGAATTCCTCCTTCTTCTTTGCAGTCACAATCTCACGCAGCACCTGGAAGTCCTCCTGAACGTTTGCATAGTGTGCCTTGATTCTTGATTTCAGTTTTACGATTGCGCAGACAGGCTTACCCTTCTTGTTTGTCATTTCGAAAGGTTTGCTGATTTCGCCAATCTCGAGTCCCTCGACTGCACGCGCTATCTCAGGCGACTCCTCAGCCAGCTCAGACATGGTATATCGTGAAGTCATCTCATAACCGTTGTCGGTCAAGGCCTTCCTTGACATCAGTCCGTGATTGCTTCGTGTATCCTTGTCGTCGCTCTCGAATGTGGCAGCCTCCTCGAAAGAATATTTATTGAGACGCACACCTTCAGCCAGAGAGTCAAGCATCATCATGCAAGTATCGATGTTAGCCTGATCCATCTCTGGTCTCAGCAGTATGTGACGGCACTTCAGCTTGTCACCACGCTTCTCTATCATCTGGATGATGTGGAAGCCAAACTCCGACTCAACCACCTTGCTTACCTTCTTAGGGTCATTAAGAGAGAAGGCAACGTTGGCAAACGCAGGGTCCAGTTCGGCCTTTCCATAGAAATCCATTTCGCCACCCTGTCGTGCAGAACCGTCCACACTGTACATCTTTGCGAGATTGGCGAACGACTCACCGTTGTTGATACGCTCGGCAAAACCACGCAGACGTTCCTTCACACGGTCTATCTCCGATTGGGGAATGACGGGTTGCTTCTGTATCAGTTCCACCTCGACCTGAGTCTGGATGAAAGGCAGACTGTCCTGTGGCATGTCCTTGAAGTATCTGCGCACCTCTGCAGGATTGACCTTGATGTCCTTGGTCAGCGTGCTCTGCATCTGCTCCACAATGTTTTGGTTCTTGAGGTTTTCGAACATCTCCTCCTTAATCTGAATCATCGGCATGTTCATGTACTCCTCGAGTTTCTCCTTCGAACCTGCACGTACAACCCACTCGTTGATTGTAGCCTCAACCATCTTGTTCACCTCCTGGTCCGTAACGTCGATACTGTCTATCGCAGCCTGGTGCAGGAAAAGTTTCTGGATAGCCAGACGCTCGGGTATTACACAGTAAGGGTTGCCGTCTATCTTTGACCAGTCCGGATCGCGACGCATACTCTCCACGTCACTCTTCAGGATAGCCTCATCTCCGACCACCCAGATAACCTCGTCGATGACATTCGTCTGAGCAAACGAGCCAAAAGACAACAAAGCAAAAACCGCCAACAAAAATATCCTTCTCATTATTCCAATAAATAGATTGCCGTTCAACAAGTATATTGCACGATACTAATGATTATTTACTGTTCCGAGCACATCCTCATATACCTCGAACGTATAGCGCTTGCGCAGCTCAGCGACATATTCCTTCTCCTTCAATGCCTGATAATCAGCAACAACGTCAGCACTGACATCGGTCCACTTTGCAGGCTTCTTCTTCAGCACCACGCCCACGGCACCGCTGTAAGGGAAGTCCTTCTTGGGCTTTGCCTTGCCGGTGTTGGTCTTGAACACGAGCGAGTCGGCAAAAGCATGCTCACCCTTCACGAACATCTTCTGCTCCATACGCACCATTACACTGTCCTTGTTGAATCTCTCACGCACAGTCTTCGTCCAGTCCTTCTCGTCCACGCCCTTGAGCAGAGCCTTCACAGCATTTACGTCCTGCATCTGTCTGCAGTAGTAAATCATGCCGTTGAAGTGTGGCTTGTCCCACGAATATTTCTTCTTGTTCTTCTTGAAGAACTTGACGATGCCCACCGTGTCCTTGGCTGCAGGTTCCCACACACTGCGTGTACACTCCTCGAAGAGGAGAAGACCATCGTGGTATTCCTGTACCAGATACTTCAGGTCCTGGTCGTTTGCAGCGAAACGCTCCGTTGCCTTGTCCATGACCTCCTCTGCCGAGATGCCCTGACTCTGCACGAGCGAGTCGATAGCCTGCTGTGCCAGCTGGTCGCGCAGCCCCCTTTTCTCGAGGAATCGCTGAATCTGAGGTCTCAGTTCCTCGTAACTCTCGATAGGCTTGCGTCCGTTAAGTTTGATGATGTGGTAGCCCACTGTCGACAGTATGGGAGCAGCCACGTCGCCACTGTCGCGGAGAGAGTAAACCACCTCCTCCATCTCAGAGAGCAGCTGGTGAGGGCCAATCCATCCGATGACACCTCCGCGCATGCCCGTCTGCTTGTCGTCAGAGTGCTTCTGTGCAAGTTCCTCAAAACTTGCCCCATTCTGCAGAGCGTTGTATATGCTGTCAATTCTTGCCTTAGCCTGAAGCTTCTGCTCGTTGGTTGCCTTCTGTCCCAGATGCACGAAAATATGAGCAGGCATATAGAGGTCGTGTCCCTCCAGACTCTTCACCATGTTGTCATAGTATCCTCGTATCTCCTTCTCCTCCGCAGCCGAAGTCACGAGCAGCGGGCGCACCTGTTGGTCGCGATACTGGCGGAACTCCTTCTTGAAGCTGGTGAGCGTGTCCAGATGAGCGTCCAGTGCAGCCTCAACCTTCAGTTTGTAGTTTATGAAAAGATCAACATATTCCTCAAGGTCTTTCTTGTCGAGAACCCCGTCCGTGTTATTCTTATTATAATTATACTCGAATTCCGAACGAGTGACGTTCTTTCCGTTAATTTTCATGATAACAGGGTCGCTCTGGGCAAAGACACCCGTTGAAAGAGCGAGTCCCAGGAAAGGTAGTACAAACTTATTCATATTATTTCGTGCTTATGATTTGTTGGGTTTCAGATAGCGCTTGCACGTGTCTCGTTGCGACACGTTATACAAAACGCAAATTTCCCCCTGTTATCCCCGTCAACGAAGGACAACAGAGGGATTTATAATGTTGATTATTGAGGACGGCTGTAGTTTGGAGCCTCGCTGGTGATTGTAACATCATGTGGGTGGCTCTCGAGCACACCTGCATTAGTGATGCGTACGAACTTAGCGTTGTGCAGGTCCTTGATTGTAGGAGCACCGCAGTAACCCATACCACTGCGCAGACCGCCAATGAGCTGATATATCACCTCCTGAACACTGCCCTTGTAAGGAACACGTCCTGCGATGCCTTCCGGAACAAGCTTCTTGACGTCGCTGACATTGCCCTGGAAGTAACGGTCCTTCGAACCGCACTCCATAGCCTCGAGCGAGCCCATGCCTCGGTAGCTCTTGAACTTACGTCCGTTGTAGATGATTGTATCGCCGGGGCTCTCCTCTGTACCAGCCACCAGCGAACCGATCATGACGCAGTATCCGCCGGCTGCGAGAGCCTTGACAACATCGCCCGAGTAGCGCAGACCGCCGTCTGCAATCAGAGGCACGTCTGTTCCCTCCAATGCGCTTGCCACGTCGTAGATGGCACTCAGCTGAGGAACACCGACACCGGCAACCACACGTGTTGTACAGATACTGCCAGGACCGATGCCCACCTTCACGCCGTCAGCGCCAGCCTCTACGAGCATCTTTGCAGCCTCGCCTGTAGCGATGTTACCGACAACGATGTCGACGTTGGGGAATTCCTTCTTAGCCTCCTTGAGCTTCTCGATGACAGACTTAGAGTGTCCGTGTGCAGTGTCGATGACGATGGCATCAACGCCAGCCTCTACGAGAGCACGCATACGAACCAGCGTGTCTGCTGTAACACCTACGCCGGCAGCCACGCGCAGACGCCCCTTCGAGTCCTTGCATGCCATTGGCTTGTCCTTTGCCTTGGTGATGTCCTTGTATGTGATAAGTCCGATGAGGTGGTTCTCGTCGTCCACTACAGGCAGCTTCTCGATCTTGTTCTCCTGCAGAATCTCGGCAGCCATCGACAAGTCTGTCTGTACGTGTGTGGTAACGAGATTCTCGCTAGTCATGACCTCATCTATCAGTTTCTCCGGATTTCTCTCGAAGCGGAGGTCACGGTTTGTCACGATACCAACCAGGTGACGCTCGTCGTCCACTACGGGAATACCGCCGAAGTGGTACTCAGCCATCAGGGCGAGTGCATCAGCCACTGTTCTGCCGCGCTGAATTGTTATTGGGTCGTAAATCATACCGTTCTCGGCTCTCTTGACGATAGCCACCTGACGAGCTTGCTCCTCGATACTCATATTCTTGTGGATAACACCGATTCCACCCTCGCGGGCGATAGCGATAGCCATTGTTGCCTCAGTCACAGTGTCCATAGCAGCTGTGACGAATGGGATTTTCAACTCTATATTGCGTGAGAAACGTGTAGAGAGCTCTACAGTTCGTGGCAATACCTCAGAATAAGCGGGAACCAGAAGGACGTCATCGTAAGTAAGACCGTCCATTACAATTTTGTCTGCAATAAATGAAGCCATAAATAAACCAGTTTATTTTTATTGCACGCAAAGGTACGAAAAAAAAATGAAACCTATGCTACACATAGCACAGATTTCACTTTATTTTATACTTTTTAGTATAAATGCGACTCCAGGCACAACTTTCAAACGGCATACTGCCAGACGACTGCTGCCGACAGCGGTAGAAAACAGCGGTGGAAAGTGCCATCTCCAAACCGGCAAACCTGCCACCTCATCAGTTGGCATTCTCCGACATGAACTTGATGCGTACCAGTCGCACCTCCTCCTCCGTGTAGTCTGCTCCGAGTTCGTCGAGCGCATCGTCCACGTTGTCCGTCTTCGAGTCCTCGTGGAAGTAATCGTAAATCTCCCACATGTGGTCCTCGTCCATCACTTCCTCTATGTAGTAGTCGATGTTAAGCTTCGTGCCACTCTTCACGATAGCGTATATCTCATTCAGCAGGTCTTCATACTCCAGACCCTCGGCGCGTGCAATATCTCTGAGCGACAGTTTCCTGTCAATTCTCTGTATGATGCTCACCTTCAGTTTCGACTTGTTCGCCACGACGCGCACACGCATCTCGTCGGGCCGCTCGATGTCGTTCTCCTCGCAGTACTTCGCTATCAGGTCGCAGAACACTTTGCCGTACCTCTGCACCTTGCCCTCGCCTACTCCGATGATGTTGAGCAGCTGGGCTGTATTAACGGGATACTGCGTAGCCATATCCTCGAGCGAGTTGTCCTGGAAGATGACATAGGGCGGAATGCCAAGGCGCACACTTTCCTTGTGACGGAGATCGCGCAGCATACTCAGCAATGTCTCGTCCAGTGCTGACGTTGTCGAACCTGCTTCCGGATCGTAGTCGGTGAACTCGCGGTCCTCGCTCATCATGAAGGTGACCGGCTTTGAGATGAACGCCTTGCCGGCAGCGGTCAGCCTGATCTGTCCGTACGTCTCGATGTCCTTTGACATATATCCCGCCAGGATGCCTTGTCTCACAACGGCGTTCCAGAACGACATGTTGTGGTCGTCGCCTATGCCGAAGCATTCCAATTCGTTGTGATGGTGCGAGCGTATGTCCTCGTTTTCTCGTCCTATAAGAACATTTATCAGATAGTCCACCTTGAAATGCTCCTTCACGTCGCGCACCACGATAAGAGCGCGTCTCAGTTCGTCCTGTCCGTCGAAGAACTCATGCGGATGCAGGCAGTTGTCGCAGTTGTGGCAGTTCTCCTCGTGATACTCCTCCCCGAAATAATGCAGAAGCACCTTGCGCCGGCACACGTTCGTCTCGGCATAAGTCGCAGTCTCCTGCAACTGCTGCCTGCCGATATCCATCTCCGCAACGGGCTTGCCCTCCATGAACTTCTCCAGTTTCACGAGGTCCTTCTTCGTATAGAAGGCAAGGCAATGACCTTCGCCTCCGTCTCTTCCGGCGCGTCCCGTCTCCTGGTAATAACCTTCAAGACTCTTCGGGATGTCATAGTGTATCACGTAACGAACATCCGGCTTGTCGATACCCATTCCGAAGGCGATGGTTGCCACGATGACGTCGATACGCTCCATGATGAAGTCGTCCTGCGTCTGCGAACGAACGGCGTTCTCCATGCCAGCATGGTATGCCAGCGCCCTGATGTCGTTCGCCTTGAGCACCTCTGCCAGATCCTCCACCCTCTTTCGACTCAGACAGTATATGATGCCGCTCTTGCCGGGACGCTGCCTGATGAACTTGACGATATCCTTATCCACGTCCTTTGTCTTGGGGCGTACTTCGTAGTATAGGTTGGGGCGGTTGAACGAACTCCTGAACTCGACGGCGTCGGGCATTCCGAGGTTCTTCTTGATGTCCTGGCGCACCTTGTCCGTCGCTGTTGCCGTAAGCGCAATGATAGGCGCCTTGCCTATCTGGTTCACCAAAGGCCGTATGTTTCTGTATTCCGGACGGAAGTCATGCCCCCATTCCGAGATGCAGTGAGCCTCGTCCACGGCATAGAAAGAAATCTTGATGCTCTTCAGGTATTCCACGTTCTCCTCCTTTGTGAGCGACTCGGGAGCCACGTAAAGCAGTTTGGTGATACCCTTCGAGATGTCACTCTTCACCTGGTCTATCGCCGCACGTGTCAGCGAGGAGTTGATGCAGTGTGCTATGCCGTCGTTCTCGCTGACCTGCCTTATGGCGTCGACCTGGTTCTTCATCAGGGCTATCAGCGGTGAGATGATTATGGCAGTGCCCTCCATGAGCAGGGCGGGCAACTGGTAGCATAGCGACTTGCCTCCGCCCGTTGGCATGAGCACGAATGTATCCTTGCCATCGAGCACACTTCGTATTATCGCCTCCTGGTCACCCTTGAAGGCGTCGAATCCGAAATACCGTTTGAGTTGTTCGTTAAGATTTAAATTTTTCACGGTGGGTATAAAGTTTTGGCCTTTGTTTGTCTATACAAAGTTATACAAAAAACTTTATAAAAGACCAAACAAAGGCCAACTTTTTTTGAACAAATCAGCAAATTTGCCTATTTCCTGGTGGAAAAGCACGCAAACTTACACGGCTGCAGGCAGGTTTACCTTATTCAGTTGCTGCTCTGCGTATTCCTTTGTCACCGTGAAGGACTTCTTCTTCCACGACGTACTCTCGAACTGTGCATCCATCATCACTGCCTCCATTATGGAGCGCAGACCGCGGGCTCCGAGCTTGTACTCTACTGCCTTGTCAACCATGTACTCCAGTGCATCGTTGTCGAAGTTCAGCGTGATGCCGTCCATCTCGAACAGCTTTACCTGCTGCTTCACGAGCGAGTTCTTCGGCTCAGTCAGTATGTTACGCAAAGCCTGACGGTCGAGAGGGTTCAGGTAAGTGAGTACCGGCAGACGGCCAATAATCTCGGGTATCAGTCCGAAGCTCTTCAGGTCCTGGGGCAGGATGTACTTCATCAGGTTGTCGCGGTCGAGCTGACTTACCGTTGTCACCTTGTCGAATCCCACGACATGCGTGTTCATTCGCTGGGCAATCTTCCTTTCTATTCCGTCGAAGGCTCCGCCGCATATAAATAGGATATTACGCGTGTCCACGTGTATATAGTCCTGATCGGGATGCTTGCGTCCTCCCTTTGGCGGAACGTTGACCATGCTGCCCTCCAGAAGTTTCAGCATAGCTTGCTGCACGCCCTCGCCGCTCACGTCGCGTGTGATGCTTGGGTTGTCGCTCTTGCGCGCCACCTTGTCTATCTCGTCGATGAAAACGATGCCACGCTGTGCAGCCTCCACGTCGTAGTCAGCCACCTGAAGCAGGCGCGACAGGATGCTCTCCACGTCCTCGCCCACATAACCGGCCTCGGTGAACACCGTGGCGTCAACGATGGTGAAAGGCACCTTCAGAAGCTTGGCGATAGAGCGTGCAATGAGGGTCTTGCCAGTACCTGTCGGACCAACCATTATCACATTGCTCTTCTCAATCTCCACGCCGTCAGCCTCCTTGGGCTGTGCCAATCGCTTGTAATGATTATAGACAGCCACGGCAAGATAGCGCTTGGCGTCGTCCTGTCCGATGATGTACTGGTCGAGGTACTCCTTTATCTGGCGTGGCTTGGGAACCTCCTTGAGGTTGGTCTCAAACTCCCCTCCTGCCTTAGGGAGTGCTTCCTCCTCGTCCAGATTATCGCAGACAATCTGATACGCCTGACGTGCGCAAGAGTCACAGATGTAACCATTTACGCCCGAAATCATCATCTTCACCTGACGGTCTGTCTTACCGCAGAAAGAACAAGTATTCAAACCTTTCTTTGCCATTACTTTCTATTTAGAACACGGTCAATCATACCGTAATCGAGAGCCTCCTGAGCTGTCATCCAGTAGTCGCGGTCGCTGTCTGCCCACACCTTGTCGAAATCAGTGTGCGAGTGGTTGGCGATGATTGTGTAAAGTTCCTTCTTCAACTTCTGAATCTCGCGTGCAGTTATCTCTATGTCACTCGCCTGACCCTGTGCGCCACCCATCGGCTGATGAATCATCACACGGCTGTGAGTCAGTGCCGAGCGCTTGCCTTCCTGTCCTGCCACCAGCAGAACGGCTGCCATAGAGGCTGCCATGCCGGTGCAGATGGTTGCCACGTCGCTCTGTATGAACTGCATGGTGTCGTAGATGCCGAGTCCGGCATACACGCTGCCGCCAGGTGAGTTGATGTATATGCTAATATCCTTGCCCGGGTCGGCGCTATCCAAGTATAACAGCTGAGCCTGCAAGGTATTTGCCGTATAATCGTCAATCTGTGTGCCCAGGAAGATGATTCTATCCATCATCAGTCGGCTGAACACGTCCATCTGAGTCACGTTCAACTGACGCTCCTCGAGAATGTATGGGTTCAGGTACTGGTTCTGCATAGAGATAACGTCGTGCAGTACCATACTGTCAACTCCCATCTTCTTGGTAGCAAATTTTTCAAAATCGTTCTGTATCATGTGCAACGAGTTAAAATTTCCTTTAGTTTGACGAGTTATTCAACGCTTGAAGGTGCTCCGGCAATTACTGGAACATCTTGTTGAACTCCTCCATTGAGACGGTCTTCTCTGTCATCTTGACTGTCTCCTTTGCCTTGGCAACAATCTTTCTCTCGACGGTGCGAGCCACAAGACCCTCTGCCTGGTTCTTGTCCTTGAGCATTGACTGAGCGTAGTTCTCAAGTGCATCCTCGGGAACGTTCTGCATGCCGTACTGAGCGAACTGCATGCGAGCTACCATCTTGGCTGTCTCGAGAACGTCTGCCTGCTCTACCTTCAGACCGAACTGATCGCTCAACTGCTCCTTGATGAGGTGCCATGTCAGCTCCTTGATGCTTGCCTTGTACTCCTCCTCGCTGATCTCCTTGTCGGGGTTGTTCAGCTTCATCACACGGTGCAGCATTGCGTCTGGATAGACAACCTCGCCGATGCGTCCCTCGAGGTAAGTGCGGAGGTCGAGGCCGAACTTGTAGTCGCTGTCGTTCTTGTACTCTGCCTCAAGACCCTCCTTGATGGCAGCGCGGAACTCCTCCTCGCTCTTGATCTTGCCCTCGCCGAATGTCATGTCGTAAAGCTCCTGACCCAGCTCTGCTGGTACGTAGCGGCTGATTTCCTCAATCTGGAAACTGAAGTCGCCGGTCATCTCCTTAGCCTGCTCCTTCTCAATCTTCAACAGGCTTGAGAGCTCTACCTCGCTGCCGTCGTATGCCTTGTGGAGGTTCAATGTCAGGACATCGTTAACCTTAGCTGACTCGAACTTCTTCTTCTCGTCCTCGTTCTTGAAGTAGTCAGGCAGCATTACTGCGCCCTCAACCTGCAGACCACCCTCGAGGATGCTGCCGTTCTCGTCAAGCTGACCGAGAATACCCTTCACCATATCGCGGCTCTGGTACTCCTGAACCTTCTCCTGACGGCCTGCACGACCCTGGTAAGTCTTCACCTGCTGGTCAACCATCTCGTCGGTAACGGTGATGTTGTAGTAGTCTACTGTATCCTTGTCTGAGATCTTAGCGTCGAACTCTGGTGCAAGTGCAATGTCGAACACGAATACCAATGGAGCGTCGCCCTCGAGGTCTACGTTGCCCTGCTTCTCGCTTGGAAGAGCCTCGCCCAGAATATTCAGTTTCTCCTCGCGGATGTAGCCGTACAGCTTATCGCCAAGCAGCTTGTTAACCTGCTCTGCGGTTACCTCGCCGCCGAAGCGTTTCTTCAGCAGGCTCATTGGAACCTGACCTGGACGGAAACCTGGCAACTGTGCCTTCTTTCTAATTTCCTTCAGTGCTTTCTCCACATTTGCTGCATAGTCAGCCTTCTCCATCTCTACGGTGATGAGTCCGTTCACTGCATCTACCTTCTCAAATTTTACGTTCATTGTTTTTATGTTTTAATTTGTTTGTTTTCTACTTGCCAAATGATGGCTTTCCGTGCCTCGCTCGGTACGCGAGTCTGCACTTTCACCATAAAAAGCGTGCAAAGATACGACATTTTTTCAAGTTTTCCAAACTTTAACCAAATTTTGTATACATACATTATAATGCGTGCGCGAAACGGACTCACAACACCCATCCGTCTCCCACCCTTCAGCGTTGCATTGCCTCAGCCATCACATTATGTAAAGAGATTTCACATTCGCCAAGATCCCGATTTTCACCGTTTACGGCAATCTCTGCGCCATGCGAACATGGGTGTCATACGCCACGCAAGAACCCGCTCACGACGGCGAGTCTCAACCCCCTCCACCTCCACATCAAGCCACATTCTCCACCCCTTGACACAGTTTTGACAGACGGCGCACAAGACAGTGACTTACAACAAGATAAACAGCCATCGGCCTTATTTCAATATTTGTCTTGAATGAAAAAAATTTTTTTCACTACAGAAAAAAATTTTTTTTCGCTGCATAAAAAAAATTTCTTCCACGCGGAAAAAATAATTTTCTGCTGCAGAACTTTCCAT
>CAMAFX010000026.1 GCA_945833925.1 uncultured Prevotellaceae bacterium
TGTTTAACGTGAATTACCGAGAATTAGGCGTAAATTATTCGAGAATTATATTTTTTGCAGATTTACTAAATATTTAATTTATGGATAATTCACGTTTAATTTACGGCTTAATTTACGTAGCGCCGCAGGCACATTGACTTTTTGTTTTAACGTGAATTACCGAGAATTAGCCGTGAATTTTATCGTAAATTTTATGTGTTCTATTACCTTATCTCTATATGATGTTTATATTTGCATAAATAATTTATGGATAATTTACGTTTAATTTACGCTTAATTTACGTAGCGCCGCAGGCAAAAACATATCAGGAATTACGTGATGCAAGCGATTCCAATAGCGACTTCATTTCTCGTAGTTCGGCGTCTTTTTTTTAAAACAAAAATGTGTGCGATTCGGACAGAAAAGAAAAGAAAATCAATTTTTTTGATAATTTCTTTGCGTTTTCTTTGGTGTTTGAGAAAATCCGTGTAACTTTGCAAATGACTAATAGTGTCTCTGTACACACTCGAATGTATAACAGGTCGAAATAATTTGTTTAATTAAATAATAATTCTATGAAAAAGTTATTACTTTTAGCTACTCTCTTCCTGGGAGTTCTTGGAGGTAAGGCGCAAGACAATGGAAACATCAGTGCAACATTCAAAGTTGACTCTGACAATCAGAATGCTACACTTACGGTTAACCTGAATTCTACAACTTCGCTCGTTGCTTTCCAGATGGATGTTCAGCTTCCCGAGGGTCACACTTACACTATCGGTGAGATTACAAAGGGCGCCAGCCTTATCAACGGTGGTAAAAACACACTTGGTACTACCGACTTCGTGATTGCAAGCAACTTTGTTGCTAAGAATGTTCTTCGTTTGGTTGCTTACAACCTTGGAAACGTTGCTATCGACTTAGATAATGGTGCTGAGCTTTTCCACGTTACTTTCACAGCTAATACAGCTCTCGAAGGAGGTGCTACTGCTTGGACAGCAACATTCGACACAGAGAAGACTATCTTCGTAACAGCTGAGCGTCTTGAAGAGATTAAGTTAGCTATCGCAGGTGCAAACGTACAGAATGGCAATCAGGTTCCTGGCGAGGCTTCTGCTTCTTGGTTGCTCGGTGATGTTAACCACGACGGCGTAGTTGACGTTGATGACGTAACAGCATTGATTGGCTATCTTATCGGTGAAAATCCAGATCCATTCTTCCTGGAGCAGGCTAAGATTACTCCAGACGATAATGTTGACGTTGATGATGTTACAGGCATTATTGGCATTTTAATTACAGAATAATAATATAAAAATTAGATATGAAAAAGTTATTTATTCTTAGTATTTGCGCTATTTTGTCATTAGTTGCAAAGGCTGTTGATAACACAGATGTATCTGTTTATTCAGATTTGATTTACGCTGAGGCAGTAACAAATCTTCAGGTTGGCTCGAAGGGTCTTGTGAAGATTTATTCTAACACAAGCCAGGATGTAAAGGGTTTCCAGTTTGATGTTCATTTGCCTGCAGGTATCAAAATTACCGAATCTAATACTGATGGCGTAGATATTGATGCTTCATATTCAGCAGCAGGTACTATCAAGACGATTCTTGTTACTTCTATGGTAAATGCTCGTGTAAGTGCAGGAAATGGAATTCATATTGCAAATCTTGAGGTAGAAGTTGCTGGTGATGTAGAGCTTGGTGAGTATCCTATTGAGATTACATATTCTAAGCAGTCTGCATACGATGGTGTGTCAAAGGATTTAAGTGAAACTATCACAAGTACTCTTGTTGTTCAGCGTGCAGCTCCAATTGTAGCACAGCCATCAGATGTTATCTTTGATGTAACACCAGTTACTTTGGCAACAGGTACACAGGCTTTAGCTATTAAGATGAAGAATACATATGATGTAGCTAATTTCAAGATTGTTGCAACTTATCCAGAAGGTATTGCTCCTAAGACTGGTCGCGGTGTTAGTGTTACGACAGTAACAGATAAACTTTATAGTTCTACTGATAATAGTGTTACTCCTCTTTCTGTAACTCAAGCAGTCTCTGGTCAAGTTGCTACTTATACCGTAAATAATTTAGCACTTGATACATATGTTGCATCTGATAATTATCATAATGTTTGTATAGTTCCTGTTAATGTTACTGCAAATAATTCTGTGTTGAATGTTAAATTCGAGGTTTCAGATGTTAAGGCATATGATGCAGAAAATGATCCTAATTTGACAAGTCCTTTGGATGTTGCTTCTGGTTCATTTATGACATCAATATTTGTAGGTACTCCAACAGAGTCTGATCCTATCGTATATGGTAACTATGAATCAGAAGGAGCTCGCAGTGCTCTTCAGACTATAACTGGTGCTCGTACAGTAGATATGACACAGACAACTGGTATGACAGCTGAGTCTGCTGCAACATCACTTGAAGGTGTATACGTTCAGGGTGCAACACAGTCAGCTTTGATGCCTAAGTCACAGGGTACATATCGTACAGTTTGTGTTCCTTTCGCTGTAAGTGGAACAGGACGTTATGTAATTAGCGCAGTTGATGCGAATTCAATCACTTTGTCTCCAGCTCTTGAGACAATCCCTGCTAACACTCCATTCGTAGCTACTGCTGGTGTTGTTGTTGGTAACGAGAGTGTATACCCACAACCTACTCTTACTCCTGAGACAAATGCTGGTGGTCTTATATTCAAGGGTCTCTACCAGAAGACTACTATCAATGGTGGTGGTAATATTTACTACATTGCTCAGGACAAGTTCTGGAGGGCTGATTCTGATGTAACAGTTGCTCCTTTCAAGGCTATTTTGACGGGTTCACTCGCTGCTAAGAGCCTCAAGATCTTCATCGAGGATGAGACTGGTATCCGCGAGGTTACTAACCAGTTCGATAACGAGGATATCTACAACCTTCAGGGTATGAAGTTGAACAAGACTCAGAAGGGTATCAATATTGTAGGTGGTAAGAAGGTTATTCTTAAGTAATTTAAGATTATAACTTTCATAAATTAAAAATTGAAATAAAATAATTTAAAGATGAAAAAGTTATATATCGCACCTTCTTCTAAGGTTTTTAACGTAGATCTTACTTCTATCATCGCTGCCAGCGCAATCATTATTAAACCAGGTTCAGGTTCAGCACCTGGGGAGGCAGACGTTAAGGAGGATAAGGATTGGAACATCTGGGAAGAGTAATTAAATCCTAACGTAACAATAACTAATATTTAGCCCCAAGCATGTTAAGTGCTTGGGGCTTTTGTGGTATATACGAATAATTGTAACTACTCAGGTATCCTTGTTTTTTGCCTTCGGCGAACGAAAATTTTCCGTAAATTATCCGTGAATTTAATCGAAAATTGATTTTATCGGGGTAAAACTAAAAATTTACGGAATAATTTACGGGTAATTCACGGTCATTCACGTTAAAAAATAAATATTTGAGCGATACCTGAGTAGTTACCACGATTATTTTTCGTTAAATTAATAAACAGATGAGAGTAACTTTAACGTTTCATTTGCTTTAAATTATGTTATAAGAAGTATTTTTTTCCTTTTTAGTATATATTTTACAAATATTATATATAAATTTGTGTTGTATTTACTTGCCTATCATGTTATTTCTTTAAATATCTTGTATTATGCCTCAAATTAGTGAATTCTATGGTATCATTATATGGTTAAACTATAAGGATCATGTGCCACCACATTTTCATGCTTGGTATGGAGAGTATAAAGTTATTGTGCATATTAAGGATGGCTTAGTGAAAGGAGAAATGCCAGGTCGTGCTCTTAGGATGATTCTTGAATGGCTTGACGCACACCGTGAAGAATTGATGCTTGATTGGAATCTTGCTCAACAGGGTGCTAAACTTAATAAGATAGAACCTTTAAGTTAATTATTTATGACAGATTTTCTTGAAATAATAAAAGCAGAGTATTTAGATGGCTATCGTCTGTTATTGTATTTTAACAATGGCGAGGTACGCATTGCCGATCTTGAGTCCTCTCTTGTTGGTGAAATATTCGAACCTATAAAGGATATTAATATATTTAAGCAATTTACTGTTAAGTTTGCAACTGTGACCTGGCAGAATGAAGCAGATCTTGCTCCAGAGTATTTGTATGATATAAGCGTTGCTGCTTAGTAGGTCTTTTAAATTACGTATCATAGATAGTAGTGCTGCGCTCTTTTTTGCCTGCGGCGCTACGTAAATTATGCGTAAATTAGACGTGGATTTTCCAAAATTAATTTAGATTATTGTATTAAAGGTAACTACTCAGGTATCCTTGTTTTTTGCCTTCGGCGAACGAAAATTTTCCGTAAATTATCCGTGAATTTAATCGAAAATTGATTTTATCGGGGTAAAACTAAAAATTTACGGAATAATTTACGGGTAATTCACGGTCATTTCAAGTTAGAACTCGTAGTTGTCTTTCTCCCAGTCCTTGGAGATATTTTTGGGGATGGAGTGGTTGGGAAACCACATGTGGTGGGTAACGGTTCTAACGCCTAACTGACCCAGATAGGCGGTGATGGTGCCCTGCAGCACGATGCATTGGCGGTGGTAGAGTGGGTTGTAGTTAAGACCTATAGCGGTCTTTAGTGCAGTCTTGTTTAGTTCTACAGGCAGTATGTTGGTGGGTGAGGTACAGAGACTGTCATCAGAAAGAAGTATGTTGCTGCCGTGTGTACATTCCTCGATGTCGAAGGTGGCGTTCTTCATACCACTGTAGGCTTCTCCCACAGCGTAACTGATTATCCATACGTCGCGATCGAGCAATGTGCCTCCAAGCTGCAATACTTGTGTGGTGGTATATGGAGCTTCAACCGTGCCGCGTCCGGTAACGCCGGGGAAGATGATGTTGATGTTCTCTTTCTCCTTGCCAGTTGTTCCTTTGTCATTATCCTCGATATCGCTGATGTTCAGCTGTTCGCAACCACAACAGATACCAACCATGAATAATGCGATAAGGCGTTTCATACTCCTTATATTATTATATATATGTAAGAGACAGCAGACCGTAGATTATTCGTCCTGCTTGAAACTGTCTACTATCTCCTGTATAGTCTCTCCGATGTTGAAGTGATGCTCCTTACTGTCGTACCACATGATGAGATATGACAACACTACGAATGTTCCCCATCCTAATAGGATGTAAGTTGTCAGTGAGAGGTTCTCAAGCATTTCCATATATTATTTAATTTAAGTTTGCATTTAAGGAGTTAATTGGATTTCTTCTGCAATTGGTGCGCTAAATCACGAGTCCGTCGAGCAGTTGACGGTAAGTGTCGAGTGCATCGGCTATCTCGCCAATCTTTATGTACTCGTCGGCAGTGTGGCTGCGACGCGAGTCTCCAGGTCCCATCTTCATACTTGGGAAGGACATCAGTGCCTGGTCTGAGAGTGTAGGACTGCCGAAAGGCGTCTTGCCAAGAGCAACGGCACGTTGTACCATTGGATGGTTGATGTCCAGACGGCTGCTGTTCAGGCGGAAGCTGCGTGCTTTCACTTCGCTCTTCAGGTTCGCGCAGAGCAAGTCGTAGATGTCTCGGTTGCTGTACAGCTCGTTGCTGCGTACATCGACCGTAAAGACGCATTGGTCCGGGATGACATTATGCTGCGTACCTGCATTGATGATTGTAGTGGTCATCTTGACAGGTCCGAGCAGAGGAGACTCCTTCTCGAAGCGATAGTTCTTTATCCAGATGATGTCGTCGATGGCGTGCATGATAGCGTTGTCGCCTTCGTTGCGTGCAGCATGACCTGCCTTGCCTTGCGCCGTGCAGTCCAGCACCATCAAACCCTTCTCGGCGATGGCAGGTTCCATGCATGTGGGTTCGCCAACCAGTGCCACGCTTACTTCGGGCAGTAGTGGCAGTACCGACGAGATTCCGTTCTGTCCACTTACCTCTTCCTCTGCCGAAGCCACGAAGATCAGGTTGTATGCCTGCCGGCTGTTGCGCAGTGCCAGGTAGGTGGCGAGAAGTGTCACCAACGATGCTCCGTCGTCATTGCTTCCCAGTCCGTATAGCTTGGTGTCGGCGGGGGTGTCTGCATCGACGGTCTCCGCTTTGAATGGGTCGCGTGTCCAGGCACTGACGGGTTTCACTGTGTCGATGTGTGCGTTAAGCAGAAGGGTGGGGCGCTTGGCATCGTAGCCCGGGGCTATCTCCCATAGGTTGTTGCCTGTGCGCTGTGGGTTCATGCCCTGTCTGCGCATCTCCACCTCCAGCAGGTCGGCGGCGGCTTGCTCGCTGCGGCTGGTGCGGGGGGTGGTTATGAGGCTGCCGAGCAGCCTCACACAGAAACCAAGGGAAGGGGGTTCTTGTACTGTTTTCATCTGCCTATCCAGCTTTCTGGGTTTAACTTTGTTGTCTCCTTGCGGAGCTGGAAGTGCAGGACGCACTTGCCGTCTTCGTTGGTGGCAACGGTGCCGATGAGGTCGCGTGCCTTGAGTTTCTGCCCTTTGCTTACGATGACAGAGGAGAGGTTGCAGTATACACTGATGTAGCTGCCGTGACGCACGAGAACGCCTTTTGTTCCGTAGAACTGGAATACGGCAGTCACCTCACCGTCAAATACGGCGCGTGCCTTGGCTCCCGGCTTGCCTATGTAGTTTGTGCCTTTGTTGTCGAGCTGCACGTTGTTCATACCTGGTACGGTGTACGTTCCAAAGCGTTCGCCCAGCATATAGTTGCCTGTGATGGGCACTGGAAGACGTCCCTTGTTATGTTCGAACGAACCGTTGAGTGCACGTTCCTCGCTGGTTAGCCATTTGCCTGTGCTGCTGGTGCTTCCCGAAGACTTTCCGCCGGTGGTCTTGCCTCCCTTCCTGCGTGCTGCTTCTTCAGCCTTGCGTCGTTCTGCCTCAGCGCGTTTGCGTGCCGCCTCTACCTCAGCTGCTATCACCTGGTCAATCTTCTTGTTTAGTTGCGCCAGCTGTGTACGTTGCTTGCTGAGTTTGGTCTGCAGTCCTTTCTCCTTGGTGTTGAGCTTGTCTATCTGGCGCTGTTGTTCCACCTGCTGGATGCCTAACTCATGTCGCTGCACCATAACGTCGCGCATCAGCGTGTTCATGTCGCTCTTGGCAGTGAGCAAGTCATTTTGTTTGCTGAGAAGCTGCCCCTGCTTGGCAAGAAGTTCCTCGCCCATCTGTCGCATGATAGTTGCAAAGAAATTGGTGTTGCGTGCACGTCTGGTCATCTGAGTCAGTTTCTTTCCCGACAGGATGAAGAGCGTAGGACTCTGTACGTGGCGGTAAGCTCGTGCCATGCGCAATGCACGTGCATACTTCTCGCGTTTCTCCTGTAGTTGGGCATCAACCTGGTTGACGTCGCCTTGCAGCACCACCATCTGGCTGTCCAGCTGATTCATGCGTTCCTCTGCCTCGCGTATGCCGGCAAGCTTTGTCTCCAGTTGCTCTCCGATGATGCGTGAGGTCTTCTTGTGCGACGTGATGTCCTTCTTCGTCTTGTCCAGTTCCCTCTGCGACTGCTTCAGTTCTTTCTGCAGTTTGTCGCGCTGCTTCTGGAGGTCTTTCACCTTCTTGCTGTTCTGGGCACAGCCTGCAGTGGCAACCGATAACAGGCAGACGAGTATGAGTAGTATCTTCTTCATTATGTCAGTTGTAAACGTGTTATCTTGCCAGACTCATTATCTGTGCAAGTGCCTGCTTGAGGTTTATCTGTGTGTATTTGCCCGACACCTGTGTGCGGTTGTCCTTCCAGTTGTCGAGAGTGCGCAGTCTGGACATGGCAAGTGTAGCCCTGGCAGACATGGTGCCTGCTGACACTTGCACGGAGAGGTTGTCGGGGAACTGCTTCTTGTCGATTGGTGTCCATGAATTGTAGTTGCAAACCATCTTTCCTGTGTTCGAACTGGTGCTGATGGATGTCTCGCTGACGAGTTTGCGTGTCTCGTCGGCAAGGAACTGTATGTCAATCTGCTTGCTCTTGTTGCTCAGTTTTACTTTTCCGCCTTCTTTCGACATGGTGAAATCGCTTCCCTTGGGTTTACTGCCCTTGTCGCCCGGTGTAAAGAGTTCGTTCCATAGCAGTGACTGGAAGGTGTAGAAGTCGATGTTGTTGCGCTGGAAGAAAGGGACCTCGGCGTATGTGGCTTTGACATACTGCTTGCCGAGGCGGTTGACCAGCAGAACATAGTCGGGAGTCATCTCGAGACGACCAACCTCGATGCCGAAGATGACGCTTAGTGAAATCTGTATGCAGTCGTTGCGCTTCATCTTCAGGTTGCCGCCTACGCTTATGTCCTTGCCGTTGTATTCGAGCGTCATATTGATGTTGGCAGAGAGTGCGTCGGCTGTTGTACGGTTGTCGTTGATTTGGCTGACAAGGTTGTTGACTGCCTTAGACGAACTTGCCGAGGGGCTAACTGCAGAACTGTCGGATGTGCTGCTGACGCTGTCGGCAGTCTTCTTGGAGCATGATACTAACAGCACCATCGCTGCCAGAAGGAATATTTTATATTTCATGATTGCTTTTCTTGTTCTTCTTTAGTTTTTTGCGTATTGTTGCGTTCATTTTCTTGTCGGTGCTCTTGGTGAGGGCCAGTTGCCAGAAGCGGTTTGCAAGTTCAGGCTGCCCACACTTGAGGTAGATGTCGCCGGCATGATCGAACAATGTTGCAGAGATGTTGTCATCTGCAAGCAGGGCAGAATCTGCCTTTGCAGGTTCAACTACGCGGTCCATATAGATGCGTGCTGTTGTATAGTCATCTTGGGTGTACAGCACCCATGCATAGGTGTCAAGAAATGTTTTGTTGTCAGGCTCTATCTTGATGGAGCGGTAACTCATCTCCTCTGCTCTTGCCAACTGGTCCTTGTGCAGGGACAGGTAGTATGCGTAGTTATTGAGACAGGATGCATTGTCGGGCGAGTATACCAGGCATGAGTCGTAGGCAGCAAATGCCTCTGTCTCGTGGCCGAGTTGGTGCTCAAGGTCGCCAAGCATGGCGTAGACATCTCCAATAACATCGGGAGGGGTGTTATCATGGAGCTGGCGCAGGGCGATGTGCAACGAGTTGATTGCCTCCTGTGTCTTGTCCTGCTGTGCATACGACATACCAAGGAAGTAGTGGAACACCATCTCGCCGGGATGATAGATGAGTGCTCGCTGACATATCTCGCCAACACGCTTTGCATCGTTCTGTTTGGCGTAGAACGCTAAAAGCTGTCGTATGGTCTCAAATTCCGAGGGGTCAATCTCGAGAATACGTTCCATATAGGGTAGCAACTGCTCGAAGGTGGCGTTTTCGGAGTATGTCTTGTATGCCATATAAACCTGCAGTGTGCTGATTGCAGGCTTCTCGTCTGCCAGCAGATTTGCGAAGATTGACTCTGCATGAGCGCGCTGGGTAGAGTCGCGTATGGCATCGCGAGCCAGCGAACCGAGTCCGTTGATGCGTATTGCCGGGTCTGCCTTGCGGTCGAGGATGATGGAGTCGCGCAAAGTGCGGAAATGTAGAGTGTCGCCCATCAGCAGGTGATACTGCAGACGTGAAGCCTGAAGCATCACGTTGTGTGGGTCGATGTGCTCTACCTTGTCGTAGACGATGGTGGCGCTGTCTGCCAGTCCAACGTCCATATACTGGTCGCCAAGAAGCAGAAGGCTGGTGGCATCGTATGGAAACTCCTCGCACAGCTGCTTGAGCTGGTTGAGCGCCTTGACAGTGTCGCCGAGGTCGATGTAGAGAGCGTATTTCTGCGATGCTATCTGTGTGTTGTTTCCCTGCAGTGTCTGTATGCGGTCGAGCGTGTTGATGGCATCCTGGGTGCGTCCCTTCGACTTGTATATCTGTATCAGCTGTACGAGAACGTCGGTGCGCTTGGTCTGCAAGCTTGCCAGTTGCTCGAGTACAGGCACTGCCTCGTCGGTCTTTCTCGTAGTGAGGTAGACTGATGCAAGTGTCTCAAGATACCAGGGGTTCTTGGGGTCGTTGCTGATAGCTTTCTTTAAAAGTGGAAGTGCGAGGTTGTCCTGCCCGAGCGAGAAGTGTATCAGGGCAAGGTCGTAGCAGGAAGCCGCATCGTTGGGGTTGATTTGCAGGCAATGCTGCAGCAACTGCGCCGCCGAGGTGTATTCCTCGTCAGCCTTCTTCTGCTGTGCTGCAAGATAAAAGTAGGTGAGTCGTGCACGGTCGGCATTACTGAGCAGAGCCTCTCCCTCATTGTCGGCAAAGGCTTTCGCCGGTGAGAAGAGGGTTAGCGCCGCAGCCAGTAACGCCAGCACTAACAGGACGCTATTTCTTGATGTGAGACGGTTCATTGGTGTCATTTCTTTCCGCTATGACCAAATCCACCGTCGCCGCGCTCGGTTATGTCAAGTTCGTCGGTCAGTTCCCATTCAGCCTGCTCGTGGCGCGCAATAACCATCTGTGCAATGCGTTCGCCGTCGTTGATGACGAAAGGCTCGCTGCCAAGGTTGATGAGGATGACACCAATAAGACCACGGTAGTCGGCATCTATGGTGCCGGGAGTGTTGAGCACGGTGATGCCATGCTTCAGAGCAAGGCCGCTGCGTGGACGTACCTGTGCCTCGACTCCGGCTGGCAATGCTATGCGCAGACCTGTAGGGACCAGTACGCGCTGCATGGGCTGCAGTGTGATGGGCTCATCGAGGTTTGCTCTGAGATCGACACCGGCAGACTGCTCGGTGGCGTATGCTGGAAGTGGGTGATGTGATTCGTTAATGATTCTTACTTTCATCTTACTTGTTGTTAAAACGTTTAGGTTTGCGCTTCTGTGCCAATGATTGTTTGTCAGCAGGTTTCCCTACTTTGTAGGGACAATCCCCCCATTTTAAGGCACAAAATTATGAAATAGTTACTTGCAAGACATTACGTATATCTTTTCTTTTGTTAAAAGAATGTGAATTTTGTCTTATATATTTTGCCTTTTGCAGCATTTATACTACCTTTGTAATGTGAAAAGGTGTGTTAACATATTGTTTTTAGCGTTTTTCCTGGCAGCGGTAACTCTTTCGTCAATTTTTGCCAGAGAAACGACTCGTCCTGTCAGAATTGATTCTGCCAGAATGCACAGAACACTTTCTGCCAGCCGTGTCCGCAAGGGCGAGGTTATGCTGAACACATCGCATCTGGCTTCCTCTAATTTTCCTGTAAAACTGCACGTGAAGGGTAGTTCGCTGTGTGTCGCAAGTGATTACAACCAGTTGTTGCCTATCTATACCAACGGTGGTACGCTTTACGTTGCCATGCGCCTCAACAAGGGAATGAACTGGCTCAACGGATTGCCAAGAGGACGCTATGTGATAAACAATCAAAGGGTGAACATACCTTGATGTTATAATCTAACACTTTACTATTGCCTGATGGAGGAACATTCAGCGGACAGCCGCATTAAAGAGATCGACCTTGATGTTATCGTAGCAAAGAGAGGAGGTGACAAGATTCCAACCTTTGTTGTGAATTGGCTAAAACGGTTGATTCATCAGGACTTCATCAACGGCTACCTGCGACAGGGCAGGAGAGGCGTGGACTTCTGCAAGGGTGTGCTGGAGTATCTCGGTGTCACCGTTGAGGTGCGCGGCAGGGAGAACCTGCCCAAGGACGGCAGACTCTACACTTTTGTCAGCAACCATCCTCTGGGCGCTATAGACGGTGTGACTCTGGGCTGGGTGCTGGGCGAGGAGTATGACGGCAGGATAAAGTATCTCGTCAATGACTTGCTGATGAACCTCGACGGACTGGCTCCGCTCTGTGTGCCTATCAACAAACTCGGCAAACAGGCTCGCAACTTCCCCGCAATGGTGGAGAGCGCATTCAGTGGCGAGGACAACGTAATCCTTTTTCCTGCTGGTCTATGCTCGAGAAAGCAGAACGGCGTGATACGAGACCTGGAGTGGGGCAAGGCTTGTGTGTCCAAGAGCGTACAGTACAAGCGCGACATCGTACCAATCCACTTTGTGGGCGAGAACAGCAAGCGCTTCTACCGTGTGGCAAACATATGCAAATGGCTCCATCTGAAGTTTAATTTTGCCATGTTGCTCTTGCCCGACGAGATGTACAAGAGTCAGGGCAGACGATACGTGGTGCACATAGGCAAACCAATCCCTTACGAAACATTCGACCGCACACGCACCCCGAAGGCATGGGCGCAGTGGCTCAAGGAGAAAGTGTACGAGTTGGGGGAGGAACATGAGAAATAGAGGACAATAAAGCTCGAAATAACCCGAGAAGATTGTAGACACAATAATTTGAAAAGCTCGAAATAACAAGCAATAATAAAAATGGAACAGATAATTGATCCAATACCTGTTGAGGTGCTCAAGAGCGAGTTGACAGATGACAAGCGCCTGCGTATGACGAACAAGAGCGGTAACATCATCTATGTTGTCACGTGGCATGATTCGCCAAACGTCGTGCGCGAGATAGGTCGTCTGCGCGAGATAGCCTTCAGAGAGGCAGGAGGTGGTACGGGTCTGTCGATGGACATCGACGAATACGACACGATGGAGAACCCGTACAAGCAACTTGTGGTATGGGACCCAGAGGCAGAGAAGATACTCGGAGGATACCGGTATCTGTGCGGACCAGAGTGGAAGATGGACGGGGAAGGTCAGCCTGTGCTTGCTACATCGCATATGTTCCATTTCTCAGATAGATTCCTTAAGGACTATATGCCCTACACCATAGAGCTGGGACGCTCGTTCGTTACGTTGGAGTATCAGAGTTCGAGGAGTGGCGCAAAGGGACTCTTTGCACTTGACAACCTGTGGGACGGACTCGGCGCGTTGTCTGTCATCCTGCCCAATGTGAAGTATTTCTTCGGCAAGTTCACCATGTATCCAAGCTACGACCGCCGTTGCCGCGACATGATTCTATATTTCCTCAAGAAGCATTTTGCAGACAAGGATGGATTGATAATGCCGATCACTCCGTTGCAGATAGATACAAATCCTGAAGAGTTGGCAAGTATCTTCGTAGAGCAGGAATTCAAACCGGACTACAAGATTCTCAATACAGAGGTGCGCAAGCTGGGCTATAACATACCTCCCTTAGTGAATGCGTATATGGGCTTGTCGCCAACAATGAAACTTTTCGGAACAGCCATCAACTACGGCTTCGGCGATGTCGAGGAAACTGGAATACTTATTGCAGTTGACGAGATATTCGACGAGAAGCGTGTCAGACATATAGACAAGTTTGCAAAGGAGCACCCGGAGGCTATCAATCCTACGTGTGGTGTGGCAAAGCTTTTTTATAAAGTGTAGGGAAAACGAAGGGAAAGATGATGAACTGGGAGAAACTGCTATCCACGCAGAGGCTGGGCATGGAGAATGTGCCCTCAAGACCCGACGACAGAACGGAGTTTCAAAGAGACTACGACCGTCTTATTTTCTCTGCACCATTCCGCCGCCTGCAAAACAAGACACAGGTGTTCCCATTGCCCGGCAGCATCTTTGTGCATAACAGACTGACGCACAGTCTGGAGGTGAGCAGTGTCGGACGCTCGCTCGGCAACGACGTGAGCCGCCTTTTGCTGCAGGCGCACCCCTGGCTGTACAACACTCATCTCACCGAACTCGGCAGTATCGTTTCGGCAGCCTGTCTGGCTCACGACATGGGAAATCCTCCTTTCGGTCATAGTGGCGAGAAGGCTATCGGCACGTTTTTCTCGGAAGGAAAAGGAAAATGGCTGAAGGATTATGTGTGTCCCGAGACCAATGACAGCATATCCGACGAGCAGTGGCAGGACCTGATACATTTCGAGGGCAATGCCAATGCATTTCGCCTGCTGACACATCACTTCAAAGGTCGCCGTCAGGGTGGATTTGTCATGACATACAGCACGCTGGCAAGTATTGTCAAGTATCCGTATACCAGCAATCTGGCAGGTAAGAAACAGAAATTCGGTTTCTTCCGTTCGGACATGGAAAACTTCCAGCGCATAGCCGAAGGACTTGGCATCAAGCAACTGAAGGCAGCCGATGGTACCGTGCGTTATGCACGTCACCCTCTGGTATATCTGGTGGAGGCAGCCGACGACATCTGCTATGAGATAATGGACATTGAGGACGCCTTCAAACTGAAGATTCTGACCGAGGAGGAAACAAAAGACCTGCTGCTGGGGTTCTTTGTGGGAGAGCAGCGTGAGCACATACTTGAGCGTCTATCGACGGTTCAGGACCAGAACGAGCAGATTGTGTATCTGCGAAGTGTGGCAATAAACTGTCTGGAGGGTGAGTGTGTAAGAGTGTTTGTGGAGAATGAGGAGAAGATACTTGCCGGTGAGTTCGAAGGCACGCTCATAGACAATATATCGGAGGTTGCACGCGAGGCTTACCGCAAATGTGAGAAGACCTCGTACAAGAAGATATACAGAAGCAAGAATGTCATCGATATTGAGATGGCTGGTTTTAAGGTCATCACGGAATTGCTCGACCTAATGACACAGGCAGTGACACGCAGCGACCAGGCTTACTCGCAATTGCTTATCAACAGAGTGTCTACCCAGTATGACATCCTTGCCCCCACACTCTACGAGAGAATAATGTCTGTTGTGGACTATGTTTCAGGAATGACCGACGTCTATGCCCTCGACCTCTATCGCAGAATCAACGGCATGTCACTTCCTAATGTGTAAGTTCCTTTTTTAGCAGTTGACGTTCGTTTTTGGGTAAACACCAATTTGCCCCCCTACAAAAAACGAACGTCAACTACTTATCAATAAAGTTTGTCCCCGATGGTGAAGTCGTGAGCACTGTCAAGCAGATTGGCATGCTTCAGGTCCTTTTCGCTGAGGATGGCATTGGCAACGGGTATGCGCCAGTCAATGCCGAGCGACTCGTCCTTGATGTTAATGCCACCGTCTGCTTCGGGGTGGTAGAAGTTGTCGCACTTGTACTGGAACACAGCAGTCTCGCTGAGCACGGCAAAGCCATGAGCAAAGCCGCGTGGTACGAAGAACTGACGATGGTTGTCCTCGGTAAGTTCCACAGCAACGTGCTGACCAAAGGTGGGGCTGCCCCAGCGAATGTCGACTGCTACGTCAAGAACAGCACCCTTTACACAGCGCACCAGCTTGCTCTGGGTGTAGGGCATACGCTGATAGTGAAGTCCGCGCATCACACCATAACTGCTCATCGACTCGTTGTCCTGAACAAAGTTGATGGGCATTACTTTCTCGTTGAATTCGCGTTGAGAGAAGGATTCAAAAAAGTAACCTCGTTCGTCGCGAAACACTCTCGGTTCTATAATCACTACACCGTCAATGGCGGTCTTTATTACTTCCACAATAATCTTTGTTTTATGTTAAGTTCTTGTCTGCAATTTATTTTCCAGTAAGATTCTTGATGCAAGTCTTCAGGGAGTCTGTCCAGTAAGGCACCTTGATGCCGAATGTCTCCTTTATCTTTGTCTTGTCGAGTACAGAGTAAGAAGGACGTGTCACGGGCGAAGGGAACTCGTTGCTGTGGCATGGCTGTATGTCGCATCCAGCCTGTCCTGAATACTCGGCAATCATTTTCGTAAAGTCAAACCACGAGCATACACCCTCGTTGGAATAGTGGTAGATGCCACCCTTGGAATATGTGCCTCCTGGCGTCTGGCAAGAGACCTCATTCTTGTAGTCTGCGAGGATAGAAGCTATTGCTTCTGCCAGATCGTAGGCGTAGGTGGGAGTTCCGCACTGGTCGAATACAACCTTCAGCTGAGGTTTGGTTGCGGTGAGATTGAGCATGGTCTTGCAGAAATTCTTGCCAAACTCAGAGTAGAGCCATGCTGTGCGGATGATGACATGCTTGCAGCCTGTGGCAACAATCTTCTGCTCGCCGTGCAGCTTTGTCATGCCGTAAACACCGGTTGGTGTGCCCTGCTGGTTCTCCTTGCATGGAGTGTTGTATGGTTCCTTGCCGAACACGTAGTCGGTTGATATCTGCACGAGCAGTCCGTCGACCTCCTTCATTGCCCTGGCAAGGTTCTCGGGTGCCGTTGCGTTCAGTTTCTCAGCCAGTGGCTCGTTGCTTTCTGCAGCATCGACATTGGTATATGCAGCACAGTTTACGATGGCGTCAATCTTTTCCTTACTTACGATACTCTTCACTGCGTCGAGGTCGGTGATGTCGAGGATGGCAGTCTCTACTCCCTCCACCTCTACAACGTCAGTGAATACATAATGGTCGGTTGATGACTTCGAGATGATGCGCATCTCGTTGCCCAACTGTCCGTTTGCTCCAGTTATGAGTATATTCATTTCTTCTACTAAATAACAATCTGTTATTCCTGTTTTCCTTGTTTGTTTTCTTGCTCCCCCTCTTTCCTGTTTCCACTCGGGGAGGGGGAGAGGGCTTCTTTTATCTCGAAGCGTACATGCTCTCGTAATACTTCTCGTACTCACCGCTGGTGATGCGGTCCATCCACTCCTGATGCTCAAGGTACCAGCGGACGGTCTTCTCGATTCCCTCCTCAAACTGCAGCGATGGTTCCCAGCCGAGTTCAGCCTGCAGCTTGCGGCTGTCGATGGCATAGCGCATGTCGTGGCCTGCACGGTCGGTGACGTAGGTGATGAGGTCCATGTCGGCTCCTTCGGGACGACCAAGGATGCGGTCTACTGTGTTGATGACAACCTTGATGATGTCGATGTTCTTCCACTCGTTGAAACCGCCTATGTTGTAGGTCTCGGCAATCTTGCCGTTGTGGAAGATGGTGTCGATGGCACGAGCGTGGTCCTCAACATAGAGCCAGTCGCGAACGTTTTCGCCCTTGCCATAGACAGGAAGAGCCTTGCGGTTGCGGATGTTGTTGATGAAGAGAGGTATAAGCTTCTCGGGGAACTGGTAGGGTCCGTAGTTGTTTGAGCAGTTGGTAACGATGGTAGGCATTCCGTATGTGTCGTGGAAGGCGCGTACAAAGTGGTCGCTGCTTGCCTTTGAAGCAGAGTAGGGCGAATGAGGGTTGTACTTGGTGCTCTCCAGAAAGAACTCCTCGCCGTAAGCCTCGTGATGCTGTCCGCTCGATGCCTTGGTCGAGAAAGGAGGCTCTACTCCTTCGGGATGAGTCATCTCGAGTGCGCCGTAGACCTCGTCGGTAGAGATGTGGTAGAAGCGTTTTCCTTCGTACTTCTCAGGCAATGACTCCCAATAGAGCTTTGCTGCCTGAAGCAGCGAGAGTGTACCCATCACGTTGGTGCGTGCAAAGGTGAATGGATCCTTGATAGAGCGGTCAACGTGGCTTTCTGCAGCCAGGTGTATGATGCCGTCAACGTGCCTCTCTTGCATCAGTGCATAGAAGGCGTCGAAGTCGCATATGTCCATCTTGACGAACTCGTAGTTGGGTTTGCTCTCAACATCGCGCAGGTTCTCCAGATTGCCTGCATATGTCAGCTTGTCAAGGTTGATAATGTTGTACTCGGGATATTTGTTGACGAAAAGTCTCACTACGTGACTGCCTATGAAACCTGCGCCACCGGTAATAACGATTGTTCTCTTCATATCTTGATTTATTTTTATTCTGTCTTCTTGCTGTACTTGGCGATATATTCGTCGAGTGGTATTCCTGCCATGCTGAGGAATACGCTCTTTGCAGTTTTCGTTGTGCCGAAACCGGCGTCGATGGACTCGCTCAGCATCTTTACCTGACCACGTTGGATGAGGCGTTTCAGTTCCTCGAAGCGATAGGTGTTCAGATACTCGTGGATGCTGTTGTAGCCCTGGCTGCGTACACACTGCAGGATGAGATGGCGGTTGATGCCAACCTGTTCGCACAGCATGTCGCGGTTGAACGTCGTGCTGGTCCACTCCTCGCGGTGATTCTGCATCCAGTATTCGATGCGCTGGAAACGCTGTCGGTTTGCTTCGTTGAAGTCTTCCTTCTCGGCTTGTTCTATCACCTCGGGTTCAGGTTCTTTCTCTACCTTCTCGATAACCGGTTTGGGAAGGCTCATTGCCATGGTCTCGAGGGTACGGAATCCGAGGTAGAGGTTCAGCAGGGTGAATGTGACAACGTAAACCATCATCAGTTGCGGGCTGTACCATATGGTTACAACAAGGTAGAGTATGACACTGAGGCTCAGCGCCGAGCAGTAGCCCTTGATGTATCTGGGCACCTCCGTGTTATGAACGAGATGCTTGGGAAGACGCAGAATGTTGACCACATAGTAGATGGCAAGCAGCAGGGCGATGATTCTGAACAGGATGTCGATGTTCATCCAGTTGCTTCCCAACTCGGAAAAGCTGTAGAGGTTAAGAGGACGGTGTCCGAAGATTGCGGCAATGCCATATGCAGCATACATGAATATGGCGGGCGAAGCGTAGGCCCACATGCGTTCCCACTGAAGGTATGCTGGCATCGGGATGGACAACGGGTAGATGCTCTGCAGGAAGCAGAACGCAGTCAGAGTGCCGAGCATTATGGGGTGGGCGATGCCGGGGTCTTGGTTGAAGTATGTGTAGAAGGGCGTTATGGCAGTGATGTAAACGCCGAAGATGCCTACAATCCATGCCAGAGACAGGTATTGCACTTTATAGCGCGCATAGAGTGCAAGCACGCTTGCCATTACGATGTGGGCGGTGGCGCAGCATGCCAATATCAGTAGTATAAAGAGTTCTGTCATGTCGTATCTTTTTTACAGTTGGCAAATATACAAAAAATCGCTCAAACGCCCAAACAAACCATTTTTTTTCTACTCCTTCCTTTTTTTTATCAAAGAAAAATAACTAACTTTGTGCCGTTAATCATATTAGCCGCAGAACAGAATGCTTAACTTGCAGCCACTATCAAAACTTATTGCTTCACAGGCGGGATGCTATGGAGAGCGGGTGGCACTACGCTACCGCGATTATAACAAAGGTATGTGGAAAGATGTGTCGTGGAATGAGTTTGCACGTCGGGTTCGAGCTGCGTCGAATGCGCTTTTGGAACTCGGTGTGGGTGTTCAGGAGAACGTTGCTGTGTTTGCGCAGAACATGGTGGAGAACCTATTCGTCGACTTCGGATGCTATGGCATACGTGCAGTAAGCATACCGTTCTATGCTACAAGCAGCGAGTCGCAGGTTAAATATATGATTAACGATGCCAACATACGCTACGTGTTCGTTGGCGAGCAGTACCAGTACGACGTGTCGTTCCGTGTGCTGAAGATGTGTCCGTCGCTCAAGAAGCTGATCATTGTGGACAATTCCGTCAAGATGAATCCGCAGGACCAGATAAGCATTTACTTTGACGACTTTATAAAGTTGGGCGAGAATGCCATACATGCTGCAGAGATAGACCGGAGAAGCTCGGAGGCACAGGATACAGACCTTGCCAACATCCTTTACACCAGTGGAACGACCGGACTCAGCAAGGGAGTGCAGCTGACACATCTGATGTACAAGACCGTAATCAAGCACATGGAGCCGACGCTGCCGCTTACGGAGAACGATGTGGTACTGAACTTCCTGCCGTTCACTCATGTGTTCGAGCGTGCGTGGAGTTACTGGTGTATTGCAAAGGGATGTACGCTTTGCGTCAACCTCAAGCCGGCAGATGTGCTTCAGTCGATGAAGGAGATTCATCCTACATGTATGTGCTCGGTTCCGAGATTCTGGGAGAAGGTCTACGCTGCTGTCAACGAGAAGATAAAGAAGAGCAACATGGTGCAGCGTGTGATGCTGACCGACGCTCTGAAAATCAGTCGCGAGTACAATGTCAACTACAGGCTGCGCGGACTTGTGCCTCCGGTGGGACTGAGAGTGAAATATGGTATGTACGAAAAGACTGTTATAGCCCTGCTGAAGAAGGAGCTCGGACTGGAACGTGCCAACTTCTTCCCGACGGCGGGTTCAAGCATACCAAAGGAGGTGGAAAGTTTCATACACTCGGCAGGAATACACTTGGTGTCGGGCTACGGACTGACAGAGTCGACTGCAACGGTGTCGTGCGACTACTTCGGCAAGCCGAAGACCATCGGCTCGGTAGGGCGTGTGCTGGACTGTGTCGAACTGAAGTTTGGCGAGAACAACGAGATACTGCTGCGAGGTGACAGCATCACCAAGGGATACTACAGAAAGCAGGAGGTGACAGACCTGGCAATCGATGCCGATGGCTGGTTCCATACAGGCGATGCCGGGTATATGAAGAACGGCGAGCTGTTCCTGACAGACCGCATAAAGGACCTGTTCAAGACCAGCAACGGCAAGTATATCGCTCCACAGATGATTGAGACAAAGCTTGTGGTGGACAGATATATAGACCAGATTGTCATCATTGCCGACCAACGCAAGTTCGTCTCGGCGCTTGTCATACCAGACTTTCCTCTGCTCGAGGAACTGGCAAAGACTCGCGGCATAGAGTACACCTCGATAAGGGATCTGTGCCAGAACAAGGCGGTCAACCAGTTCTTCATGGACCGAATAGACACACTGCAGCAGGAGTTTGCACATTACGAGCAGATAAAGCGCATCACGCTTCTGCCCGAGCAGTTCAGTCTGGAGAAAGGCGAGCTTACGAACACTCTCAAGATAAAGAGGGCAGTCATAAACGAGAACTATGCTCGTGAGATAGAGGCTATGTACCTTGATGCTCCGTCGGAGGTCTCGGTTCAACTATAGAGTATAAATATAAAACGAGATAGATAGTGATAACACAAGATCAGTTGAAGGAAATCAAGGACCGCGTTGAGCAACTCAACCGTTACCTTGATATTGATTCCAAGAAGGTGCAGTGGGAGGAAGAACAGCTTCGCACCCAGGCTCCTGGTTTCTGGGACGACCAGAAGCGTGCTGAGGCACAGATGAAATTGGTGAAGGGATTGGAGAAGTGGATTAACGGTTACAACGAGGTGAAGACTCTGGCTGACGAACTGGAGACAGCGTTCGAATTCTATAAGGAGGAACTGGTTACCGAGGATGAGGTGGACGACATCTATGCACGTGCTCTTTCGGCAGTCGAGAATCTCGAGTTGAAGAATATGCTTCGCCACGAGGGTGACTCTATGGACTGCGTGCTGAAGATAAATGCCGGTGCCGGTGGTACCGAGGCTCAGGACTGGGCACAGATGCTGATGCGTATGTATCTGCAGTGGGCAGACAAGAGCGGCTACAAGACGCGCATCGCCAACGTTCTCGACGGTGATGATGCCGGTATCAAGTCGTGTACCATTGAGATAGAAGGAGAATTTGCCTACGGATACCTGAAGAGCGAGAATGGTGTTCACCGTTTGGTACGTGTGTCTCCATACAATGCCCAGGGCAAGCGAATGACGAGCTTTGCTTCAGTCTTTGTCACTCCTCTGGTCGACGACACCATCGAGGTAAATATCGAGACGGCTCGCATCTCGTGGGATACTTTCCGTTCGAGCGGTGCCGGTGGTCAGAACGTCAACAAGGTGGAGTCGGGTGTACGCTTGCGCTACCAGTACAAGGATCCATACACAGGCGAGGAAGAGGAAATCCTCATCGAGAACACCGAGACCCGTGACCAGCCAAAGAACAAGGAGAATGCTATGCGACTGCTTCGCAGTATCTTGTACGACAAGGAGTTGAAGCACAGAATGGAAGAGCAGGCTAAGGTCGAGGCTGGCAAGAAGAAGATAGAGTGGGGAAGCCAGATACGCTCGTACGTGTTTGATGACCGTCGCGTCAAGGATCACCGCACCAACTACCAGACAAGCGACGTGGGTGGTGTAATGGACGGCAAGATAGACGCCTTCATCAAGGCGTACCTGATGGAGTTTGGCGGAGAAGAATAAGTACGGTTAAGCATTGCATGCGATTATGGCGGCAACAGACAATCTGGAGATAGAGCGCAAGTTTCGTGTGGTTGGCGAGTTCAAGCACCTCGCCATCGACTGTACGCACATACAGCAGGGCTATATTTCGAGCGGAAACGGCAGGACAGTCAGGGTCCGGATAAGAGATGACAAGGGTTACCTTACAATCAAGGGTCCGAGTGGGGCTGCGGGACTGTCGCGCTTTGAGTGGGAGAGGGAGATAAGTCTGTCAGAGGCGCAGGACTTGATGAACATCTGCGAACCGGGCATCATAGACAAGCACCGCTACCTCGTGCCTAACACCGACGGTGTGCATGTCTGGGAGATTGATGTCTTCCACGGTGACAACGATGGTCTCATAATGGCAGAAGTAGAACTTGAGAGCGAGAATGCTCCGTTCGACAAACCCGACTTCATCGGTCGTGAAGTGACAGGTAACCGCCGCTATTACAACTCACATATGCGTAAGTTTCCTTACAAGATGTGGGACGACGATGAGGCCAAGGAGTGAACCAAGTGCTGCTCCTATAGCATCAGCAATGAAATCGATCCAGTCGCCACTGCGGCATGTGGTAAGGTATTTCTGAACCAGTTCAAGCAGTCCGCCGTAGAGCGATGGCACAATAAAGGTACAGAGAAGCATCATTATTGTTGCTTCTCTCTTTTTTTTGTTTTGAGTTCCTTTGCAGTAGTTTCTGTACAGTTCGAAGAATGTAACGGCAGAGAGTCCACCGTACATGACAAAGTGCACCCATTTGTCAATCAGTGGTATGTCTTCTGCCATCTTGACTTCGGGAACAGGTATGACGGACAACACGCAGATTGTCGTTGCCGTCAGTATTGTCAAAGGGTATTGTTTGATGCAATTTGTAAGCATACGTGGTCTTTATTTTATAAATTCGTTGCAAAAATATAAATTTAGTATTAAATTTGCAAAATAATTGCACATTTAGTAATTATTACTTTGTGTTGCGTGTTTTTTTGCAGCCGTTCTTTTGGCAAAAATAATTATAGATTGATGAAAGAAGACAGAGGACATTTTGCGAGTAAGCTCGGAGTGGTGCTTGCATCTGCAGGAAGTGCCGTTGGATTGGGCAATATATGGCGATTTCCCACAGAGACAGGTAAGAATGGAGGCGCGGCATTCATTCTTATCTATCTTATTTTTGTGTTGTTTCTGGCCCTGCCGGTCATGGTGAGCGAGTTTGTCGTGGGCAGACATTCACGTGCCAACACTGTCGAGGCATACCGTAAACTTGCCCCCGGAACACCATGGTTCGTTGTCGGAATTATTGGTGTTCTTTCGGGATTTCTCGTACTCTCATTCTACAGTGTTGTTGCTGGTTGGACGTTGGACTATACCTTCCTTTCTATAACAGGAGCCTTGTCGGGCAGCCATGATTTCGGCGAGGTGTTCAACTGTTTCGTGACTCATCCTTACCGTCCCCTCTTGTTCCTGCTGATGTTCCTCTTCATCACCCATGTCATAGTGGCTCGTGGTGTTGAGAGCGGCATCGAGAAATTCAGCAAAATGATGATGCCACTCCTGCTTTTCATCATCATTCTTCTTGTGGTTCTCAGCGTCACCATGCCTGGTGCTGGCGAGGGTCTTACATTCCTTCTCCAGCCTGATTTCGGCAAGGTGACTCCCAAGGTTGTCTTCAGCGCTATGGGTCAGGCATTCTTCTCGCTGTCAGTGGGTATCGGATGTCTTGTGACATATTCTTCATATTTCAACAAGCAGACCAGACTGGTGTCGTCGGCTATGAATGTGTGTCTCATCGACACAATGGTGGCCATCCTTGCCGGTTTCATCATCTTCCCAACCGTCTTCTCGGTGGGCGTGCATCCTGATGCAGGTCCGGGTCTTGTGTTTGTCACCCTGCCCAATGTCTTCAACATGGCGTTCAAGGATGCCATGTGGTTGGGCGACATCTTCAGCATTTTGTTCTACCTGCTGTTGTTGCTTGCCGCGATAACCAGCAGTATTTCAATGCATGAGATAAGCACCGCCTATATACGCGAGCATTTCCATGTGTCGCGTCGTCGTGCGACATGGATAGTCACCGCTTGTTGCATAGTTCTTGGCGTTTGCTGTTCCTTGTCGTTCGGACCGTGGCGCGATGTCCTCATCTTCGGTATGGGATTCTTCGATCTCTTCGATTTCCTTACGGCAAAGTTCTTCATGCCACTTGGTGGAATTGGTATCTGTCTGTTTGTCGGATGGAAGATGAAGAAGCAGGATGTCTACGACGAACTGTCGAACTGGGGACTTCACTCCGTTCCACTGTACGGCGTGCTGATGTTCTTCATTCGTTTTGTGGCTCCGGCATGCATCACGCTGGTGTTCCTCAACGAGTTGCTGGGCATTGGCGGAAGTTGACCGGAGCGGGCAGGAGTTGGCTTTTGGTGACGGTCGAAAGCAGACGATAGAGTACTTCTTGAATATAAATATATATATATAAGGTATAAAGATGGCGGAAAGCAGAGGAACTTTCGGAAGTAAACTGGGTGTGGTGCTGGCATCGGCAGGCAGTGCTGTCGGTCTGGGTAATATATGGCGTTTCCCTACAGAGGTTGGGAACAACGGCGGTGCAGCCTTTGTGCTGATATATCTGGTGTGCGTGTTTATCATTGGCATGCCGGTCATGCTGAGCGAGTTTGTCATCGGTCGCAGCACCCACGCCAACACGGCGACTGCATATCAGAAACTGGCACCTGGCTCGTGGTGGAGAATACAGGGTGGCATCGGAGTCTTCGTTGCTTTCATCATCATGTGCTACTATGTCGTGGTGTCGGGCTGGACATTGTATTATTGTTTTGAGTCGCTGAAAGGCTCGTTGCAGCATACGGCAGAAGACCCCAACTATTTCTCTACTGTGTTCGATTCGTTCGTTGCAGACCCATACCTGCCAGTTGTGTTTGCAGTCCTGTTCATGGCAATGGTACATCTTATCATTGTCAAGGGTGTCCAGAACGGTATAGAGCGTTTCAGTAAGTTGATGATGCCAATGTTGCTGCTCATCATCGGAGTTCTTGTCGTATGTGCGTTCTCTTTGCCTGGTACTGAAGAGGGCTTGCGCTATCTTCTAAAGCCTGACTTCTCAAAGCTAACCGCGTCGGCAGTTCTTAGTGCAATTGGCCAGTCGTTCTTCTCTCTGAGTATTGCGATGGGATGCCTTTGCACCTATGCCAGCTATTTCCGCGACGATACAAACCTTGTCAAGACGGCTTGCAGTGTCTGTGTAATTGATACATTCGTGGCTTTGCTTTCCGGATTCATCATCTTCCCAGCTGTGTTCAGTGTACCCGGACTTGAACCAGGCGAAGGTGCAGGACTCGTCTTCAAGTCGCTCCCCTACGTCTTCTCGCAGGCTTTCGGTGGCATGCCGGTAATGGGCTATATCTTCTCGCTGCTGTTCTATATGCTGCTTTTCCTTGCTGCCCTGACCAGTGCCATAAGCATTCACGAACCGGTAACAGCCTATCTTCATGAGGTACACGACATGTCGCGCCGCCGTGCCGCCGTGTGGGTGTCGGTTGTCTGTATGGTTCTTGGCGTCATCTGTTCGTTGTCATTCGGTGTGTTGAGCAACGTCAAACTTGGTTCGCTGGGCATCTTCGATTGTTTCGATGCTCTTCCTTCCTTGATTCTTATGCCTCTGGGCGGCATCATCATCTCGTTGTTCACCGGTTGGCGTATGGACAGGAAGCTTCTTAACGACCAGCTGACCAACAACGGTCATCTTAAGTTCCGTTTCCTTTCCACCTATGTGTTCCTGCTGAAGTGGGTCATCCCGGTTGCCATCGGTCTGGTCTTCATCAACCAGTTTGTATAAGTCTTCACGGCAAAGTGGCTCCTCCCTCTTGGTAGAGGTGGGGGTAGGGCTTTCTACTCGAAACAAATGTATGGTTCGAGCCTTTCCTTGTCTTTGCTGCTGAATTCCGAGAGAAAGAGTATCTCGTCCCACGACTTTATGGGACCGTAGAGTCGTATCCTGTCGGCTAACTGCTTTGCCTGTGGATAGGTGATGTAGGGGTGGTTGGTGAGTTGCTTCACCGTGCAACTGTTGATGTGCAGCTGCCTTATGTTCGGCGTGGAAATGGTCATGTAATTCTCTATTCCCAATGGCAGGAAATCGAGTGCCTTGTCGTTGATCTGATCGAGAGAGTAGTATCCGCCAAGCTTGTTTTCGTATTCCATTATCTTGCGCGAATAGTACGAGCCGATGCCCGGTATGCGTTTCAGCGACGTGGTGTCTGCCGTTGCCAGGTCGATAGTTTCGCCTTCTTGAATTTTCTCTGTTCGCTTGTAATTCGATTTCATGGGCGAATCATCGTTGTTGTCCCTTGACTTGTGCATGGTGTATGCTGGTTGGCGGTATACATCCTCGTTGTCTGCCAGATACTGGTATTTCTTGTCTATCTTGATGAGTGGACGCAGGTGTTCCCATTGTCCCACCGTCAGTCCGTATATCTTCTTGAAGTCCTCGGGCCGGTGGCATTGCCATCCTTTCTGTCGGTATTTGATAATGTTGCGAGCCTGCATCGGACTCAAGCCGACTCTTACGAATGTTGCAGAGTCGGCAGTGTTGGGGTCGAAGGTTATTGACTCGGGAGATGCAGGAGCGCCATCCTTACCATTGTCCTTCTGGTGGTAGATATTCGTCTGCTGGTTTGCAGACATGGCATCTTCGTTCTCCGCCTTGTTTTTCCCTCTTGCATACCAAAAGGCAACAGTGCCGATGACTACCACAATTAAAATGAATTGCAGTGTCATCAGCACTATTTGTTCTTTCCTTGCCATCGTTGTAATAAGATTGGCGCAATATGTCTATCTCTCCACTTGGTTCTTTGCGTACGTTCAGGTGTTCTTTCCGCTTAGTCCTTCAGTGGATTCCATCCTTGTGCCTTAAGGTTAAATTCACTCTTGTCACGGCATATCAGCTTCTGTCCTTCCGAAGCTGGTGTTATGTAGCCGATGACCTTTACGTCCTCTATATTGCTGACAACGTCGTTCATTGTCAAAGGTACGGTGAAGAGCAGTTCGTAGTCCTCACCGCCATTCAGCGCGCAGGTGGTGGTGCTCAGTCCGAACTCCTCGGCTGCCGATGCTGTCTGGTAGTCGACAGGTATCCTGTCCTCGTATATTCTGCATCCCACACCGCTCTGCTTGCAGATGTGCATCAACTCGCTCGACAGTCCGTCGCTGATGTCCATCATGGAGGTTGGCTTTATCCCGGCAGATGCCAGTGCCTCGACGATGTCTCGGCGTGCTTCCGGTTTCAGTATTCTCTCAAGCAGGTATTCGCGACCGCTGAAGTCTGGCTGGGCGATGGTGTCGTCCACTCCCTTGTTTCCTTCCTTTTGCTGTGCTTCCTTGTACTGCTCGTTGAAGATGGCTTTCTCGCGTTCCAGCAACTGCAGTCCCATGTATGCCGCACCAAGATTTCCACTCACACAGATGAGGTCGGTCTCCTTGGCTCCGTTTCGCATCACCACGTCTTCGGGGTTAGCCTCGCCGATGCATGTTATGCTGATGGCAAGACCCGTGCGCGACGATGTGGTGTCGCCTCCAACGATGTCGACGTGGTGTGCGTCGCATGCCATTTTCAGTCCGTCATAGAAGTCCTCGAGGTCCTCCACTCCGAATCGCTTGCCCAGAGCTATGCTCACCACCATCTGTCGTGGTGTTCCGTTCATAGCATATACGTCGCTCAGATTTACCATTGCCGACTTGTATCCGAGGTGTTTCATCGGTGTGTACTGTAGGTCGAAATGGACACCCTCCATCAGCATGTCGGTGGTTACCAGCACCTGTCGTCCGTTCTCGTACTGCATTACTGCACAGTCGTCGCCTACGCCTTTCACTGTGCTTGGGTTCTGTGGCTTTATGTCTTTTGTGAGATGGTCAATCAGACCGAACTCACCCAATTCCTTTATTTCCAATTTGTGTTTAGTTGTTTTATGTGTATTCTTTGTTTTCCTCAGCATGGAGTCTGCGTCACGAGCGTCTGATCATCTCTCGCATTATCTCTGCCATAAGGGGCTGTACTGCATTGGCAGCCTTCTGCACCTCCTCGTGGCTAATCTCGACAATCTTGCCTTCAACGCCAATGTCGGTGATGATGCTCATTCCGAACAGCTTTATGCCGCAGTGGTGTGCCACGATTGCCTCGGGCACGGTGCTCATGCCAACAGAGTCGGCACCGAGCAGTCGGAACATCTTGTATTCGGCTGGAGTCTCGAAAGTTGGTCCCTGTGTACCCAGGTACACACCATGCTGTACCTTGATGTTCTTCTCCTTGGCGATGGAGTCTGCCAGACGGATAAGTTCCTTGTCGTAGACCTCGCTCATGTCGGGGAATCGCGGACCTGTCGGGAAGTTCTTTCCCCTGAGTGGATTTTCGGGGAAGTGGTTGATGTGGTCGGTGATGATCATCAGGTCGCCGATGTTGAAGTCGGGGTTTGTGCCGCCTCCGGCATTGCTGACAAATAGTGTCTTGATGCCCAGTTCATACATAACTCTTACCGGGAAGGTGACCTCCTTCATCGAGTATCCTTCGTAGTAGTGGAAACGTCCCTGCATTGCGAGAATGTCCTTGCCGCCCAGTTTGCCAACGAGCAGACATCCGCTGTGTCCCTCTACGGTGCTGACAGGCATGTTTGGTATTTCGCTATATGGAATGCGATCCGTTACTTCAATCTCGTCGGCCAGTCGTCCAAGACCGGTCCCAAGTATTATGGCTGTTTCTGGTTTGGAGGTAATTTTCTCCTTAAGCCATTGTGCTGTTGCTTGAATCTTTTCGTACATATTTCAATATCTTTTCGTTAAAGGTCGTTTTTTCGTTTCTCAGTATGTCCACCTCTATTGGTATGACGTACAGGCTCTGCTTCACCAGTTCGCTCAGCTCCGGGCAGTTCCGCAGTCTTGTGGCATCCTTCTCTGTGGTTATGATGAAGCGTGGCGATGGTATGCTCTTGAATTGCTTCTCTATCTCTACGGCATCCTCTCGGGTGAAGAAGTGGTGGTCGGGGAAACTGACAGGTGTGATGTGGCGCGTGTACCTGTGCAGGTCCATCATCATCTGTTCGGGCGATGCAATGCCCGTCAGCAGCATGATGTGCTCTTCGTCTTCGATGGAGGTGATGGGTCTTGTCTTCTCGTTGAACAGTCCTTGCAGTTCACCGTATCTGAAGGTGCTGAAGAAGAGGTGCTGGTAGGGTCGCAGGTCGAGTGCGTTCTGCACCACTCTGTATTCCATCGGCGTCAGTTGCGACGGACACTTGGTCACTATCACAATCTTTGCCCTGTTGCATCCCTTTGCCGATTCTCTCAGTCTTCCGGCAGGCAGCAGGCAGTCGTCGGTTATCATTCTGTGATAGTCCACCAACAGTATGTTCGTGCTTGGCTTGACATATCGGTGCTGATAGGCGTCGTCCAGCAGAATCACGTCCACGTCCTTTGTCTCCTGACTGCTCAGCAGTCTGCTTATGCCGCGTCGTCGGTTGGCGTCAACGGCTACATAGATATCCTGGAACTTCTGCTTCACCTGCCACGGTTCGTCGCCTATCTCCTGCATTGTCGAATCCTTTGTGGCGAGGACAAATCCTTTTGTCTTTCTTTTGTAGCCCCTGCTCAACACAGCAACCTTGTAGTTGGCACTAAGCAGACGTATCAGGTATTCTACGTGTGGCGTCTTGCCTGTGCCGCCGACGGTGAGGTTGCCGACGTTAATCACCGGAACCGGGTAGCTCACGCTTCTCAGCACATGAATGTCGAACAGCCAGTTTCTGGCAGCAGTTACTGCGCCGTATATCCAGCTTAGTGGCATCAGCCATCTGTTTATCTTTATCAGGTCGCCTTCCATGTCTCTGTTGCGTGTGCCTTGCTATGGTGTTCTTGGTATTTCGTCCGGTTGTCCGTTCTTCTCTCTTATCGGATAATCAGTTCGTATGGCATACGTGCCTGAATCATGCCCTGTCCCTTGAGATTCTTCATGTTTCTGATGGTATTGAAAGTTCCGTAGTACTCGCCGAGAGTGCTCTTGAGCTGTGATTCCATGAAACCTTCGTCGTTATTTTCGCTCATCAGCTTTTCAAAGAATGAACTGCTTTCAGGATATTTGGCGATGACATAGTCCTTTGTCTTTGCCAGTTTTGCCGCAGCCTTGATGGCTGTCTCCAGGTTTCCGAGTTCGTCAACGAGACCAATCTTCTTTGCCTGCTCGCCGGTCCATACTCGTCCCTCGGCAATTACCTTCACGCTGTCCTGCGAGATGTTGCGTCCCTCAGCCACACGGCGTGTGAAGAGATCGTAGCCACGCTCTATATGAGCCTGTACCAGTCTGCCCTCCTCGGGTGTGAACGGACGGTCCTGTGCGCCGAAGTCGCTGTGTGCGTTGGTCTTCACCACGTCATAGCGCAGTCCGATCTTCTCTGTCAGCAGTTCGCTCATATCGGGAATCATTCCGAAGATTCCAATTGAACCTGTCAGTGTTGTTGGTTCGGCAACAATCTTCGAAGCGTTGCACGAAATGTAGTAGCCGCCACTGGCAGCCATGCCACCCATCGAAACTACAACAGGCTTCTTCTTCTTCAGCAGAGTCACATGTCGCCATATCTGCTCGCTTGCGTATGCGCTACCACCGCCCGAGTTGACGCGTATTACCACCGCTTTCACGTCGTCGTCATTCATAAGCTTGTCCAACTCCTTGTTGATTGGTGCTGGCGCAATGGTGCCAGCCATACCTCTGGTCATGTTGTTTGCAGCGTCATCCACGATGTCTCCGTATGCGTAGAGTACTGCTATGCAGTCGTCCTTCTTCTCGAGCGACACCTCAGAGTTAGCCATCTCATTTACCGAAACGAAGGTCAGGGTCTCGTCCTCGTCAAGATCGCATTTCTTCTTCAGCAGGTCGCGAATCTCGTCCTTGTACTTTGCCTTGTCCACCATCTTCTCCTTTAAGAGATAGTCTGTACTCTGGAAGACGAGCAGCGTGTCTGCCATGGCGTTGAGTTTCTCAGGTGTCAGCTTGCGGCTCTTTGCTACCTCGCTTACCATGTTTCCCCAGATGCTTGTCAGGTAGCTTGTCACCTGCTGGCGGTTTGGCTCGCTCATCTCTGTATTGATGAATGGCTCAACTGCACTCTTGAAGGTTCCTACCTTGAACACCTGCATTTTTACTCCGAGTTTCTTCATGACCTCTGTGTAGAACATTGGCTGTGCCGCCATACCGTGCCAGTCGAGCATACCCTGAGGGTTGATGTAGAGTTCGTCGGCTACCGAGCAGATATAGTAGCTTCCCTGTGTGTATGTGTCGCCGTATGCTACAATCCACTTCTTTGTCTCCTTGAACTTTACCAGTGCCTGGCGCAATTCCTGCAACATAGCTGGTGAGGCAGCCAGTGCACCGCCTTCAAGGTAAATACCCTTCACCTTGTCGCTCTTGCCAGCCTTGTCGATGGCTTCCAGAAGTTGCTCGAGTGCGAGGGTCTCGTTGTCGCCGCCAAGTATGGCCAGTGGGCTGGATTCGTCTCTTTCTGTCACCTCACCGTTCAGGGTTATTCTAAGGATGCTGCCATCCTCTACGTCTGTCATACCTTCGGATGCCATTATGCCGGCAAATCCGATGATGCTGAACACGAACATCACAATTGTCCAAAGTACGAGGCCAACCAACGTTGCGCCTACCATTTTCATAAAATTACCCATTTTCTTATCTTTAATTTGTTTTTGTCAATTTGTTGTGTGTGAGCTCTTGACTCGCAAAGACGCACATGCAGCCTTCGTGAGACTGGCTTGGTGGGCTTGCTTGTTCCGCGCTCCTTGTGCGCATATGCGTACATATTGCGCAAAGTTATAAAAAAGATGTTACTTTGCAAAAATATGCTCTGTAAATGTGAATTTTAGCAAGCAAGAATCAATTTTTGAGCGAATTATTTGGCAGAATGGCATTTAAACTGTACTTTTGTCTAAGATTCTTGCGGGTGTGGTGGAATTGGTAGACACGCCAGACTTAGGATCTGGTGCAGCGATGCGTGTAGGTTCGAGTCCTATCACCCGTACTTAAAAAAGAGACCAATCGGAGGTCTCTTTTTTGTGTTATGGAGCTGTTGATGATAAAAAAATCATAACTAATATCTTAAACGACTATATTTTTGTACGTTTTTGTGCGTGTTTGGTTAGTAAAGTTC
>CAMAFX010000027.1 GCA_945833925.1 uncultured Prevotellaceae bacterium
TAGACGTGTGAGCCACTACCTTTTTATTTACGACAAACAGACAAACAGACAGTTTAAATATTTCTTTCATTCATTCATTCAGTTTGAAAATGATAGAAACAAGATTTGTTCTACCTCTTTTTCTTGGATTGACGATTCTTGATGAAGGTGGTCAGCTCGCGCCAGTTAGAGAAGTCGCGCTTCACGAGCAGACCAACGCCCTGCGTTGTTAGGGCTGACTTGGTGAAGTATCTGTCGTTCGTCTCGCTGTAAGCCTTGAGGATGACATTGCCGTTCTTGGTGAGGAGGTACTGCAGGTCGAAGTCGCCCACGAAATTGTTGTTTGCCACTGGGGTGTCTCTGTAACCGAAATTGCCGTTGAAGAGGAGGCGGTTGTTCAGCATGCGTCCCGACAGTCTGCCTTCTACGTCCATGTCGCTCCAGCCCGTGTTTCCGGTGACAAGGTTGGCACCGAAGTTCCAGTCGGTGGTGCCAGTGATGTTGTTGATGATCTGGTTGAGCTGACCGGAGAGGGTAGAGCTGATGAGAGAGTTCATAGCCATGCTGCTCTGGTTCTGGTCGCCAGTATAGTCGTAGGTGTAGAAACGACCGATGCCAAGCAGGTAGATGACCTGCAGGTTGCGCTCCTCCTCGGTGCTGATGAGCGTGCGTACCATGCGTGCCTCCTCCTCATTGACGTTGGGGATGTCGAAGTCGAAAGTGATGCGTGGCTCACCGGCTTTACCGCCGAGGTTCATGATGCAGTTCACCCTGACGTTTGTGTTCGAGAAGGTTCCCTTGGCAGAGAGGTCGTTGAGCGATACACTCGGCACTGTGTAAACAGCCTGCAGATCGAGGTCGGCATTCATCGGGTTTCCACCGAAGACGATGGTTCCGTTGCGGCGGAACTGGAAGTCCTTGTGTATGATGTCCTGCAAGGTGAGGTTGTAGGTGCCACGGTCCACGGTGTATGTTCCGTACATCTTGAAACTGCCCTTGTTATAGTATGTGGCAAGCAGGTTGCTGTTGCCGTAGAGCGTGATATAGTCGCCCGTGCGCTGGTCCATCAGGAGTTTGAGTTGTGAGTCTGGGTTGAGGTGAATGTTGAAGTTTATCCTCATATCGCTGGTCGGTCTGTCGTCCTCGTCCGGCTTCTCGTCGCCCTTCTTCTTGACCTGTGTTGATCTGTCGACGAAGGTGATGAATCCAGCCTGCGTTATGGCGTCGGGACCCGATGCGTTGTATGTCAGAACTGTTCCCTTCTCGGGTGTTGCGTTGATGTCGATGTTGGTGTAGCCGGGACCGCCCTCCAGTTTCACGCCACCAGTACCCCAGACGGTGGCATAGAACGGCATGTCGTTGAAGTCCTCCTGATGGTATGCCAGTATGTTTCTGCCCTCTATGTTAAAAAGGTAGTGCATGTTCTGGAAATGCTCGTACTTGATTCTGCCGTTCACGGTGGCGCTGTGCTCGCGCATGCCCGGATGGCCGTCCCTGTCGTAGGCGGTGATGTTGTTAAGGTAGACGCCGTCGGGACGGAGATGGATGGAGTCGCCGTAGGCAAAGAAGCGTGCGTTGAGCGATGGGATGGTCAGTCCGATGGTGTCGACCTTTGCATCGGCAAGGATGTCTATCGCGCCAAAGTTACCCACAACCTTCGCCTTTCCGCTCACCCTGCCTTCGAAGTCGTCCATTATGCCACCGATGTAGCGCTGCATGAACATGGCGTTGGCGCGCGTGAAGTTGATGTCGAGATTGATGTGCTGGATGGGGTCCTTGACCAGATGCAGGTAGCCGTCGACATTGAGTTTGGCGTTGTTAGCCCTGTCCGTGATGGTGGTGCCGTTGAATCCAAGAGAACCGGGTTCTTCGCCCCAGGTGAGCGGACACCTCAGGACGCCCATTTCCGCCTTGTTGAACTTGAAGTCGGGAACGGTGATCAGTGCGTAAGCCTGTGGCGTGCTGAAGACGTGGGCTCCGGCTATCAGTCCGCTGGCGTGTCCGCTCAGTGCAATGGGCTTCACCTTGACGATGGTGAAGATGTAGTCGAGGTCGATGTTCTGCAGGTTGACGAAGAGGGTGTCCGAGAGATTGGCGGAAGCCGTTCCGTGGATTGAAAGGCTGTGCTCGCTCTGGCTCATGTTCTTCTGCATCTCAATCTTGAAGTTGTCGACGTACAGCTCCTTGTTTCTGTAGTAGAGTTGCGAACGGTTGACGTGCCACAGCGTGTCGTTGATGTAGAGGTCGGTGGGCAGGATGTCGGCATACGCCGCCAGACCGCCGGTGGCATTGTGTTCGAGTGTACCTCGCAGTGCTATCTCGCCCTTGTTGTTTCCCTTGAAGTTGTCCCAGGCGACCATTGTCGTGATGCTGTCGGTCGTGGTGCGGATGTTCAGGTTCATTCCGACAGGCTTGTTGCTCATAATTCGCTTGAGGCTGACCCTGCCGTCCATATTCTTGTCCTTCTGGTCTATGACGATGCTGACGTCGTGCAGTTCCTCGTTTGCCACCTTGATGTTGGGTGCAGAGGCGACTGCCTTCAGAATTTTCTCGCTGCTGTTTATCTGGGCGTCGAACTTCAGCGGTCCCTCGTCGATGGAGGCGTCAAGTCCGAGTAGGGGCTTCAGTGGCGAGATGTCGGTAAGGTTGATGCTGAACGATGCGTCGGTCGTGGAGTTGTGGTAGGTAGGACCCTTGATGACGTTGGGGAGCCAGTTGTGGACGAACAACTGGGCGTGTGTCAGCAGACCCTTCAACTCGAATTCGCCGTCGGCGACAGCCTTGACATACGGCGAGTTGAGTTCTATGTGACGCCTTCTCTTGTCGGGACTGCTCTTCAACTGTATGTTGGTGAGTGTCAGCGTGGTGTCCTGCGATTCGGAATGAATGATGATGTGCGGTATGCTGATGTGCCCCTCCATGTTGTCGAGGGTATTGTCGTGGAGGTCGATGCCCGCCCTTAAGGAGAGCCTGTCGATATTCTTGGGGTGGGGCAGGTTGGTGGCAGGGAAGTCGAAGTTCTTGATGTAGACCAGTCCCTCGATGAATGGCTTTACCTTGGACAGGGATGCCCTGATGCCGGCGTCAAGAAGTGCCGAGGGGTCCTTGGACTGCAGTCTGAAAGCCGTCAGATTGCCGTTGCGCGATGCTTCTGCCTTTATATTCCTATATGTATAGCCCTTGATGGTGGCTTCCTTGATGCTGATGCTTGCCTTGCCGTCGGGGTACCCGTAAGGTCCCTTTATCCTGCCGTTGACCTCAATATCGGCGGTAATGTCACCGAAGGACGAAAGGGTGTCACTGCCATCCTGGGCCAGTATTCCTGCTTTAACCTTTACAGCCCTGGCGAGCAGTGTTATTCTGTCGTCGGTGTACGAACCGCTCGCGTTGAGGTCGCCCAGTCCGCTTCTTATGGCTGCGTCGCCCTCTATCTTCTTGTTCGCATATCTCACGCTGGCTTGTGCGCTGAGCGTGCCGACGTTTCTCAGGATGTATTGAATCTTCCTCCTCGTGTTGTTCGTCTTGACAACGTCGGTGGGATTGCCACCAGTGATGATTCTGTCGAGCATAGGCCATATGGCGTGCTCGATGTTACTGTTTATCTCGAACTCGTCAATGCGTGCGTCGATAACCTGACTGCTGGTGCCAATGTTCCGGACGGTGCCTGTACCTGCTACCCTGAGTGCCTTCTCGCTGTCGTCGATGTTGAGCTTAGAAACGGTGACGCTGCTGTCTCTATAATATGCTGATATGTCAATATCTATGACATCGTCAACCTCCTGCAGCGGCTCGTAGAATGCCTTGAGGTTGGATGGCGTTATGCTTGCCTTGATGTTGCCCTCTCCGTATGGTTTTGCACCGTTGCCTCCCAGATGGAACACGATGTGGTCGGACTGCACACTGGTGCCCAGCAACGAAATCAGGAATTCGTTAATGTGGAACGTTCCTTTCGAGTCTTTTCTCAGTTCCAGTCTGCCGTTGCTGATGGTAATGCCACTTGCCTCGCGGAGCGACATCTTCTTGAGCGATACGTCGAGCGTGTCGTCTTTCAGAATGTTCAGCGAGGCAGTGATAGACGCATCGGTGATGCTGATGTGGTTGGGGTCGAAAGTGTTCAGTTTTTTCTTCCACTTCTTGTCGAAGGTGATGTCGGTGTGGCGTACCATTATGCTCCTTATCTCGACGTGAGGAGCGGGCTTGCTTGTGGTGTCCTTGCTGGCAAATGCGTCAAGGACGAACTGGATGTTGGTGGCTGTGTCTGCTCTCTCCTGCGAGATTCTTATCTTCGCTCCGAAAAGTTGGGCGCTGTGGATGATGATGTCGCCGTTGCCGATGAGTTTCTGCAAGTCAATCTTGACTCCGGTTCTGGTGGAGAAGAGCATAGGGCGGTCCTGGCGGTCCAGCACTTCGAGGTTGTCGACGACGGCACGGCCGGTAAACCCCAACTGCACTCTCTCGACCCTGACCTTGGTGTCGAGCAACGACGACAACACATTGGCCACCCTGCTTCCAATCCATGTCTGGAATATGGGAAGAGAGAGGATGACGTAGAGGATGACGAATAGGGTTAGCAATAATCCGCCTGCCCACCTTATGATGTTTTTTATGTGTTTCAGTGTCTCGCTAAATGATTTCAAGGCAAATTTAGGAAATTTATTTCAAATTTTGCATTAAAGGGGACAAGTTTTAGATTTTTTTTTGTAATTTTGTCGCGTTTATAAGTATTATAATTCTTTATATTAATAAATCCATAAACTTAAATGGCAAAAGTAATCAAATTGCGTAAAGGCCTTGATGTGAAACTGAAGGGCACCGCAGCTTTGGAGACTTCCGCAACACAGTGCCCAGGCGAGTATGCTTTGGTACCTGATGATTTCTGCGGTGTTAAACCAAAGGTGGTGGTGAAGGAAGGCGACACAGTAAAGGCTGGTGATGCATTGTTTGTTGACAAATTGCATCCCGAGGTAAAGTTTGTGAGCCCAGTTAGCGGTACTGTAAGCATGGTGGAGCGCGGCGACCGTCGCAAACTCCTCAGCATTCGTGTTCAGGCTGACAAGGAGCAGGTGGCTCGCGAGTTTGACGTCAAGGGAGATGTTAAGGCTTTGCTCATGGAGAGTGGTATGTTCTCATTCTTCCGCAGCCGCCCCTACGACGTTGTGGCAAATCCCGACGATCAGCCAAAGGCTATCTTTGTCACTGCTTTCAACTCTATGCCTCTCAGCCAGGATTTCGATTATGTTGTAACCGGTCAGGAGAAAGAGTTCCAGGCAGGTATCACAGCATTGAGCAAAATCGCCAAGGTTGAACTGGGTGTCAGCAAGAAGCAGACAAACAAGGCTCTCTGCGAGGCAAAGGACTGCAACGTGACAATCTACGACGGTCCCGCTCCAGCAGGTAACGTCGGTGTGCAGATTAACCACGTAAGCCCTATCAACAAGGGTGAGGTTGTATGGACACTGAGCGGTGAGGAGGTTATCTTCATCGGTCGCCTCATGACAACCGGCAAGGTTAACCTTCAGCGTACAATCGCGCTGGCAGGCAGCGAGGTTACCGCTCCAAAGTACTACAAGGTGCTCGTTGGCCAGAAACTGACAACACTGCTCAGCGGCAACATTGCAGAGGCTGACCACCACCAGCGTATCATCAATGGTAATGTGATGACTGGCTTCAAGACAACTGCCGACAGTTATCTCGCAGCACATGCAACCGAGGTCAACGTCATTCCAGAAGGCGACGACGTAAACGAGTTCATGGGATGGATTTCACCATTCCGCTGCAAGGAGTTCTCTACAAGCCGCAGCTACTGGAGCTGGCTCTGCCCAAAGAAGGAGTATGCACTGGATGCACGCGTCAAGGGTAGTGAGCGCCACATCATCGTTGGCGGTGAGTATGACAAGGTGTTCCCGATGGACATCTATGCAGGTTATCTTGTAAAGGCTATCATCACTGGCGACATCGACCGTCAGGAGGCTCTTGGTATCTATGAGGTTGCTCCAGAGGACTTCGCTATCGCTGAGTTCGTTGACAGTTCTAAACTGGAACTGCAGCGCATCGTTCGTGAAGGTCTCGACATTCTTCGCAAGGAGAATGCATAATACACATTATATAATTATTCTATATGAAAGCGTTAAGAAAATTCTTCGATAACATCAAGCCTTCCTTCGAGGAGGGCGGCAAACTGCACGCTTTCCGCAGCCTCTACGAGGGATTCGAGAGCTTTGCTTTCGTTCCTAACACAACGAGCCGCCGTGGTAGTGTTAACGTGCACGATGCTTTCGATAGCAAGCGACTGATGAGTTTCGTGGTCATCGCACTGGTGCCCGCCCTGCTCTTCGGATGCTACAATATCGGTTACCAGAATGCTTTGGCCGCTGGCAAACTCAGCGAGGCTACATTCTGCGGTATGTTTATTTACGGTCTTCTGGCTATGCTGCCTAAACTGATTGTCAGCTACGTTGTTGGTCTTGGCATCGAGTTTACCGTGGCTCAGTGGAAGAAGGAGGAGATTGCCGAGGGTTATCTCGTCAGCGGTATCATCATTCCTCTCATCATTCCTGTCACTACTCCTCTATGGATGCTCGCTCTGGCTTGTGCCTTCAGCGTCATCTTCGCAAAGGAGATCTTCGGTGGTACTGGTATGAACATCTTCAACGTTGCTCTCATCGCACGTGCATTCCTCTTCTTCAGCTATCCAAGTTATATGACTGGCGACTGCAGCGTGTGGGTAAGCGCTGACCCTATCCTTGGTTTCGGCTATACGGCTCTTCCTGATGCTCTGACCGCTGCCACTCCTCTTGGTGCTGCGGCTGCTGAGGGCTTTGCCGGGTTCGACTGCCCAACAATCGAGGCTGCTGTCATCGGTCTCATCCCAGGTTCTATGGGTGAGACAAGCGTCATCGCCATCGGTCTTGGTGCTCTGCTTCTCCTCTACACTGGCGTGGCAAGCTGGAAGACAATGCTCAGCGTGTTCGTTGGCGGCGCTGCTACAGGTTTCCTGATGCAGTCTGTCGGCGCAACTGAGATTGAATGGTGGCATCATCTTGTTGTAGGTGGTTTCTGCTTCGGTGCTGTGTTCATGGCTACCGACCCTGTTACCTCTGCACGTACCGAGGGCGGAAAGTGGATCTATGGTCTGCTCATCGGTTTCGTGGCTGTTTTGGTTCGCGTTCTCAACCCTGGTTATCCCGAGGGTATGATGCTCGCCATCCTGCTCATGAACCTTTTCGCACCTCTCTTCGACTACTTCTTCGTTCAGAGTAATATCAACAAGCGTTTGAACCGCGCTAAATAATTTTAGGATATGGCAAAGAAATTTAAATGTAATATCTGCGGTCAGACATTCGAAGCAGATTCAATGCCTGACAAGTGCCCTATCTGTATGGCTGACTCTTCTAACATCGAAGAGGTAGTGGAGGCTTCGGCTGAAAACAAACCTGCCAAGAAGAAGGGCCTGGATACCAATAGCAATGTATATACCATTGTATATGCAGCAGTGATGGTTATCATCGTTGCATTCCTGTTGGCTTTCGTGTCCTCTTCTCTGAAGGACATCCAGGAGGCTAACGTATTGCGTGACACCAAGAACCAGATTCTTCTCTCGCTCAACATCGAAGGACTGGAGGGTCAGGCAATCGACGACAAGTATGCAGAGGTTATCACAAGTGAAAAGGAGCTGAACGGCAACAAGTACTACATGGCTAATGTTGACGGTGCCGTTAAGTATGTGTTCCCAGTCAAGGGACGCGGTCTCTGGGGCGGTCTCTGGGGCTATCTCTCGGTCGACGAGGACATGCTTCATACATTTGGCGCTTACTTCGGCCATGAGAGTGAGACCGCTGGTCTGGGTGCTCGTATCAACGAGCGTTGGTTCCAGCAGCAGTTCACAGGTGCTCCTATATTCGATGCAGAGGGCAACATTGCACTGACAGTCGTAAAGGCTGGTGCAAAGTCTGCTGACTATGAGATTGACGGTGTTACCGGAGCAACCCTCACCAGCAATGGTGTGGCTGCAATGGTTAACGGTGGTCTGAATGTCTTCGGCGACATCATCAAGGTTGCTCCCTGCGCTTCTGCCCCCGAGGCAGAGGTAGAGGAGGTTGCCGCTGAGTGCGCAGACAGTCTTCAGGCTGAAGTTGAAAATAACTAAATACAGGAGGAACAGAATATGAGTAAATTGTTTTCTAAGGAAAGCCCACTGGTCAGCCCACTGAATCTTAACAACCCTGTGGCTGTACAGGTACTGGGTATCTGCTCAGCTCTCGCTGTTACCTCTCAGTTGGAGCCGGCGATTGTGATGGGTCTTAGTGTTACCGTCATCACAGCATTTTCAAACGTGATTATCTCTCTTTTGCGCAAGACTATACCTAACCGTATTCGTATCATCGTACAGCTGGTGGTTGTCGCAACCCTCGTAACTATCGTCAGCCAGGTGCTCAAGGCATTTGCCTACGACGTCAGCGTTCAGCTTTCAGTTTACGTCGGTCTTATCATCACAAACTGTATCCTGATGGGTCGCCTCGAGGCTTTTGCCATGCAGAACGGTCCTTGGGAGTCGTGTCTCGATGGTATCGGTAACGGTCTCGGATATGCCCTCATCCTCGTCATCGTAGGCTTCGTTCGCGAACTCTTCGGTTTCGGTACCTTGCTCGGCTTCGAGGTTCTGCCTTCAAGCTGGTATGTTACCAACGGTATGATGGTTATGCCTGCCATGTCGCTTATCATCGTAGGCTGTGTCATCTGGGCACACCGCGCTATCAACGGAGAAGAGAAAAAGTAACATTACATACCTAATTTATAATAAGAAAGAATTATGGAACACATGATTAGTTTGTTCGTCCGCTCTATCTTCGTGGACAACATGATATTCGCTTTCTTCTTGGGTATGTGCTCTTACTTGGCCGTATCCAAGAACGTAAAGACAGCCATCGGTCTTGGTATCGCTGTAACATTCGTGTTGCTCGTTACCGTTCCCGTTGACTACGCTCTACAGACATACGTTCTGGGACCCGATGCATTGGTCAAGGGTGTTGACCTCACCTTCCTTGCATTCATCCTTTTCATTGCAGTCATTGCAGGTATTGTTCAGCTCGTTGAGATGGTCGTTGAGCGCTTCAGCCCTTCTCTCTATGCTTCGCTTGGTATCTTCCTGCCTCTTATCGCTGTAAACTGTGCCATCATGGGTGCTTCTCTGTTCATGCAGCAGCGCATTCAGTTGGACCCCGAGACAAGTTCACAGGCTATCGCCGGCTTCGGCGATGCTATTGCCTACGCTCTCGGTAGCGGTATCGGTTGGTTGCTCGCCATCGTTGGTTTGGCTGCTATCCGCGAGAAGATGGCATATACCGATGTGCCCAAGCCTCTTCAGGGTCTTGGCATCACCTTCATCACTGTTGGTCTGATGGCATTGGCATTTATGTGCTTTAGTGGTTTGAACATCTAAAAGTAGGAGGAATAGACAATGGATATGAATTTGATTTTAGCGAGCATTGGCGTATTCCTGGTCATCATCCTCGTGTTGGTGGTCATCCTGCTCGTAGCAAAGACTTATTTGTCGCCAAGCGGCAATGTGAACATTACAATCAACGGCAAGGACACCGTAAGCGTTGCTCAGGGTGGTTCGCTGCTGTCAACCATGGCTCAGGCTGGCATCTTCCTTCCCAGCGCTTGTGGTGGTAAGGGTTCTTGCGGACAGTGCAAGCTCCAGGTGCCAGAAGGTGGTGGTGAGATTCTCGACAGCGAGAAGGGCCACTTCACCCGCAAGCAGGTTAAGGAGAACTGGCGTCTCGGTTGCCAGTGCAAGGTGAAGAGCGATATGAGCATCAAGGTTGCTGACTCTGTAATGGGTGTTAAGGAATGGGAGTGCACCGTTATTGGCAACAAGAACGTGGCTACCTTCATCAAGGAGTACAAGGTAGCTCTGCCTCCAGGCGAGCACATGGACTTCGAGCCTGGTTCTTATGCACAGATCAAGATTCCTGCATTCGATTGCATCGATTACGACAAGGACTTTGACAAGTCGCTCATCGGCGAGACTTATCTTCCTGCATGGGAGAAGTTCGGTCTCTTCCCATTGAAGTGTAAGAACCCACAGAATACTGTCCGTGCTTACTCTATGGCTAACTATCCTGACGAGGGTGATATCATCACTCTGAACGTACGTATTGCAACTCCTCCATTCAAGCCAAAGGATCAGGGTCCTGGCTTTATGGATGTAAACCCAGGTATCGCTTCATCTTACATTTTCAGCCTCAAGCCAGGCGACAAGGTTATCATGAGTGGTCCTTACGGAGAGTTCCGTCCAGAGTATGGCACAGGTCGTGAGATGATCTGGGTCGGTGGTGGTGCCGGTATGGCTCCTCTCCGTGCACAGATTATGCATATGCTCAAGGGTAAAGGCATCAAGCCCGAGGATCGTGCTCGCGAGATGCACTACTTCTATGGTGCGCGTGCTCTCGAGGAGATTCCATTCCTCGACGACTTCCTGCAGTTGGAGAAGGACTTCCCCAACTTCCACTTCCACCTTGCATTGGACCGTCCAGATCCAAAGGCAGATGCAGCAGGAATCAAGTATACTGCAGGCTTCGTAGCACCAGTTATGGGCGACACCTATCTGAAGCAGCATGAGGCTCCAGAAGACTGTGAGTACTACCTCTGCGGACCTCCAATGATGGCTAAGACTGTTCTCGACCTGTTGCACAGCCTCGGTGTTGAGGACGACATGATTCGCTTCGATAACTTCGGTGGATAAATTCATACTGAATTATCTCTATTATAGGGGCACATTCCTTGCGAATGTGCCTCTTTCTTTGTACTTTTGTGTGGAAAATTATTTCCCGATAACTCCCGATAACTCCTGTTAACTCCTTTAAAATAATATACAACTATGGATCCTATTTTATTGATTGATAAATATACCGAAGGCAATGCAGAACTAAGAAATGTTCTATTTGTGCATAGCAAGATGGTGGCTGACATGGCTTTGCGAATTGCAGACAGGCATCCGGAGTTGAACATCGACAAGGAATTTGTCTATGAGGGTGCGATGCTGCACGATATCGGCATTGTCAAGACTGATGCACCAGGCATCCATTGTCACGGAACGGAACACTATCTGCGTCACGGACTACTTGGCGGTGAGATTCTTCGTGCCGAAGGTCTGCAGAAGCACGCTCGTGTGGCGGAACGACATACCGGCACCGGACTGACTCCTGAATCCATCATTTCGCTGGGACTTCCGCTTCCACCTCTCGACCTCCGTCCGGAATCTGTCGAGGAACAACTTATATGCTACGCAGACAAGTTCTATAGCAAGACAAATCTCGAACAAGAGAAAAGTGTAGAGAAGGTTCGCCGTTCACTCTTGCGTTTCGGCGAGGAAGGCGTTGTCGTGTTCGACAAGTGGCACGAGATGTTCGGAGTGTAGCTGAGACACCGTCTTTCTCTTGCTAATCTGTCATTTAAAGTCGGGTATACCTTCGGTATTTAATTGCTTTTTGTCTAATTTCCGCATACTTAACCATTTTTGACAACTTCAAGTTAGTTTTCTCGTTATTTTTGAGTAACTTTGCACCCTTGTAAGTAGTCATTATTAGAATTGGTAAAGCAGAAGTATATACTCTCGGTCGTCGTCTTTGTGTTTTGCGCAATGATGTATGCTGTCGTACCGTCTGACATGGGTCGGGCGGCACGTCGTGTATTATCTGTATGCGATTCACTACTGTCTGATTCTGTTACTACCGATTCTGCCTCTTCCAACTCTTCCTCTTCTAACTCTGCCTTTGTTGATTCTGCTTTTGCTGATTCAATATTTGCTGATTCAGTCTTTGCTGATTCAGTTTTTGTTGATTCTTTGCGCAGGCAGGATGTTAAGCAACTCACAGTAGACAGTGTGCTTCGTTCTGTGGACTCTGACAGTATCATGTCGATGATTCGCAACAAGCAGGTCATCGAGGTTTTGCCCGACAGTACGAAGAACAAGGAGAAGGCTGACACAGTGCGACGCAGCAAGGGAGCGCTTGACGAACCGGTTAAGTTCGAGGCAAAGGACTCAATGACCTATGACTGTGTCAATTCCAGAGCATTCCTTTTCGGAAATGGTAAGGTCAACTACCAGAATCTTGAACTTGATGCCGACCTTATAGCCATGGCTATGGACAGCAGCATCGTTCATGCCACGGGAAGAATCGACACGACCGATGCCAAGAACGAGATTGTCGGCAAACCTGTGTTCAAGCAGGGCTCTGACCAGTACGAACCGGACAGCATCAGTTACAACTTCAAGACTCAGAAGGCGTTTATCAGCAATGTCTATACAGACCAGGGAGAAGGCATACTCATCAGCGAAGAGAGTAAGCGCGACAGTATGGGCGTAATGTATATCCGTGGCGGAAAATACACAACCTGCGACGCGGCTCACCCTCACTTCTACCTGAAACTCACCAAGGCGAAGGTGCGTCCGGGCGAGGATGTCGTGTTTGGTCCTGCTTATCTCGTGGTGGAGGATGTCCCACTGCCATTGGCCCTTCCTTATGGTTTTTTCCCGTTCTCAAAGAGTTACAGCAGCGGTTTCATCATGCCTACCTACGGCGATGAGACAACGCGCGGCTTCTATCTTCGCGATGGAGGTTATTACTTTGCAATAAACGACAAGGTGGACTTCAAGGCTCTTGGCGAAATCTACACCAAGGGTTCGTGGGGAATCTCGGGACAGTCAAACTATAAGGTTCGTTATAAGTTTAGCGGTAATTTACTCTTCTCTTACCAGAACACTAAGGAAGGCGAGAAGAATATGCCCGACTACTCGGTGTCGAAGAGTTTCAAACTCACGTGGAGCCATCGCCAGGATTCAAAGGCAAATCCCAAGCAGTCGTTCTCTGCAAGTGTCAACTTTGCCACCAGCAGTTACGAGCGCAACAACCTTACTTCAATGTATAACCCTGAAAGTTATACGCAGAGCACACGTACCAGCAGTATCAACTACTCACGCATTTTCAGCAAGATAGGTATGACCATCTCAGGTTCTTTCAACCTGAGTCAGAACATGCGCGACAGTTCTCTTTCTGTGACACTGCCCAGCCTGAATATCAGCGTTGCACGTTTCTATCCTTTCAAGCGCAAGAAGCAGGTGGGCGCTGAACGCTGGTACGAGAAGATTGCAATGAGTTATACCGGAACACTGAGCAACAGTATCTCTTGCAAGGAGAACGAGATAATGCACAAGAACCTGATAAAGGACTGGCGTAACGGTATGCGCCATCAGGTGCCTATCAGTTCGTCGTTCACTCTGTTCAACTACTTGAACATCACGCCTTCGTTCAATTTTACTGACCGTATGTATGCCAGCAAGGTCAACCAGTCGTGGGATGAGGAACGAAACGAGGTTCAGCGCGATACGACATATGGTTTCTATAATGTCTATAATTACAACCTTTCTTTGTCTGCCAGCACCAAACTGTATGGTATGTACAAACTCATACTTCCCGACAAGACTGGACGTAAGGAGGAGAAAGTGATAGTGCGCCACGTCTTCACGCCAACCATGAGTTTCAGTTACGCACCCGATTTCAGCCAGTCGCGTTTCGGCTTCTACGACACTTATGTGCGCACCGATGCCAACGGCAATGTGTCTACTGTAACATACTCGCCTTTCTCAAGCGGACTCTACGGCACTGCTCCCGCCGGCAAGACGGGAAGTTTGAATATGGATATCAGCAACAACCTCGAGATGAAGGTTCGCACTGACCGTGATTCTACTGGCTACAAGAAGATAAGTCTTATAGACGAGTTGGGTGCCAGCATGAGTTACAACATGGCAGCCAAGTCGCGTCCGTGGTCTGACCTCAGCATGCGCATCCGTATGAAGTTGACCAAGAGTTATACCTTCTCAATGAATGCTGTCTTCGCAACGTACGCGTATGCTTTCAATGACCAGGGACGTGTCTATGTGTCCGACAAGACCGAGTGGAGCCAGGGACGTTTCGGCCGTTTCCAGGGCATGAGCCAGAACCTGTCGTACACATTCAACAACGACACGTTCAGCAAGTTGTTTGGCAAGCGCCGCGGCACTGACACTTCTGAGGAAGATGACGATGTGGATGAAGATGACGATGACACGGATTCAAGCGAGCAGAATATTGACCCTGACAGAGCAAAGGGTAAGAACGGTGCCAAGAAGCAGTCGTCTGGTCTGGACGAGGATGGATACGTCAAGTTCTCGCTGCCTTGGAGCCTTACTGTCAGTTACGGTGTTATGATGCGCGAAAATACCAGTGCCGAAATCAATGTGAAGCGTATGCGCTACCCATTCAAGTTGACACACACGCTCAATTTCTCGGGCAACATCAGAATCTCCGACGGCTGGAATATCAACTTCTCGAGTGGATGGGATTTCAATTTCCACAAACTGTCAATGACCACAGCCTCGCTCAGCCGCGACCTTCATTGCTTCTCAATGTCGTGCTCGATGGTTATCAGTCCATACCGCAGTTACAACTTTACGTTTGCTTGTAACGCAAGCACGCTGGCAGATGCCCTGAAGTGGAAAAAGCAGAGCAGTTACTCAAGTAATATAGACTGGTATTAAGTGTTGATTAAAATAATATCAACGAATCATTGTTAATCATCACTGATGAAATTGTTACAGGTCGAACAACTTCATCTGTCTTGGGTCGTTGTAAGGCGTCAGCAGTTCCTTCTTTGTCTTTGTCTCCGTTTCGTCGTATGTGACTTCGTCGAAACGGATGTCGAGTTGGATGGCTACATCAGGCTTTATCGCGTAGTATCCGTATTTTATTCTCATGATGGGCGAGCGTCTCATGTGTGACTGTCTCCACATATAGAAGCGGATAGTCTGGTGCAGTTGGTTGTAATTCAGGTTTCTCTCGAACAGGTTGGTGTGAAGATTATATATCATTCTGCTCAGTTGGGAGACGTGCATGCCTTCCCTGCCTTTCAGCAGTAGGAGTTGCATTATGTCTCTGTGGTATATATTCTTCATTGCTGTACGTTGTTCTTTTATGCAAAATTAAACATATTTATTATATTACCCAAATTTTCTTAATTTTTTTTGTTAATTGGCAATGGGCAGTTTGAGGCATCACTAATTTTTGCTATCTTTGCAGAAAATTTATACAATAAAATTAAATATCAAGATGAAAAAGTATTTTTCTTTTTTGACTCCGGTCGTTCTGTCATTGCTGTTCGTTTGTTGCAACAACGACACGTATCGCCATGGTTTTGGATTTGATTATCCTCGTGCCATCGACAATTACACCTCGTCTTTGTTCATTGACCAAGTTAAGGATTCTGTAGTGTTCAAGACCTTCGACAGTTATGCCGTGGCAGCATACAATACTGATTGGATTAAGCCTAACGCACAGTTCTCGCCTGCAGGAGCCAATATACCTAATTCATATTATGCGTGGTATCAGGTGAAGGTTGGACTTGACATCGAACCAAACACAACGGGCAAGTGCCGACTGGGCTATGTCGGTGTTCATACATTCGGCACAGAGTGGGATGAGACATGCTACGCATACTATTTCCAGACCAATTTCCACTGCATAACACGTCCCGCGCCTAAGTATAAGTATGATGACAACAAGTTCATTGTTGGTGCAACACACGAATTGACAGTTTCTGCCACACAGGTTTCTGACGAAATCAAGTTTGTCGCATACAGCGATTGGAAACTGACTCTCAAGGATGGGGACTTTGTTCATCCTGACACTGAAGAAGGCAAGGGCTCGGCAACAGGCACCGAATGTGTTGTTAAACTGGCTGTCGACGAAAACACCTCCAAGGAAGACCGAAAGGCTACATTTGTGCTCTCGAGTCCGCTGCTTGGTCCTGGCATAGAGACACAGATAACTTTTGTGCAAAAGGGTGTTGAGGAGAAGGAACCAGCAGAATAATATTTTGGTTATATGAAGAAGACCGTTTTACTTTCGCTTTTGGTGTCGTGTTCGTCAGTTGTAAGTGCAGGCATACCTGACAGTGTATATGTTCGACCTTATTCGCGTGCTAATGGTGATGGACTGCGTCTTGAGTGGAGTGCCGACAAGCGTACATGGGAAAATGTAAGCGATGGCACCATCATTACATCTGATTTCGGTTCGTGGGGAGGAAGGACAAAAAAGATGTATTCACCTTCAATGGTAAAGGGGCGCGATGGTGTATTTGCTGTTGTTTTCCAGTTGTTTGACAAAGATGATATCAATCAGTTCGGTGTAACCGTAACAAGTGATTTCGTGCATTTCCGCCCACAGGACTATCCTGTGATGAAGGGTGTCAAGCAGTGCCGCAAGCCTGTTGTCACTACTACAGCCGACGGTTATGCTGTCATATTCGAAAGCGAAGGCAGGCACTACCGCACTACGTCCAAGGATTTGGTTCATTTTACAGATCCTGTGCAGTGTGACGCTGTTTCTCGCTCCGATGCCCGCATGGCTTATGCTATGCTCGAGGGCGTTAGAAATCATCAGGCTTTCCGCCGCTTAGAGGATGCACGTAATGCTGAGTCTGCCAGCGATGATGCCTCACGCTTTCAGGGACTGAAGGGTGTCAAAGCTGACATTGTTGTCAATGGGGCGAACAGCAAGGCCATCAGCAACAAGTTGGTGGGTATCTTCTTCGAGGACATCAATTACAGTGCAGACGGTGGTCTGTATGCTGAACTTGTGGAGAATCGCGATTTTGAATATAACAGCGGTGACCGCCGTGAATGGAATGCGACGACCAGTTGGTCACTGGTCGGTGATGGCGCAAAGTTGACTGTTGAAACGGACAATCCTATACACGCAAACAATTCGCATTATGCTGTTCTCAACGTGTCAGACCCATCTGTGGTGTCGTTCCAGAATTCTGGTTTCGATGGTATCCCTGTACAGAAGGGACAGAAATATGACCTCTCGCTCTTTCTCCGCCAGTTGAGTGGCAAGGCAGGCAAGGTTGTTGTTTCACTGAAGGATGACAATAAGATTATTGCAAAGTGCAGTGTCTCGTCTCAGACAAACAACTGGAAGCAGGTCAAGGCTGTCCTTACTCCTACTGCCGACTGCAAGAAGGCTGTTCTCTGCATTGAACCATCGACAACGGGCAAACTTGGTGTAGACTTTGTCAGCCTGTTTCCTCGCAATACTTTCCGCGGTCATCAGAACGGATTGCGTCGTGACCTTGCCGAGGTGCTCGAGGGACTTAATCCTAAGTTCATGCGCTTCCCCGGTGGATGCGTGACTCACGGCAACGGCATTGACAATATCTACAAGTGGAAAGAAACCATCGGCCCTCTCTGGGAGAGAAAGGCACAGCCAAATGTTTGGGGCTATCACCAGTCGAAGGGACTTGGCTATTATGAATATTTTCAGTTTTGTGAGGACCTGAACATGGAACCACTTCCTGTATTGGCAGCAGGTGTGCCATGCCAGAACAGTTCATGGGGAGGACACGGTCAGCAGAGTGGTATTTCGTGGGATGAAATGCCTGCTTATCTGCAGGACATTCTTGACCTCATAGAATGGGCGAATGGAGATGCCAAGACAACAGAGTGGGGAAGAAAGCGTGCTGCACAGGGACATCCAAAGCCATTCAACCTTCGCTATCTTGGCATTGGAAATGAAGACCTCATCTCTCCAACCTTTGCCGAGAGATACCTCTATCTTATAAAGGCGGTCAAGGAGAAGTACCCTGAAATCACCATTTGTGGCACGGTAGGCCCATTCCACAGTGGCAGTGATTACGAGGAGGGCTGGAAGATTGCAACAGCCAATCGTATTGATATGGTCGACGAGCATTACTATGTCTCTCCATCGTGGTACTACTATCATCAAAACTATTATGACAACTACGACCGCACGTCAAGCAAGGTCTATCTTGGCGAATATGCTTCTCATATAAACGGCCGCAAGAGTACTATCGAGACAGCGCTCTCTTGTGCAATTCATATGTGTGGTGTAGAGCGCAATGGTGATGTGGTGGAGATGACCAGTTATGCTCCCCTCCTCGCAAAGGAGCATCACACTCAGTGGAATCCGGATTTGATTTATTTCAACAACACGGAGGTAAAGCCTACGGTTGACTATTATGCACAGCAGTTGTTCGGTCAGTGCTGTGGCGACCAGTACATCGAGAGTTCGATTCGTACGGGCGAAAGACGCACAGGTATCAACGAGCGTCTTGCTGTAAGTACGGTACGCGATTCCAAGTCAGGAAAGACTTATCTCAAGATTGTCAGTGCGCTTCCTGTCGAGGTTGATGCTCATCTTTTGCTTAAAGATATGGGTGTAGATGCAGAAAAGTCGTGCAAGGCTACTGTCTTGAAGGGTGCTTTTGACAGTCTCACAGCCAAGCCAGAACAGACAACTGTTCAGTTGTCTGCAGACTGCAATGTGAAGGTTGCTCCTTACAGCTTTACAGTAGTAGAGTTGTAACCTAAGATTTTACTGCTACTGCTTTTTTCTGAAGCTGCTACTGCTTTTCTTTGAAGCTGCTACTGCTTTTTTCTAAAGCTGCTACTGCTTTTTTCTGAAGCTGCTACTGCTTTTCTCTAAAGCTGCTACTGCTTTTTTCTAAAGCTGCTACTGCTTTTCTTTGAAGCTGCTACTGCTCTTTTTGATAGAAGATACGAAAAATGGTCAAAAATAACTTGTCGACAAGCTATTTTTGACCATTTCTTATATACTTAACAACTGCTTCACGAGTGGCAGTACAGCCTTTTTCAGAACAGCATCGTTAAGATAGTGCTCGCCCTCGAACAGTTGGAAATGCGACGCGCCGTATGCTTTCCTGAAGTCGGGCTGGCAGTTGACGTTCTTGTCGTGTGTGCCAAACAATCCCCAGACGAGTTCTTTCTCCTGTGAGGTGATGTTCTTGAAGGAGTTTTTCTCAACCTCCTTGTATTCGGCAATCATCTGTTTGTCAACCATAAAGTCCTTCGCTCCGTCCTCGCGCTTGTTCCTGAACTCATGACGTTTCATTCCTCTGAATGTCAGAAGTCGTGCCATGTGAAATGAAGGGTTCACGAGAATTCTGGGATAACCCTTTATCTGTTCAATGTAGAATGCACCCATTGAGGTTCCGATGATTAGTTCTGGTTTTATTTCCTCCACGGTTTTCTTGATAAATTCCATTGCCCGCAATGGACTGACGGGAATGTCGGGGGCTATCACCGATACTCCATTCTCGTAGAGCATGTTGCGCAGATGTGTGGCGGTGCCGCTACTGCCGGCAGAGGCAAATCCGTGTACGTACAGTATTGTCATGATTCTGTATAATTAGGTTCAAATACTCGTTAACGAAAAAAGCAACCGTCTGGTTGCTTCATTTTGTTGCGGAGACACGACTCGAACGTGCGACCTCCAGGTTATGAGCCTGACGAGCTGCCAACTGCTCTACTCCGCGATGTTATTCAAACTCAGTTTTGTGAAGACGATTCTCACTCCTCCTCGTTTGCAGTGCAAAGTTAGTCTCTTTTTTGCTTATATGCAAATCTTTGCTCATTAAACTTGCTTTTTAACATGTTTTTTATACTTTGTTGAGGATGCGACGTCAGTTCTCGCACAAAAATTGACGATGTGTGCATTATTTGTTTTTTATTTTTTTGCACATTTCGGCGTTTTTGTGTAATTTTGCAATCGTTATGGCACAATCGAAAACAAGAGCAAAGTTGGTGGACGTCGCACGTCAACTGTTCGCCAGAAAGGGTCTCGATGATACAACGATGAACGACATCGCAGTAGCATCAGAGAAGGGACGTCGTACTCTTTACACCTACTTTAAAAATAAAGAGGAGATTTACTATGCCGTTATCGAGGCAGAGATGGAGCGTCTTACGGATGCTATAAACAAAGTTGCCGAGAAGGAACTGCGCCCGGTTGACAAGGTTGTAGAGATAATCTACACACATCTCCAGTTAATCAAGGAGGCTGTTCTACGCAATGGCAATCTGCGTGCAGAGTTCTTCCGCAACATATGGCTGGTTGAAAAGGTGCGCCGCAACTTCGATCAGACAGAGGTGCTGTTGTTGAGCAAGACTCTGCAGGACGGAGTTGATTCGGGCATACTGAAGGTAGACAATATCCCCCTGGCGGTGGACATCATTCATTATTGTACCAAGGGCCTTGAGGTTCCGTACATACATGGACGCTTGGGACAGGGTATGGGCGACCGTGTAAGCAAACCCGTTGTCAAGAAGATTGTGAACAGAGCATTGGGCAATTGCTAAGGTGCAGTTTTGACCAGTGACGTTTGTGCTTTTCCAGGTGAAGGAGCATTTCAAAAAGAAGAATAAACAAAACAAAATATCTAAAGAAAATTATTATGGGACTTTTAACAGGAAAGACCGCGCTTATCACTGGTGCGGCACGTGGTATCGGTAAGGCAATTGCAATCAAGTTTGCCAAGGAAGGTGCGAACATTGCATTCACAGACCTCGTTCTTAACGACGATATGGCAGCTGGGTTGGAGGCTACACGCCAGGAGATAGAGGCTCTCGGCGTAACTTGCCGCGCCTATGCCGGTAATGCGGCCGACTTTGCCGAGACCGAGGCTGTGGTAAAAACCATCAAGGAGGATTTCGGTACTATCGACGTATTGGTTAACAATGCTGGTATTACGAAGGATGGTTTGATGCTTCGCATGACCGAGCAGCAGTGGGATGCTGTTATCAATGTAAACTTGAAGAGCGCATTCAACTTCATCCATGCTTGTGTGCCTGTTATGATGCGTCAGAAGGGTGGTTCTATCATCAATATGGCAAGTGTCGTTGGTGTTCATGGCAATGCCGGCCAGAGCAACTACGCAGCTTCTAAGGCTGGTCTTATAGCCTTGGCTAAGAGTATTGGTCAGGAGATGGGTCCTAAGGGTATCCGCGCCAACGCTATTGCTCCTGGTTTCATCGAGACTGCAATGACAGCGGCTCTCCCCGACGATGTACGTGCTGAGTGGGCCAAGAAGATTCCTCTGCGCCGTGCAGGTCAGGTAGAAGACATTGCTAATACTGCTCTTTATCTGGCAAGTGACCTCTCAAGTTATGTAAGCGGTCAGGTTATCCAGGTTGATGGTGGTATGAATATGTAATAACCGTTTATCGGTTTGTTCTTTTTTCGGTGAATGGTGAATGTTGTAGACGAACTTATTCATTTAGATTTACTTTATAGGTTTTGATTATGCGAAATGATGCAGGAAACATACGAAAGGTGCTAAATGATGGTGGTCAATCTTCATTCGCCATTCATCGTTCTGTCTTGCCAATTGACGAACGTGTACTTTATAGCGACAATCACGTCATTATAGTGAACAAGAATGCCGGTGAAATAGTACAAGGCGACAAGACTGGCGACATACCATTGGGCGAACATGTCAAGGACTATCTGAAAGAGAAGTTTGACAAGCCGGGTAATGTATTCCTCGGTGTCGTTCATCGTCTCGACAGACCAGTCAGCGGAGTTGTGCTCTTTGCCCGCACAAGCAAGGCTCTTTCACGTCTTAGTGAGATGTTTCGCACGCGAGATGTACGAAAGATTTATTGGGCTATTGTTACTGCTCCCCCAAAGAATCCTCAGGGGACCCTTACTCACTGGCTGACGCGCGACGAGAAGAATAATCGTGCTCGTGCATACGACCGTGAGGTGCCAAACAGCAAGAAGGCAGTGCTTGATTATCGTCTGCTTGCTTCGGGCGACCGCTACTGGCTGCTTGAGGTGGAACTGCATACGGGTCGTCATCATCAGATTAGATGCCAACTGAGCAAGATGGGATGCCCGATAAAAGGTGACTTGAAGTATGGTGCAGCACGAAGCAATCCTGATGGCAGCATCTCTCTGCATGCCCGTCATCTGATGTTTACACATCCGGTCTCAAAGGTTGAGGTAGACGTGGTGGCACCTGTTCCCACAGATAAGTTGTGGAATTATTTTGAAGAGACGGTAGGTTGAATAACATTTTATTCTAAATCATTAAACTTTTAATGTCAGAGAAAGACAGACCAATAGTATCACCAGACAAGGAACAAGAAAAAACTGCCATGCATGGTGCTGAGAAGAGGAACTTCGTTGTTCGTCTTCTTTATTGGTTGTTAAGGGGGTGTCTTTATTTTCTGACTATTTTCATCTTACTTTCTGCGTTGCTTTACGTTCCATTCGTGCAGGACTGGGCTGTCGGTGTGGCTTGCGACAAGATTGGCGAGTCGACCGGTATGGATGTCAGCGTGGACCGTGTAAGACTGTCGTTTCCACTTGATGTCGATCTTCAGGAACTGTGCATCACTCAGCGTGACACGCTAAGGAATGTGTCAACTACTGACACGGTTCTTGCAGTTCGCCATTGTATTGTAGACCTTGACATGCTGAAGGTTTTCCAACTTCGCATAGGGGTAGACGAGGTAACGCTGAAGGGTGTCGTTGTCGACTCGCGCGACCTTATTGCCAGTCTCAGGCTCAAAGGCAGTCTTAAGACCTTCGAAATAGATGCCCATGACCTTCAGTTCAAGGAGTGTCTGGCAAATGTTACATCCGCAACGCTTGACGGATGCGATTTGGATATTGCGATGCAGGATACTACCATCATCGACACTACCACCAGCGAACCATTGATGTGGAACCTTAACTTTGGTGACATCGCACTCAGGGATACGCGTGTGGCATTCCATACTGCAGGTGACACCATGAGTGTTCGCGCTTCAATATGCAGCGCAGAACTCAGCGACGGAAGTTTTGATATTGGTCATAACAAACTCAGACTTTCTGACTTTGATATGCGTGCAGACTCCGTTCTTTATGACCTTAACTATGAGTCGGCAACCGAGAGTGGGTTGGACGTAAATCATATTGCACTTTACGATATATCAGCAAGTGTGCCGTTTGTGGACTACGACCTTGACGCAGGTCATCTCAAAGCCGACCTATCTAAGTTGAGTGTGCGCGAGAAGTGTGGTTTCGACATTCGCACAATGTCTGCAAAGATAGACCTTGACACAACTAAGATTGTTGTGGAGGATGCTGTGCTGAAGACTCCAAGCAGTTCTTTGCGTGCCAGTGTGAATATGGATTGGTCTGCATTGACGCCCAAACATCGAGGCAGGATGAATGCTGAACTTTCTGCAGATTTCTCACGGGAAGATGTTCTTGCTTTAGCAGGTTCGTATATGCCCGAATCGGTTGTTAAGAACTATCCGGACCGACTGCTTACTGCTGCAATAGAACTGGAAGGAAATGTAGACCATGTCGACGTAAAGTCGTTCGGAGTGAAAATGCCGGGTATGATAGAAGCCTATGTGAGGGGTGCTGCTGGTGATCTCGTGTCTGAAGGGGCTGTGGCTGCCGACCTCGATTGGGAGATTCACACACAGGACTTGTCTCTTCTGAAACGAGTGGCAGGACTGACTGGTGTTAACCTTCCACCGATGGATATCTGTGGAACCACAAACATCGGTGGAGAAATCTATAGTGCTGACGTACAGTTGCGACAGGGCAAGGGACTACTGAAGGCAAAGGGATGGTATAATTCCCAAAACGATGCTTACAAGGCTGATATAGACGTTCGTAATCTTGCGGTCAGTCGTTTTGTACCGATGGATTCTACGTTTGTTGTTTCTGCCAATGTGAAGGCAAAGGGAAGGGGCTTCGACTTGCTTTCAAGGACAGCCAAACTTGACACAAGGATTCTACTTAGCAATGCGTCTTATGGTAGCGCCAATGTAGGCGATGTGCAGCTCGAGGCTCGTCTGGACAAGGGTGAGGGACTTGTTAACCTGTTAAGCGGTGGCGATGTCGTTGATGCCGACGGATGTGTTGAATTCAGCATTGTGGATAAGAAACTGGACAGTGCGGCGTTCTCTATAGACCTTCGTGCGTTGGACCTTTATACTTTGCATCTCACGAAACACCCCCTGAAGGCAAGCATGACAATGAGGATGACGGGAAACTCCAATCTGCAAGACGTCCATTATGTCAAGGGTGACGTCAGCGGAATGAGACTGTTGCTGGCTGACACGACATACTATCCAAAGGACATCAATCTTGAAGCATTGCTCAACCCGGACACGACCTATGCTTTCCTATCGGCTGGTGACCTCGATTTCCGACTTAATTCGTCGGAAGGATTGGGTAGTCTTGTCGGTAAGTTCACAGAGTTCGCAGACTCTGTAACATGCCAGATGGAACAGCGTGATTATCATCAGACACGACTCACACGTCTTCTTCCCAATGCAGAATTGCTTATAAGGAGCGGTCAGCAGAATCCATTGAACAACTTCCTAAGGTCGATGTATGGCTACACCTTCCAGTCGATCGATATTGACATGCATACAAATCCGGTAAGTGGCATCAATGGAAACGGTGCGATTTTCCGGACTAATACGGGTGCCATTGTTCTTGACACCATCTGCTTTGACTTGCGTCAGGACACTGCAGGTCTGCTTCTTGATGCTCGTGTTGCCAACAATAAGAGAAATAAGGACGTGACATTCTTGACTACGCTTCAGGCTCAAGTAAAGCCTGATGCAGTAGGTTGTAACCTTCAGTTCTTTGATGCGCAAGGGACAAAGGGAGTAGATCTTGGCGCGATGCTCAGTTTTACAGACGAGGCTGTTCGTCTGCACATAACTCCGCTGCGTCCGATAATTGCATATAGATATTTCACGGTAAACGAGGATAATTTCCTGTCGATGAGCAAGGGAGGGCATTATGATGCCAATCTTGACCTGTTGGCAGACGATGGTACCGGTCTCAAACTTTTCTCGACACCCAATGAAGAAGCTCAGCAGGATCTAACTGCTTCACTCAACCATTTTAATCTTGGCGAACTATGTTCGGTAATGCCTTATATGCCAAGAATTACCGGTTTCCTGCAGGGTGATGTGCGATACTTGCAGAGCGACATCACCACCATTCTTGCCGATGTCGTGGCACAAGGATTGACATACGAGGGTTACGAAATGGGTAATGTAGGTTTGAACGCGGCTTACCTGCCAAATGAGGACGGCACGCATTTTGTTGACGGATACATAAGTCAGAATGACAATCAGGTAGTTACATTCAATGGAACATATTACGTCGAAGGCAATAGCGAGAAGATTGATGCAGAGGCAATCGTCGAGCATCTGCCTCTTCATCTGGCAAATGCTTTCCTCGATGAGACTATCAATCTGACAGGAGACCTTGATGGTAATCTGCATGTAACAGGAAGCCTGAGCCAACCACGTCTGGATGGTGTCATCGCTACGGAGGGTCTGCATGTCATTTCTCCTATGTACAGCATTAACATGAGAGTGGAGGACGACAGCATAAAGGTGGCAGGCAGCAAACTTAACCTGAACAAGATTGTTGCCTACACGACTGGTGCCAATCCGCTAACTATGGATGGTTTCATCGATTTCAGCAATCTGAGCGACATAAATCTCGATATAACTGCAAAGGCGAAGAACTTCGAACTTATCAATGCACAGAAGACTCGTGGCGTGGCAGCCTACGGTAAAGTGTATGTTGACCTTAATGCCAGAGCTCGTGGTACGCTCAATGACCTTGATGTTACTGGTAGTCTTGGCGTGCTTGGCAATACTAATGTGACGTATGTCCTGATTGATTCACCTATCACTGTCGAGGACGAGATGTCTGACCTTGTTACGTTCTGTGATTTCGGTGATACTATAAAGGTAGCCGACACTGAGTTTGTTCCTCCAAGTAATATGAACATGCGTTTCAACGTGAGTGTTGACAAGGCTGCGCAGGTTAATTGTCTGCTTAGTGAAGATGGTGCAAACTACATCAAACTTGAGGGCGGAGGAGACTTGCTGATGACCTATAACGATGTGCAGGGAATGAAACTCAACGGCCGTTATACGATTCTTGACGGACGAATGACATATACGCTGATGGTGGTTTCTCTGAAAGACTGTGTCATAGAGAACGGAAGTTATGTTGAGTTCAATGGTGACATAATGAATCCTCGTCTGAACATTGTTGCCAGCGAACGTGTGAACAGTTCCATCGTGGAGAATGACGTGCCGCGCACAGTAGGTTTTGATGTTGGCTTGACTATAAGCCAGACTCTTGAGGATATGGGACTTGAGTTTACTCTGGACGCGCCCGAGGATATGTCGGTACAGAACCAGATAGCTCAGATGACACTCGAACAGCGAAGTCGTGTGGCTGTTACTCTTATGGCAACTGGTATGTATATTGTCGAAGGACAGGCTTCTGGAGGATTTAACACAACAAATGCCTTGAATGCTTTCCTTCAGAGCCAGATTGCAAGTATTACAGGTAAGGCGCTGAAGACTGTCGACTTAAGTCTTGGCGTCCAGAACAATGCTACGGCAAGTGGTGGCATGACAACCGACTACACCTTCCGATTCGCAAAGCGTTTCTGGGGTAACAGAATCAGTGTTATTGTCGGAGGAAAGGTAAGTTCCGGCCAGGAGGCTGTCAACACAGGACAGAGTATAATCGACAATGTTAGTGTAGAATATCGACTTGACAAGAGTGCCACACGATACGTCACTTTGTATTACGACAAGAATAACAAGTCTGTGCTGGAAGGTGAGATAGTTGAGATGGGGGCTGGTCTGGTATTGCGTCGCACCACCGACCGCCTTGGTGAATTGTTTATGTTCCGCACGAAGAAGGATGATGACGAACAGTAGGGGTGTGCATTGTGGCATCGGTAAGAATATAGTAAACGAATATGTTGGTATGAGAATGCGTATTGCAAATATTATTGTTGTTATGGTTCGCAGAAGGTCTTTGGTACTTTTGCTGTGGATTTTTGCTGCTATTCTCACCGGATGCTCCACTACAGCCAGTCTGCCCGAGGACGAAGTGCTCTATACCGGTATTCAGGACATTTCATACGGAAAGAAACAGAAAAAAACGAAGACAAAGGTTGAAACGGGTGTCATCACGGCAATCAACGACGCATATAACACGGTATCGGACATTCTGAGTGGACAGGGCGTCACATCGCATGTCGACGACAACTCTTTGACAAAGGAAGAACGTGACTCTATAAAGGCTTTCAACGAGATTGAGAGCGAGGCTCGTTCTCTTATCGAAGAGGAAGTTGATGCGGTTCTTTCCATCTCGCCTAATAACTCATTGCTCGGCAGTTCCAAGTATCGTTTTCCCTTGCCTGTTGGTCTGTGGGTGTACAATCGTTACGTGGGAAGTAAATCTCGATTTGGCAAATGGATGTTCAATACATTTGCTGCAACACCCAAACTTATCAGTTCTGTCAATCCCGGACTACGTGCAAAGATAGCGCGTAACGTGCTTCACAATTACGGATATTTTCAGGGTGCTGTGTCGTACGAGGTTCTTCCACAAAAGAACCCGAAGAAGGCGAAAGTGCAGTACAACGTGTCTCCATCTCGTCTTTACAGGCTCGACAACATAGAGTATCAGAATTTCTCGTCGGTGGCTGACAGCATTATACGCGCCAATATGTGGGGAACTCTCCTTCATCGAAACGATGCCTTTACTGCATCAAAACTCTCAGCCGAACGCGACAGACTGAATACCATCTTCCGCAACAACGGCTACTATTATTATCAGAGTTCTTTCTTTACTTATCGCGCTGACACGCTTCAACGACCATATTACGTTCAGTTGCAGGTGCGACCGTCGGTTGAGGTTACACCGATGGTAAACCGACAGTATCATCTCCGTGACACACGCATACACCTTATTGATAATACGCGTACGCGCGAGATGAACGACACCATTGGACGAAGGTCTGTCAAACTAATCTATGATGGGGCAGGGGAGAAGCATAAACCTTCTGTTCGATACGGTATAATGCGCAGATATGTGTTCTATCGTAAGGGTGACCTCTACAAGCAGTCTATAGTTGACCTTGTACAGAACCAAATGAGCAATCTTGGTATCTTCTCGCAGGTTTTCATGAATTTCACGCCTGCTGACACTGTTGCCGGCAACGATTCGCTTGATGTTGACATCTATGCTACTCTTGAGAAGCGTTACGATGCTGAGTTTAAGGCTGATGGTGTGTCTAAGAGCAATGGCATGATTGGACCGGGACTCAGTTTCGGTCTTACCCGTCGCAATGCCTTCCATGGCGCAGAGGCTCTAAAGTGGAAGATCTATGGTAATTACGAATGGCAGACTGGTGCTAATCAGGAAGGTCGCTCAAGTTTGCTTAACAGTTACGAGTATGGTACATCGCTCAGTCTGGATTATCCTTACATTAAGTTAGGTAAGCTTGGACAGAGGTTAGGACGTCGTGCCATAACAAGTACTTCATATAAACTGGAGGCTGACTGGATGAATCGCGCAGGTTATTTTGGTCGTGTCTCTTTCGGTGCCCGTGTAATGATAAACTATCAGAGGCGCAAGACCATTAAGCATGAGTTCACTCCATTCCGACTTGACTATGATCTGCAACTACATTCTACGGAGGCGTATGACAGTCTTATTGCCAGCAATCAGGCCCTTGCTGTCAGTATGCGCAATCAGTTTGTGCCATCCATGCAGTACGTGCTCAACATGACAAGCCGAGACGATGCTCGCAACCCGCGTCGTTTCACTCTGACTGTCAAGGAGGCAGGCAATGTCACCAGTGGTATCTATAGTTGCTTGGGTAAAGGATGGAATGAAAAGGATAAGCACCTTTTCGGTGTTCCGTTTGCACAGTTTGTTAAGGTGACGGCTGAATTTACGGAAAAGATGAAGGTGTTCGACACCAAGACCTATCTTGTAGGACGTGTGCTTGGTGGAACGGTTTACAGTTTCGGAAATGCAACAATCGCTCCTTACAATGATATGCTCACCATTGGTGGCGCAAATAGTCTGCGCGCATTTGCAATACGAAGCATCGGACCTGGTTCTTATCGTCCAGAGAATAGCAGATACAGCTATGTAGACCAGATTGGAGATTTCAAGCTTGAGGCAAACCTCGAATACCGCTTCCCGCTGATAGGTTCTCTTAATGGCGCCGTGTTTGTCGATTGCGGTAACGTTTGGCTTCTTCATAACAATAGCAGTCATCCGGGCAGTACGTTCTCTTTCCGTAATTTGGGCAAGGAACTCGCTCTGGGTACAGGTCTTGGCGTTCGTTACGACTTGGACTTCATCGTTGTTCGTTTTGATGTTGGTGTCGGAATTCATGCCCCTTACGATACTGGGAAGAGTGGATATTATAATATGACACGTTTTGGCAAATCGCTTGGCTATCATCTTGCTATTGGATACCCATTCTAATAGTATTTTTTCCTTTTTGTTATTGTTTTCTTGTTTATGCGTTAGACTTTTACTGACTGTTTGGACGTATATTTTGTGTCATTTTTGCAGAAAATCGTTTTTTTTACGTCAAAATGGCATTTTGGCATATGCTTTGTATCATTAGTGGCAAAGAAAAGTGTTTCTGTAATTCGTTCATAAGGATTAAGAACCACAAGAGAATTTTAATTAACTGAAAAAAAATAAATAAAAAATACTATTATGGGAAAGATTATTGGAATTGACCTTGGTACAACAAACAGTTGTGTATCAGTTTTTGAGGGCAACGAGCCCGTAGTTATTGCTAATGCAGAGGGACGTCGTACTACTCCTTCTATCGTAGCATTCGTTGAAGGTGGTGAGCGTAAGGTTGGTGACCCAGCTAAGCGCCAGGCTATCACAAACCCAAAGAAGACCATCTTCTCTATCAAGCGATTCATGGGTGAGACTTATGATCAGGTTCAGAAGGAGGTTGAGCGCGTACCTTATTCTGTAGTACGTGGCGACAACAATACTCCTCGCGTAGATATCGACGGTCGTCAGTACACTCCACAGGAGATCAGTGCTATGATTCTTCAGAAGATGAAGAAGACCGCAGAGGACTATCTGGGTCAGGAAGTGACAGAGGCTGTCATCACTGTACCTGCATACTTCAGCGACTCTCAGCGTCAGGCAACAAAGGAGGCTGGTCAAATTGCCGGTCTTGAAGTAAAGCGTATCGTAAATGAGCCAACAGCAGCAGCTCTTGCTTATGGTGTAGAGAAGGCTGGCAAGGACATGAAGGTTGCAGTGTTCGACCTCGGTGGTGGTACATTCGATATTTCAATTCTTGAGTTTGGCTCGGGCGTGTTCGAGGTTCTTTCAACAAACGGTGACACTCACCTTGGTGGTGACGACTTCGACCAGGTTATCATCGACTGGTTGGCTGACGAGTTCAAGGCAGAAGAGGGTATCGACCTCAAGCAGGATCCAATGGCACTCCAGCGTCTTAAGGAGGCTGCAGAGAAAGCAAAGATAGAGCTCTCAAGTTCTACTGTGACAGAGATCAACCTTCCTTACATTACTGCTGTGGGCGGTGTGCCAAAGCACTTGGTTAAGAGCTTGACACGTGCTAAGTTCGAGCAGTTGGCAGATCGTCTCATTCAGGCTTGTAAGATTCCTTGCCAGAACGCTATGCGCGATGCAGGTTGCTCAAACAGCGATATTGACGAGGTTATCCTCGTAGGTGGTTCAAGCCGTATTCCTGCCATCCAGAAGTTGGTTGAGGATTTCTTCGGCAAGGCTCCAAGTAAGGGTGTTAACCCAGACGAGGTTGTTGCTGTCGGTGCTTCTATCCAGGGAGCAGTCCTCACAGGTGATAAGAGCGACATCGTTCTTCTCGACGTAACTCCTCTTACCATGGGTATCGAGACTCTTGGTGGTGTTATGACTCCTCTCATTGAGGCAAACAGCACAATTCCTTGCAAGAAGAGTCAGGTCTTCTCTACTGCAGCAGACAACCAGACTGCGGTAACAATTCACGTACTTCAGGGTGAGCGCCCAATGGCTGCTCAGAACAAGAGCGTAGGTCAGTTCAACCTCGAAGGTATTGCTCCAGCACGTCGTGGTGTTCCTCAGATTGAGGTTACATTCGACATCGACGCTAACGGTATCCTCAATGTAAGTGCAAAGGATAAGGCTACGGGCAAGGAGCAGGCAATCCGTATTGAAGCTGGCTCAAGCCTTTCAAAGGAGGAGATTGAGCGCATGAAGGCTGAGGCTGAGGCAAATGCTGATGCAGACAAGAAGGAGCGTGAGAGAATTGACAAGCTCAACCAGGCAGACTCAATGATCTTCTCTACAGAGAATTTTATGAAGGAGAATGGTGATAAGGTTCCTGCTGAGGATAAGCCTGCTATCGAAGCCGCCCTTAACAAACTGAAGGATGCTCACAAATCTCAGGACATTGCTGCTATCGATGCTGCAACAGCAGAACTCAACAATGTAATGCAGGCTGCAAGCCAGAAGATGTATGCTGCAGGTCAGCAGCCAGGTGCTCAGGCAGGTCCCGACATGAACGGTGGTTGCAACGGCAACTGCGGTGGCAACCAGGGTTGTGCTGACGATGTTCAGGACGCAGATTTTGAGGAGGTGAAATAAGCACATAGAGAAATAAGAATACAATATCAAATGG
>CAMAFX010000028.1 GCA_945833925.1 uncultured Prevotellaceae bacterium
GTATTTCCACATAACTATTGACTTTGCGAGTCAACTTTTTCTAGGGAAAGACAACAAAGACATAATGACAGTAACAGAATAAGCTGGTTATGGTGAGAATGTGAGAAAAAAACACTAAATTTGCAACCTGCAAGGGCGGACGACATGCGCATTAAAGCATTTTTTCTGTCAACCTCTACAAAAAAAATCATAGATAAAAACTAATATGGAAACTAAGGTCTTGAAGCAATCTATATTGACCATTTTAATCTTTGTTGCATCCCAAATGCTATTCGGACTCGCTGCGCAGCCATTTCAGTTGATGTTCGGCTCAACATTTGGTAATACGATAGTCCTGCTGACCGTCGCGTCCGGCATTGTCTCAATACTACTCTCCAGTTTGTTTTTTCACAATATCGATTTCAAGGAATCAATAAGGATTCACGCAAAGATGGACAAGAAAAACATATTCTTCTGTGTGACAGCAATCGTCGGTGCTCTGTGCGGAATCTTTGCAACAAACATAATGAGCGAGTTCATCAATTTGCCAGACCTAATGGAAGACCAATTTATAGATATGTCAAAAAGCATAACGGGAATGATTGGCATTGGAATAATAGCCCCCATCATAGAAGAATACATCTTCCGGGAAGCCGTTGAGGGACAAATGATCAGAAGTAGCATAAAGCCTTGGAAGGCTATATTGATATCAGCGTGCGCATTTGGACTAATACATTTTAATCCCGCCCAAGTGCCTTTCGCTGTAATTGTGGGTATAATCCTTGGTATCCTGTATTACAAGACAAGAAATATTCTTTTGTGCAGCATTGTGCATATCATCAACAACAGCACTGCCATTGTTCAGATGTCAATATATGGAGAAAATTCAAAGGACATAAGACTCACAGACATGCTCGGTGGTGCAGAACCCGCATTATGCTATATGATTATAAGCGGCATTGTCTGCATATATTTTCTGCGAAGATTCTGTAGTAGATATACAACAAGCTAACCGATAGAAACCAACGCAGAACACATATCGCACGCCAGTCCATTACAGCATCCTGGTATGGTGGCTGTAGAAGCAACTATCTACGGCTCTTTGAGAACTTGTAATAACGAGCGGCACGATGCCCTACCCCTTCTTCCTTCTCGTCGAGAGGAACGACATAATCCATTGTAGCAATCTTTTTATGGAAGTTCTTCACATCAAGACGGATGCCACAAACCGTTTCCATAGCCAAACGCAGTTGAGAAGCCGTGAATTTTCTTGGAAGAAGACCAAAAAGCAGAGTTGGGTCGAGCGTAGTCATATAACGTACAGCAAGTACCGCTTCAGAGACAATCTCGTTATGGTCGAAAGCAAGGTGAGGTAATTCATTCACAGGCATCCATTGCGCTTCGTACCCCCCCTCGAGCGACTGCATCTTGCGATCAATCCTGAGAAGTGAAAGATAGGCAATAGTGACAATGCGTTCAAGATGATGATCCAACTGGTGGAAATGCTCAAGCCACACCGCATCTGCCGGATTGGAGAGTCTGTTTGCACCTCCAAATGCACGGAACTGACGCATCTTGACCTGCGACAAGCCCGTAAGTTGCTTTAGTACGCGTTGTGCGGCATCGTCCAGATCCTCGTCCATATTTATCAAACTGCCGGGCAGTTTATAATTTCCGGTACTTTGCTCTCCGTCTTTTTCACTTTGCCGTACAATCAGCACATTAAGTTGTGTGCCATCAAAACCCAAAAGCACGCAGTCTACAGAAACATAAGGATTAATCGCAGTCATCTGTGTTGAAATAATCGTCAGTAACAGTTTACGATTACAAACTTACACACATTTTTTCTATTACCAAAAATATTTTGCATTTTTCCATTCAAGGTTCAACTATCAACAAAAAAAATTAAACTTCAGCAGATAATTAATTATTTTCTGTAAATTTGTGTTCGAATTCCAAACAAGAGCCATATAACCGACACAGATTATACCGAGACAAGAAAAGGAAGCACAGAACAAGAGTAAAAAACTTAAACAATAATATCGATATGAAAAACCGATTTTTGATGATTGCAGCCACACTGATGATGTGCTGCAGTATGGAAACCTTCTCTCAAGAATACAAGATATTAGTTGACGAGAGAGAAGAACCCATGCAAACCGGAACCTTCAAACCAGATTGGCAGTCACTGAGCGAGTACGAAGTGCCGGAGTGGTTTCGCGACGCGAAATTCGGAATCTGGGCACATTGGGGTCCACAGTGCGTAGAGGGTTCAGGAGACTGGATGGCCCGCGAGATGTATATGGAGGGAAACGGCAAATACAAATACCACTGTGCCAACTACGGTCACCCCTCAGAATTTGGATTTAAGGACGTCCTGCCATTGTTCAAGGCAGAGAACTGGGATCCAGAAAGACTCGTAAAATTCTATGCAGAAGAATGCGGTGCGCAGTATTTCTTTGCCCTGGGCAATCATCACGACAACTTCGACCTTTGGGACAGCAAGTACCAGGAATGGAACTCCAAGGCTATCGGTCCGAAGAAGGACATCCTCGACGGATGGGCAAAAGCGGCCAAGAAAGCAGGTCTGCCGTTTGGCATCTCCTTCCATGCCGACCACGCCTGGACATGGTACGAGCCAAGCAGGCGCTTTGACCTTCAAGGCGAGAAGATTGGCGTAAAATATGACGGATGGCTTACAAAGGAGGATGGCTACAAGCCCAACGCCGACGGCACCGAAAAATGGTGGAAGGGACTCGACCCCCAGAACCTCTATGCACAAACCCACGATTTCAGCAAGAACACATGGGACAACGGCTCAATACACAAGCAGTGGGGATGGGGAGGCGGTGCCTCAATACCAACCCAGCAGTACGTGACAAATTTCTACAACCGCACTCTGGACGCCATCAACCGTTACAATCCCGACCTGATATACTTTGACGTAACCGTACTGCCCTTCTACCCCATCAGCGATGCCGGAATGAAGATAACAGCCCATATGTACAACAAGGGAATCGCAAAAGGCGGCAAGAGCGGACACACCCAAAACGTTGTGTTTGGAAAGATACTGACAGAAGAGCAGAAGGAGGCACTGGTGTGGGATGTAGAGCGAGGAGCACCCAACAAGATTGTCGAGCGCCCCTGGCAGTGCTGCAACTGCATTGGCAACTGGCACTACAACAATTCCGTATACGAACGCAGCGGCTACAAGTCAGCCTCGACCGTTGCCAAACTGCTCTTTGACATAGTAAGCAAGAACGGCAATATGCTGCTGTCCGTACCCCTTCGTGCCGACGGCACCCCCGACGAGAAGGAGTTGGAGATAATGAAAGAATTTGGTGCCTGGATGCACATCAACAAAGAAGGCATAGTTGCCACGCGTCCGTGGAAGATATTCGGCGAGGGTCCTATCGCCAACGCAGACATAAAGATAAACGACCAGGGATTCAACGATGGTCAATACACCAAGGCAGGCTCCGACGAGATTCGCTTCACACAATCCAAGGACGGCCGTTACCTCTACGTGGCGTCGCTTGCCTGGCCCGAGGACCACAAGATGAAGGTACTATCACTTGCACTGGGCAGTTCGCTCTTCCCCAGCAAGATAAAGAAGGTAGAGTTGTTAGGCTATGGCAGTGTAAAATTCGAGCAGAGTTCCGAATCGCTCATCGTAACTCTGCCCGAGGTCAATATCAACAACATAATGCCCGTACTGAAGATCAAGCAGTAGTTTTAGTCACTATACGACACAGGAGGGCCTTCTTCAGAACAACAGACCGACCCACCCTTATATATATAAAAGTGTCAGTCGGTCTGTCTGTCAGCCGTTGGCTGTATGGGCTGGTCTGCCCGCCGTGTCGGGGCAGTGCGCCTCCCTACTTCATTTTAGGCAGTTTGGCGAACGATTCCTCCAGAACAGAGTCAGAGGGGATAACGTCCGACATCTTGCCGGTATTGAACTTCTCGTAAGCATAGAGGTCGAAGTATCCAGTTCCGGTCAGTCCGAAGAGAATGGTCTTCTCCTCGCCAGTCTCCTTGCACTTCAGCGCCTCGTCAATGGCAACACGTATGGCGTGACTGCTTTCAGGTGCGGGCAGCACACCCTCGACTCGTGCAAACTGAGTGGCAGCCTCGAAGACCTCCGTCTGCTCCACGGCGCGTGCCTCCATCAGTCCGTCGTGATAGAGTTGCGAGAGGATGGTGCTCATACCGTGGAATCTCAGACCTCCAGCGTGGTTGGCAGATGGGATGAACTGGCTTCCGAGCGTGTACATCTTGGCAAGCGGGCAGATCATACCAGTGTCGCAGAAGTCGTATGCAAACTTTCCTCTTGTAAAGCTTGGGCACGAGGCAGGCTCCACGGCAATCACCCTGTAGTCGTTCTCTCCGCGCAGTTTCTCACCGATGAACGGGCTAACCAGTCCGCCCAGGTTCGAACCTCCTCCGGCACATCCTATTACGATATCGGGTTTGATGCCATATTTGTCCATTGCAGCCTTAGCCTCAAGGCCTATTATGGTCTGGTGCAAAAGAACCTGGTTCAGCACCGAACCCAGCACATATCTGTATCCCTCCTGCGACACAGCTGCCTCCACAGCTTCACTGATGGCGCATCCCAAACTACCAGTCGTGTCGGGGTGCTCGGCAAGAATCTTGCGTCCCACGTTTGTCGTGAGACTTGGCGACGGAGTCACCTGTGCGCCGTATGTGCGCATCACCTCGCGGCGGAAAGGCTTCTGCTCGTACGAGCACTTCACCATATACACCTGGCAGTCAAGTCCGAAGAAAGAGCAAGCCATACTCAGCGCCGTTCCCCACTGTCCGGCACCCGTCTCTGTTGTTACGCCCTTCAGTCCCTGCTTCTTGGCATAGTAAGCCTGAGCAATGGCACTGTTCAGTTTGTGGCTTCCGCTTGTATTGTTGCCCTCAAACTTATAGTAAATTTTGGCAGGAGTTCCGAGCGCCTTCTCAAGGAAATAAGCACGCACCAGTGGCGATGGGCGGTACAACTTGTAGAAGTCCTGTATCTCTTCCGGTATATCAAACCATTTCGTGTCGTTGTCCAGTTCCTGCTTGCACAACTCCGAGCAGAATATAGGTTCCAGTTCCTGCTGAGTCAGAGGCAAGCCTGTTGCCGGGTTCAGCAGTGGAGCCGGTTTGGTAGCCATATCGGCGCGCACGTTATACCATTGTGTGGGAATCTCGTCTTCGTTAAGATAAATCTTGTAAGGGATTTTGTTTTCCATAATCTGATTGTTTTAAGAATTTTCCCACACAAATTTAACAACAATCTGTCAAATTGCAAAATTTAAGCGACAAAATGTTCAAATTTTAACGCCTTTTATCGCATTTTGCCGTAAATTGACCCAAAATTTACGTTTATGTTAAGAAAAACGTTTTTTTGCCGTTCCTCTGCCCCGACAGCGTCAAAATACATGGCTTTTCGTAATAATTACGATATTATTGCAATATGGCTAACGAATTTATCTTAAAATCTTTGTCGGAAATATTTTTTATTGTAAATTTGCGACAAATACATAATTAGTCAACAATGAAACACACATTATTCACCACAGTCTCGTCATTGCTTCTGGCACTCTCCGCATCGCCTTGCCACTCGCAGTCAGTAAACCGTTTCACAACGACCGAGGCAGGCACCTGGCAGGAAAGCCGTTTGAAGATGAGCGCCAAGCCCAGCCACGACGTCGTCCTCACCGTCGACGCCACCAGCAAGGGCACACCCTTCCAGGCCTGGGGCACCACGTTCAACGAACTCGACTGGCACGCCTTCAACCTCCTCACCCGTTCAGAACAGGACGAGGTTATGAACAACATCTTCGGCAAGAACGGCGACCTGCGCTTCACGCACGGACGCGTGTCGATGAACGCCAACGACTACAGCCGCGACTGGTATTCGTGCGACGACATATCGGGCGATTTCGACCTCAAGTACTTCAACATCGACCACGACAGACAGAACATCATCCCCTTTGCACGCGCCGCTCAGAAGTACTGCCCCGAACTCCAGTTGTTCATGTCGCCCTGGTCTCCCCCAGCCTGGATGAAGATAAACCACGACTACCCCGTCCTCAGCAGCAAGTACAACACCATGGACCCCCGCAAGGACTACCTCCTCTATCGCGAGAGTGCCACCGTCGATGCCGACGAGATGAAGTTGACGGGCGACCGCAGCGGAGTCTTCCCTCGCCGCCTTGCCACCCAGGACTATTTCATCCAGGACGACCGCTACCTGCGCACCTATGCCGAGATGTTCTGCCGTTTCATCGACCTCTATTCCGAGGAGGGGCTCAAGATAACCAAGGTGATGTATCAGAACGAGGCATACTCATACACGCCCTATCCCGGTTGCGCGTGGACTGCCGAGGGTTCGCTCCGCTTCAACAACGACTACCTGGCGCCGGCACTCAGGCAGAGGCATCCCGACGTCGAACTCTGGTTCGGCACCATCAACACCAACCGCCTCGACTACATCCAGAAGATACTCGACGACAAGACCCTCCTTAATAATATAAAAGGTATAGGAACCCAGTGGGAGTGCCGCAACAACCTTCCCGAGATGCGCAGGCGCTACCCCGACCACCGCTTCATGATGAGCGAGAGCGAGTGTGGCAACGGTCAGATGGACTGGAAGGCAGGCGAGCACACCTTCTTCCTCATCTCAGACAATCTCGGCAATGGGTGCGACGAGTACTACAACTGGAACTTCATTCTCACCGACAACGGACTGTCACGGTGGGGATGGTCCCAGAACGCTCTCATCCAGGTCGACAGCAAGACGCGCCGTTTCAGATACACCCCCGAATACTACGCATACAAGCACTTCAGCCATTTCGTTTCGTCGGGCTGGCAAACCGTCGCCTATAACGGCAGAGAGCACGCCACCCATCCAGTCGTGGTGTTCCGCAATGGCACCTCGTATGTCGTCACGGCGGGCAACTTCGGAGATGCCGAACATTCAGCGTCCATCCAGATTGCCGGCAGATACCTCAACTTCACCACACTCCCCCATTCCTTCAACACATTCACGGTCAACATCAAATAACAAAATATCACAAATATGAAAAAGACAATCCTCTTCATCGCGCTAAGCCTCGCATGCACCCTGGCACATGCCCAGACCCAGGTCATCCAGTACGGTCCCGACATTGTGCGCGTACTAAAGGGCAAAGACCACAAGTCCTACTCCATCATCATGTCACCCCAGAAGTCCGAGACAGCGTCCTTCCGTTGGGAGGAGGACAGCAACGGCAACCTGACGTTCCTCAGCAACGACGGCAAGGTGCTGCTTCGCGAGACAGGCACTGCCTCGACACCCATCAGCGAGGGCGTCGACAAAGGGCATCTCGCAGTGTCTCAGACATGGAGGCTCGACAAGGACGAGCAGATCTTCGGACTCGGTCAGCGCCGCGAGGGACAGACCATGAGTCAGCGCGGACAGTCCTTCCGTCTCTGGAACACCAACACCCACACCTACATCCCCTATTTCACCAGCGAGAAGGGCTACGGCGTCTACTGGGACAATGCCGGCGAGACATGGTTCAGCGACAATGCCGACGGAACCACCTTCCGCAGTTCCGTTTCCGACGGTGTCGACTACTACTTCATCTATAGAGACGGCACCCAGGACGGCGTCATGGCAGGCATACGCCAACTCACCGGCCAGGCAACCATGTTCCCACTCTGGGCATACGGATTCTGGCAGTGCCGCGAGCGCTACAAGACGCCCGACGAAGTTGCCGAGGTGCTCGACGAGTTCCGCAAGCGCGAGATTCCCATCGACGCCATCGTCCAGGACTGGCAGTACTGGGGATGCGACTCCAACTGGAACTCCATGAAGTTCGAGAACCCCCACTACCTCAACAAGATTGGCGACAAGGCACAGATGCGATTCCTGCCCAACGACGAGAATGCCGACCGCGAGATCGAGAAGTTCAACCGACTCGGTCAGCCACGTCTTAAGGCACCTCAGGACATGGTCGACTACGTCCACAACAACAATGCGCATATCATGATAACCATATGGCCCGACTTCGGTCCCTGGACAAAGCAGTATGCCGAACTGAAGAAGATTAACGCACTCCTCCCCTTCGACACCTGGCCCCGCAACCGTGGCGTGCTCGTCTACGACGCCTTCAACCCCAAGGCACGCGACATCTACTGGAAGTACCTCACCAACCTCTACAAGATGGGTATGGACGCATGGTGGACCGACTCTACCGAACCCGACCATTTCGAGCAAGACGGCGACAGCGACTACATCACTCACGACGGCTCTTGGCGCTCCGTCAAGAACGCCTTCTCCATCGTCACCAACCGTGGCATCTACGAGCACCAGCGCGCCATGAAGGGCAATCAGAAGCGCTCACTCCAGATGACTCGCAGCGGAGCCTTCGGCATCCACCACTACGGCACCTTCTCGTGGAGCGGCGACATCCAGAGCACCTGGGAGGAGATGAAGAATCAGATTCCGTCCGGTCTCAACTACGTCATCTGCGGCACCCCAATGTGGAACACCGACCTCGGAGGCTTCTTCTGCTGGGACTACAACAACGACCCCAAGAATCCCTGGGCACAGGAGATCAACGTACGCTGGATGCAGTGGGGAACCTTCATGCCACTCATGCGCAGCCACTGCTCTTCGCCTATGGTTACCGAGATCTACAAGTACGGCGAGCCGGGCGAGTGGGCATACGACGCCATGAAGTCAGCCATCCAGTTGCGCTACCGCCTCCTCCCTTACATCTACAGCACGGCAGGAATGACCGTCCAGAACAGCGAGGTCATGATGCGCCCCTTCGTCATGGACTTCCCCCACGACAAGAAAGCAATCCTTCGCGATGACGAATACATGTTCGGCAGAAGCATACTCGTCAAGCCTGTCACAGACCCCCTCTACACTTGGAAGGACGAGAAGAAGAAGGGACACGTCTTTGTATCCGGCAACAGCAAGGCAGACGAGAATCAGTTCATGAAACTTGCAGCAACACCGGTCGACGTCTACCTGCCCGAGGGAACCCTCTGGTTCGACCTCTACACAGGAGCCAGATACAACGGAGGCAAGCAGTACAAGGTAGCAGCCCCCATCGACCGCATCCCCGCCTTTGTGCGTGCCGGAAGCATCCTACCCCTCGGTCCGTCTGTCCAGTACAGCGGCGAGAAGGACTGGAGCACCCTCGACGTCGACATCTATCCCGGTTCTGACGGTTCGTTTGCACTCTACGAAGACGAGGGTAACAACTACAACTACGAGAACGGTAAGTTCAGCACCATCACATTCACCTGGAACGACACAGCACGCACCCTCACCATTGCCGAGCGCCGTGGCACGTTCAACGGTATGCTCACCGACCGCACCTTCAACCTCCGACTCGTAGGCGGACAGAGCAAGAGCATCAGGTACGATGGCAGTGAACTCGTCGTCAAGTTCTAAAAAACACCAGTCAAGGGGGAAGATTAGATATTTTTTTGCTATCTTTGCAGAGCGAATGTCAACCACATCGACCGCACAATGAATAGCAGTACAATACACAAGTTCTACGGTAGAGGTGAATTGCCAAGGCAGTTCACCTTTCCTTATTGCTACACCCCCCATCCTCTTGTCCTCCAAGCCACCGACATACTCAAGGAGGAGATCTCGGGGCATCCCGAATGGCAGGAAGAGATAAGTCACGGTAAGATGTTCGGCGTGCTCGTATGCCAGTCTGCCGACCACCAGCGCCACGCATCCCCTTCGGGGTCAGAAGGCACAGAGTTGTGCTTCCTCGCTGCCTTTTCCGGCACACTGGGCGGCATGACGAGGCAGCCGTTCTTCGTCGACCCCGTCTACGACCTCATGGAGCCGGGCAGTTATTTCAAGAAAGAAGAGGCATACATCTCTTCCATTAGCGACAGCAAGCCCGAAGAGGCAAAGACACGTTCCGTCGCCCTCCAGCGCTGGCTCTTCTCGCAGTACCACTTCCTTAATGCCAGAGGCGAGACGGCAGGCATAGGCACTTTGTTTGGCGATGCCCTCCCTCCGTCTGGCACGGGCGACTGCTGTGCCCCAAAACTTCTGCAGGCGGCATATCGCCTTCATCTCCGTCCTCTCTGCATGGGAGAGTTCTGGATGGGAGCCTCGCCCAGAGGCGAGATACGCAGAGAGGGGACGTTCTATCCCGCATGCAGTGGCAAGTGCAAGCCACTGCTCCGCCACATGCTCGTCGGTCTCGATGTCGAACCCAATCCTCTGCTCAAGAGCATAGCCCAGCCCATCACCATCCTCTACGAGGATGCCTCCATCGTAGTCATCGAGAAGCCATCCGGCATGCTTGCCGTACCGGGAAAGGACGCATTGCCCAATGTACAGGAAATGATAAGAGAGAAGTATCCCCATGCCCAGGGACCGCTCATCGTTCAGCGCCTCGACATGGACACAAGTGGCATTATGGTTCTTGCACTCAACGACGACGCCTACCACCATCTGCAGAACCAGTTCGTCAAGCACCTTGTCACGAAGCGCTATTCCGCCATACTCGATAGGGAGATGCCGGTAGGCACGTCAGGCAGAATCGACCTGCCCATCTGCCCCGACATAACCGACAGACCACGCCAGATGGTTCACGAGAAATACGGTCGCCGTTCCATAACCGAATACCTTGTTGTCGACAACGTCCCCCTACCCTATACGTTTTCTTGTGTCCGTCCGTCCGTCCGTCCTCACGCACTCATCCATCTGTGGCCACATACCGGACGCACCCACCAGTTACGTGTCCATTGCGCCCACCAGTTGGGACTCGGCAACCCCATCTGTGGCGATCGTCTCTACGGAACGGAGGGGAAAAGACTGTTGCTCCATGCCGCCGAACTCACCTTTACGCATCCTGTCACAGGCGAAACGATGCACTTCGTAAGCGAAATGAAGGTATAATCAACAAAGCCTCAAAGAAAAAATGTCAAAAATAAAAAAGGAGAAGCAAAACGACGGCACACGAAATGGCAGAATAAGACAACGAGGTTATTGTCCTACTCCGAAGAACACGTAGCAGGAAAAACAGCAAGGCATACAGCAAGACAACATTCAGCAAGGAAACATCACATCCAACTATACTGCTATATGGAAGGGAAGCAGAAAAACGCAACACACTATCCTGCAAGTCCATTAGCCAGTCAAGTATGGAGGATAGAAGAAAGGTGACACTTTGCAAGCCTATTGCGCATACCAAAACAACAAACACCGCCAAATAAAGAATGAAACTGGTAAGTGGGATAAGCACCACACTCACTATCGACTGCCATGGCTGAAACTGATGAAAATAATACACCACAAGAGGAGCGGTAAACATAGATGCAGAAAAGGACACCCAAAACAACACCACGACACTTCGCAACAAGATGGCAGACCGTCGGGCTATCTCCAACCATAGGTTTTTCACGAAGTGTCTTCGCATCTTGCTCCTGAAATACTTGTCAATCTTATGCCTCGTGGGTATCTTCAAAGACGGAGATAAGAAAACCAAACCGACGAGAGCCGACACACTGAGTTGTGCACCCACATCGAACACACATCGTGGGTCGATGGCAAGCATAGCGAAGACGGTCATTGCAAGGACATTACTACCAGAGTCCGGCCTGTACAAAAACTGACCAATAAGAAAGATGGTCGTCATAAGCATTGCTCTCAACAACGATTTTGGAAGTCCTACCATTATCGCATAATACCATAGAAGAAAGAGCGTGATTCCCAGCACAGGCCATCGCCAACTGTGAAACCTTACCCTGCGAAGAAACAAAAGATTCAGCAGAGTAAGGAATATTCCTATGTGCAACCCCGAAAGGGCAAGCAAGTGCTGGGCACCACCCTGTCGGAACAATGCCTTCTGCGACTTGTCCAAACCGCTTCTGTCACCAAGCATCATAACATTCAGCAACGCACAGTGTTCCTTAGAGACACCCGATTCACTAAGTACTTTCTCTATTGACACGACCGACTCTGAAATATGATGTCTGACTTGCCTTTTTCCATCCACTGTGCCTGTCACATTATTGTCTGGCACTAACTTTGAATATAATTCACCGTACCACAATCCAATAATAAAAGAATTAAGATAGAGAAGAAGCGTAATGCTTGTGTTACGTCTATACGACACATACATCAGTAACACTGCAGTTCCACCCACCCCGGTCAACACTCCTGCGTCAATGTCAAGGTAGTTGGTGCATACAACTCCTAATGCCATCAATATAACTAAGGGCCATAGCATTGTGTGGGGACTGCTTTTCTCGATTGTTTTTTTACTTTAGTTTTTCAACAAACCTTTTCTTTTTGATTTGTGACAGTACAATCTGGTCTTTATGTTCAGAGAACCGTGACTTTATTATCTGAAACCCTGAAGCGGACCTCCAGTCCGGCATATTCCATAGTGTAGATGCGGTCTGCATCGTGCTGATAGTGTGGTCGGGGATCCTGAGAGAGTACTTCGCGCAATGTGTTCAGTTGTGCTTCGCGGAGCCTGTGCTTGAGGTCTTCGGGAAGGATCACCTCCATCGGCTCGACCTCTCTGTTGACCTCTTCTGCAAAACCACCCTTGGCATCGGGATGGCAGTCGGTAAAGGGGAGATAGGGTTTTATGTCGAGTATTGGGGTGCCGTTCATAAGGTCTGCCCCGGACACGAAGATGCGCGGACCGACAGGAGAGGTGAGTTCGATACGCTCTATCTTTACGGAACTCAGTCCGATGGGATTGGGTCGGAAGGGGGAGCGTGTTGCCCATACGCCCATACGCTGATTGCCACCCAGACGTGGCGGTCTGACCGTTGGCGACCACCCTTCGCCGTTGCGGTGCGCCTCGCTGAAATCCCACAACAGCCATAGATGTGTATAACCATCCAGTCCTCTGAGTGCCTCCACATTACGGTATTCGGGCTGAAAGACGATTGCGGACTGGGCACTGGGAGCAAGTCCGCTCTGCCTGGGAACTCCAAACTTTGTCTTAAAATCGTTCTCTATCTTTGCTATGACTGTACATTCCATATCTCGATAATCACTCTGTAAGGAAGGGGGGGTATTCATTCCTTCTTTTTCTTTTATTTTCTTGTCCTGACTATACAGTCTTCTTCGGCCATCTGCCGGAAAGCCAGGGCGTGCTCTCGATGAAGGGCACGAGCCACGAGCAGATCATGATGATGGCTGGCAGAAGGACAAGGACGTGGTTGCCGTGTCCGTAGATGCTGTAGCCGAAGCAGAGGTGGGTGAACTTGTAATAGTAGAGTATGGGATAGTGGCCGACGAAGTAGACCATAGAGTGCTGGCCGATATAGTTGATGACAGGCACGCGGGGCAGGTCGACGGAGATGAGGAGTCCGGACAAACCGCAGAGAATGACGGTAGTGTTGAACATTGTGGCGCAGAAATCGCCACGGAACTTGTTACTGCTCATGACATAGGAGGCATCGTGGAAGATGATGTTGCCGGCAATGAAGAGGAGGATGAGGGCAACGGAAAGAACGACGGTCTTCTCCTGTCCGAAACGCTCCATGACGCGACGCCACACCCTGCCCAGTTCGAAGAAGAAGATGCCCATAGGCACGTTGTTCAAATTGAGCCAGACTGGATTGTGGTTTTCAAAGCACCAGTAACTGAGGAGGGGGAAGAACAGGTAGATGCTCGACGACCAGAGCATAATACCGTGCGAGACTCGACCGTCGAGCAGACGGTGACGAGCTTTCTCGAGGAAATGGATGCAGATGTATGCCGAGAAGAAACTGAAGAGGAACCAGGTTGGGGCGTTGCCATACCACTCGCTGGTGAGCCAGATGTGGTCCCAGGACAACGGCTCGATGGGATTCTTGTAGCGGTTGAGCAGGAACGGAAGGAAACTGAAGTAGATGACAAAGCCGATGAGTCCCGTTGTGAAATAAGGGATGAGCAGACGCTTTGCCTTGTCCTTGCAGTAGGCAAGCGTAGGTCCGACGACGGACTTGTTGAAGTAGCCTGCCTTGAAGAAGAAGAATGACATAAAGAAATAGCTCCATTGCATTATTTCCTTCCACCAGGCTTCGGACTGCAGTCCGCAGAACTCCATAGTGTGCAGGCTGAGCATACGCAGTATGCATATGCCGCACAGAAAGTCGAATGCGTGATTTCTTTTTCCCATATATTTTTGTTTCCTCAATTGTTTTTTCGGTATTCGGTAAGTGCCGACACAAGGGCGTCGCTTGCCCCGCTACGCAGCTTGCGGGTGAACATTCGTCCGCTATTGAGCAAGATGTCGTAATCGCTCTCGTCCATCACCTTGATAACCGGTTCGTAGATGATGAAATGGAGTGGAGTGAGTGCTGCCAGACCGGGATAGGCGCCCTCGGAAAGCATACATCTGCCTGCCCACTGGGGAGAGTTGAAGGCTATGGTCTGGATGAGTGTCTCTGCCTGTCCGAAACTGTCGGTGAAATATCTCTTTATGGCGGGTATGCCGTCGTAGCACTCGAGAATGTAGCGTGCCAGCGACTCGGTGATGCACCACCAGGCACTGCCCTTGTACAGGTGCCACTCGGTGCCGTTGACCCGGAACGAGAGTCTCTTGCGATGGCCCGCCAAGGCGAGCGCCTTACGGCAAAGGATGCTGAGTTTCTGGTTCAGGGTGTTGCCAAATGCCCGGAACAGGGGGCGTGAGAGCGAATACAGTTCTCTCTGACTGCTGTTTATCAACGGGGTATCCATATTGATGCCTTGCAGAATCTCTCTGTCTCCCTGTTGCTCAAGCCACTCTGTTATGCGTCTGTTGCTCCACAACGGATAGTCCATTCCGCTGAGGAAGAAGATGCGGTCGAAACGGCGCGGGAATCTGACAGCCTCTCTTATCAGTTCTATCTGGTACTCCACCTCGATCATCGTTCCCCATCTGACATCTATCCTGTTGTGGATGAAATGTATGTTATTGCCCTTTATCAGGGAGGTGAAGGGGAGGATGTCGGTCTTCCTGTCGATATGGACGAAGAAATCGGCATCGGGGTGCAGGGAGTCGATGAGCCTCTTCAACTGGGACTCGTCGGTATGGGCGGATATGAGGTAAGCGATATTCATTTCTCTTGGATTATTTATTATACGGACAAGGCTGGCGCGGTCATTTCTTCAGAATGTATCTGACACACTCGTTGAGGATGTTGGCACGAAGGAGCCACATAATGCCGACATAGAGCACGGCAGCCACCAGGATGCGTGCGACCAGCAGGACGTAGATGTTGGTGACTGCAGACGTGAGGAAGTATGTGGCAAGCATGCTGACAGACGAAATAATGACAAATGGAATGATGTCGCGCAATGCCTGGACGAAGGAGAAGCCTATCTCGGCACGTACAAAATACTGCCACACGAAAAGCCAGCCAACGACCACCGCAACGTAGGCGCAGACCATATGGGTGATGCCTCCGCCAAGGGCGTGGACGAGGAGGATGGAGGTGAGGATGGTGCACCCCTGCCCTATGACATTCCACATGTATATGTTGCTCTTTCCGCGTGAAATGAGCATATTGAAATATAAGGTGGAGAGGGGCAGAAAGGCTCCACCAATACACAGTATCTGCATCAGCATAGCACTGGACAGCCACTTCTCGGTGACGGTGACGACAATAAACTCGGGGGCTATGAGTGCCAGACCGAACATTGAGGGGAAGGAGACGAAGCACGTGAAGCGCAACATCTTGGAGAAGGCACGGCACAGGTGCTCCTTGTCGTCGCCAACCTGAACAAAGGTGGGCTGGGCAACGCCCTGCACCATTCCGTTGATGGTGTTACTGCCCATAGTGTTCCACTTGTTTGCCTGGCTGTAGACGCCCGTCTCGTACTTGCCGTAGAGTCTGCCAAGCACGAGCGAGAAGACGTTGTTGTTGATGTTATTGAAGATGTAGGTGACGAGCATACGGCTCGAGAAACCGAACATCTGGCGTACCGGCTCCATAGAGATGTCGAGGCTGGGACGCCAACCACTGAGAATCCAACTCAGGATGACGGTGCAGAGGATGAAGGTGACATTCTGGGTGGCGATGCTCCAGAATGCCATTCCGCTGTATGCCATCGTTATGCCGACCGCTCCGGAGATGACGAGCGAGGTGAGTCCCATTATGGCGAGTTCTTTCTGCTTGAGACTCTTGAAAAGGACTGCTCGAGGCACGATGCCGAACGAGGAGATAAGGAATCCCAGGAAATAGTAGCGCGCAAGAGGCGTGAGTATGGGTTCGCCGTAAAAGTCGGCTATGGCAGGAGCGCAGAAGAAGAGCAGTGCATAGAGGCAGATGCTGACCGGCACGTTGAACCAAAACACGGAGTTGTAGTCGCGATGGGTGGCGTCTTTCTTGTTGGTGAGGGCTATGACGAAACCGCTGTCCTGAAGTGCCGTGGCGATGAGCGAGAAGATGATGAGCATATTTATCAGTCCGTAGTCCTCCTGACCCAACTTTCGGCTGAGCAATATGCCGAAGACGGCATTGAGCAACTGTGTGGCACCATTGTTGAGGGCACCCCACGCAAAACCTTTTGCCGTTTTTTCCTTCAATGTCGTTTCGCTCATATTCTGTTGTCTGATACTATTTTCTGTTGTCTGATACTATTGTTTTTACAAGGATGGATGACCAACTCACACGCTCTGACCTACCGGATTATGAAGCCCGCCTACTTTCTGCCAAAGAGGTAGAGCCGGTAGAACGGACTTATCCTCAGCACGTTGCTTATCAGCAGGCAGAAACAGATGACCACTGACGCGGGGACAAGCGTGACAACCAGTTCGACCAGAAAACCCGGATGGGCAACGTCAAGCCACCTGCCCACCACAGGCAAGGCGGGGAGCAGGATGAAGTGAAGCAGGTAGACGTCGAGGGTACGCTTGCCGACATACTGCAGTGCACGGCCAGTGGCACAACTCTCGGTGAACCAGTGCTGGTAGTAGCGGAAGAAGGAGACGACGATGGAGACGAGGCTGTACATGGCAAGCGTGCGGGGCAGGTTGGTCCACACGGACTTGAAAAGGTGCCAGTGGAAGATGTCGGCACAGGAGAGGAACGCCACACAGGACACTGCCGGGAAGAACCACACCGAATCCATGACCTTCTGACAGCCCTGCCAATACCGGTGAACGATGTTGCCGAGCAGGAAGAAATGCATAAAGCGCATCGTCTCGACAAGACTGCTTGCACGCAGGAACTCGGACTTGTTGACATTGAGGACGTCGGGCAGGTAGCACAGTTCGTAGGGGACGATGGACAGGAGCCACAACGTCACCACGGCACCATCCTGAACGCGTCGGGGAAGGCGTTGCACGCAGAACGAGAAGACGTAGTAGACGGTGAACATCTGGAGCAGGACCCAGGTGAACCAGTAGCCACTCTTGGTGGACGACCTCATGGCTGAGAGGAAGGCGGTGTCGAAGTGGTTGCGCCTCAGGACAATGAAGATGCAGAGGAAGACCAGTGCCGGAATGACCTGCACCTTCAGTTTCTTGAAGTAGAGCGAGAGGGTGTTGCCGGCGTTCCACACGAAACTGCTCTTGTAAGCAACGAATCCGCTGACGAAAAAGAAGAGGGGCATCCTGAACAGGACAAGGAACGGCAGAGACGCCGACGCCTTTATGTTGACGCCATAGGACATCTGCGCCACGTGATAGGACACTACTAAAAGCATCGTGAAACCACGCATTGCGTCAAGCCATTCTATTCTGCCTTTCTTCTGTTCCATACATTTACTAATGATGCCAATTGACAGGGGCAAGGAGCCCGTGCCAATTGACATTCTAATTCTTCAAACTGAATTATTTCTTACCACCCTGATTCTTTGCCAACTCACTCTCGATGGGGTCGTCGTACTGCTTCTGGAGTTGTGCCAGACGCTTGTGCATCATCTTCTGAACCTTGGCATAGGCTGGGTCATTGTAGACGTTGTGCATTTCCTGAGGATCTGCCTTCAGGTCGAACAACTCCCACTCGTCGACGTCGTTGTAGAAGTGAATGAGTTTGTAACGGTCGGTACGCACTCCGTAGTGACGCTTGGCTGAATGCTCGGCAGGATACTCGTAGAAGTGATAGTAGATGGCATCGCGCCACTTGCCCTTGTAAACGGTTGAACCGTTCTTGTCGCTGCCACCCTTGAGCAATGGCACGAGACTGACGCCCTGAATGTCCTTCGGAATCTTGACACCAGCCAGTTCGAGGAATGTAGGTGCATAGTCAATGTTCTGGACCATCTCGGTTATCTCGCCACGGCGGTTCAGTCCGTCGGGCAGACGCATTACGAGAGGGGTGTTCAGACTCTCCTCGTACATAAATCGCTTGTCAAACCATCCGTGCTCGCCCATATAGAAGCCCTGGTCGCTGGTGTAGACAACGAGCGTGTTCTCGAGCATGTTGTTCTGGCGAAGGTAGTCGAGCAGCCTGCCCACATTGTCGTCGAGGCTCTTGGTGACCTTGGCATAGTCGCGCATATAGCGCTGGAACTTCCAGTCGGTGACGGCTGCTGGCTCGATGGTGCGCTCGCCACGCTTGCCGTTGAGTTCGCCAGCCAGGGCACGCTCGCGCATCTCGGGGAAGCGACGGTAGAAGTCGCATGAGATGCTGTCGTGGAACGCCCAGTACTTCTGACGGTCTTCGGGCTTGAGACGGTTGACGTATGCCAGGTATGTGCCCGAGAGACGGCTCGTGTCGCCTGGAAGATACACCTTGTTGTCGTATACGAGGTCCATATCGTGGGCACTGGCGATGGTCATCTCCTGTTGCTGGGCAGCGATGCGTCCCTCCCACTTGTCGTCGAAGTTAGAGGGTTTCTCGAACGTCTGATCCTCGAACTCGCGGAGATACTTCAAGTCGGGCAACCAGTCGCGGTGGCAAGCCTTGTGGTGGACGAAGAGTATGAAGGGCTTGTCCTTGTCACGATGCTCCATCCAGTCGATTGCCTTGTCGGTGATGACGTCGGTGCAGTAGCCCGTCGCCTGCTTTGTGGTGCCGTCCATCTGCAGGAAACTGGGGTTGTAGTACTCGCCCTGTCCGTGCAGTATCTCGTAGTGGTCGAAACCGGTAGGCGTGCTGACAAGATGCCACTTGCCTATCAGCGCAGTCTGGTAGCCCGCACTCTGGAGCAACTTTGGCATTGTCTGCTGGGTGCCGTCGAAGATGCCGTGCTCGTTGTTGGTGAACCCATTCTTGTGCGAGTGTTTCCCTGTTATCATACAGGCACGGCTTGGACCGCTGAGCGAGTTTGCCACGAAACTGTTGCGGAAGAGCACGCCCTCCTGTGCTATGCGGTCGAGGTTGGGGGTCTGCATTTGACTGTTGCCGTAGCACGACATCATCTGTGCCGTGTGGTCGTCGGTCATAATATACACGATATTCGGTCTGGTCTGGGCTTGTGCCTGCAATGCTACAGGCAACAAGGCTAATGCATAAAAGTTTTTCATATCTTAGATTTTAGTATATCCTTAATGTATGCTGGAGTGTAGCCAACGGAAGACTGAGCCACCTCTTCGGGCGTTCCGCAGGAGAGGAGTTTGCCACCGCCTCGACCGCCCTCGGGACCCATGTCAATGATGTAGTCGCTTGCCTTGATGACGTCGAGGTTGTGCTCGATGACCAGCACCGTGTTCCCCTTGTCCACAAGCCGGTTGATAACGTCGAGCAGAAGTCGGATGTCGTCGAAATGCAGACCTGTAGTGGGTTCGTCGAGAATGTAGAACGTCTTTCCCGTGTCGCGCTTGGCAAGTTCGGTTGCCAGTTTCACGCGCTGGCTCTCGCCTCCCGACAGGGTGGTGCTGGGCTGTCCCAGTTTCAGATAGCCAAGTCCCACCTCCTGAAGCACCTTTATCTTATTGAGTATGTTGGGCACGTTCTGGAAGAACTCGACTGCCTGGTTGATGGTCATATCGAGGATGTCGGCAATGCTCTTGCCACGGTAGCGCACCTCCAGCGTCTCGCGGTTGTAGCGCTTTCCCTGGCACTCTTCGCACGGCACAAGCACGTCGGGCAGGAAGTTCATCTCGATGGTTCTGTAGCCGTTGCCGGTACAGGTTTCGCATCGTCCGCCCTTGACATTGAACGAGAAGCGACCTGGCTTGTATCCACGTATCTTTGCCTCGGGCAACTGAACGAAGAGTTGTCTGATGTCGTTGAACACACCTGTATAGGTTGCTGGGTTGGAGCGCGGTGTTCTGCCCAAAGGACTCTGGTCGACATCCACGACCTTGTCAATATGCTCGAGTCCGGAGACGGATTCGTAGGGCAAGGGGTCGCGCAGAGAGCGATAGAAGTGCTGGGAAAGGATGGGATGAAGGGTGTCATTGACGAGCGTGCTCTTGCCACTGCCACTGACGCCGGTGACGCAGATGAACGTGCCCAAAGGGAAGTCGACATCCACGTTCTGCAGATTATTGCCCGAGGCACCGGTAAGACGCAACACGTTGCCGCTGCCCTTTCGACGCTCGGCTGGTATCTCAATACACTGCTTGCCACTCAGGTAGCGACTGGTGAGCGTGTCTGCCTTGAGCATATCTCTGTAGGTGCCCTGGAACACTACCTCGCCTCCGAGCCTGCCGGCACGCGGACCCATATCCACGATATAATCTGCCTCCTCCATCATCTCCTGATCGTGCTCGACAACGATGACCGTGTTGCCTATGTCGCGGAGCGATTTCAGCGAGCGTATCAGTCGGCGGTTGTCGCGCTGATGGAGACCGATGCTCGGCTCGTCGAGGATGTAGAGAACGTTGACCAGCTGGCTGCCTATCTGAGTGGCAAGCCTGATGCGCTGGCTCTCGCCACCCGACAGACTGACACTGGCACGTGAGAGGGACAGATAGTCGAGACCCACATCCAGAAGGAAGTGAAGGCGCGAGCATATCTCCTTGGCTATCTCGGGAACGATGAGGCGCTGACGCTCGTTAAGTTTCTCGTCGAGGTGGCGCATCCACTGATACAACTCAGAGATGTCCATACTTGCCAGGTCGGCTATGTTCTTGTCGGCTATACGGAAGTAGAGGCTCTCCTTCTTGAGGCGCTGTCCCTTACACTCGGGACATACCACCATTCTCACCTTTCCCTCCTCCTCGTCGTCATCGTCTGTGGCGCGCTTGTATTTCTGCAGACGCGACAGCCCGGTGTAGTCGTCATCGTCGTCGACAACGCTCTCGCCATTCCTGAGTATCGAAACGTAGCCCAGTCCGTGGCAGTGAGGGCAGGCGCCCTGAGGCGAGTTGAAAGAGAAATCGTGAGGAGCCGGTTCGTGGTAGGAGATGCCGCTTGTAGGGCACATAAGATGCTTGCTGTAGTGCTTCACCTGTTCTGTCTCTACATCAAAAACCAGCATCTCGCCGTCGCCCTGCTTCAGGGCGTTGGCAACGCTGTTTATCAGTCGGCGGTCGTCCTTGTCGCGTATCATAAGCCTGTCTACAACAACCTCGATGTCGTGGTTCTTGTATCTGTCCAACTTCATATTCGGCACTATCTCCTGAAGTTTGCCGTCAACCCGGACGTAGAGGAAGCCCTTTCGCTGTATGCTCTCAAAGAGTTCGCGATAGTGTCCCTTCCTGTTCTTGACGAGTGGAGAGAGCAGGTAAATCTTGCGCTCCATGTACTCGCTGAGAAGTAAGTCTATCAACTGCTCCTCGGTGTACTTCACCATCTTCTCGCCGGTGACGTAACTGAAAGCCTCGCCTGCCCTTGCAAAAAGAAGACGCAGATAGTCGTAGACCTCGGTTGTTGTGCCGACCGTGCTTCGCGGATTGCGGTTGGTGGTCTTCTGCTCGATGCTGATGACGGGCGAGAGTCCGGTTATCTTGTCGACATCGGGACGCTCGAGATTGCCCAGAAAGTTGCGTGCGTAGGCCGAGAAGGTCTCGATGTAGCGTCGCTGCCCCTCGGCAAAGATTGTGTCGAATGCAAGGCTCGACTTACCGCTTCCACTGAGGCCGGTTATAACACTCAGGCTGTTGCGCGGTATCTCGACGTCCACGTTCTTGAGATTGTGGACTCTTGCACCCAATATGGTAAGTTTGTCACTCATTACTTGTATTTGTGTTTTTCTCGTAACCGGTAAGGACATTGACATCCTTCCTTATGTTGTACTTGATGCCATCGGCGCCCTTGGCAACCACAACAACATAGTACACGCCGTCGCCGACCGTATGGCCGTGCCACTTGCCATCCCACCCACTCTCCTTGGTGGTGGGGTCTGTCCACGAATATATCTTCTGACCCCAACGGTTGAAGATGGTGGCACTAAACTCGACTATGCTCTTTATCGTAGACTTGGCATTGTAATAGTCGTTGTAGCCGTCGCCGTTTGGCGAAAAGGCATTGGGCATCTCCAACTTTGACTCGCTTATCACCACCACGATGGGGTTTTCCTCGCCCTCCTCGGGCCAGATTATGGTGTCACCGTCGCAGGTGAACGTGGCGTAGAGTTGTACCAGAAACGTACCGCTCTGCGTAAAGGTGTAGTCGATGTCCTGCTCGAAGCGATGCAACAGAACCTGAGAGGCGTCGTTAGCATTCCATATCTTCCACTCGTATCTGCCAGTATAGCCCCAAAGGTCGTCTGGCTCGGGATTGGCGGTGAACGACGCCACAAGCGGAGCGTCCTGGGCCGTCGACGCATCGGTCAGTGTCTCGCCCTCAGTGGTAGTGAACACGCCTACCGGACTGCACGACTGGCAACGGGCTGCCTGTGCCACCACAAAGGTGGCAACAAACCATAATAAATAAAATAAACGATGATTCGCCATTGAGCGCTGTTGCATTTTGGAATATTTTTGCAAAAATAATTAATTCTTGGGACTTTTGCACTAAATCCTGCGTATTATTTTTGTTTTTTATGCTCGGTTACATTAACTTTGCACAAAATAAAATGAATTTTCAATGAACATACTGAGAATACTTCTTGTAGCGTCTTTCATCTTCATTGCTACCAGCATACAGGCACAGTCACGCAAGCACACCATCCAGGCTGGAGAGACGGTTTCGTCAATATCACGAATGTACGGAGTCAGCCTGTCTGACATACTCAAACTGAACCCCACAATAGGAAACGGAGACCACATAGAGCAGGGACAGGTGCTCATCATACCAGGCACCGCTACCGTCACAGGCACAACGACTGCCACAACGGCTGTAACAGCCAACCACAGCGTACAACCTGCTACCACGGCGAAGGAACAACCTCAAGGCTACCTCAATACCGGATACAAGGAGATGTATAAGGTTGCCAAGAAGGACAATCTCTACAGGATTGCTCTTCTCTACAAGATAACCATCGAGGAACTGTGCGAGGCTAACCCTCCACTCACCCCCGACTCGAAGATAAAGAAGGGACAACTGCTGTTCATCCCCTTCACCAAAGCCGAGAAGAAGGCTATGGTGGAGAGCCTTGTTGCACAGCAGATGGGACAGCAACAGCAACCTGTAGGCAAGAAGACTATGTCTCACATCAATGTGGGTGTAATCCTGCCACTCAAGGACGGAGGCGACAGAGGTATGAAGATGGTGGAATTCTATCAGGGCTTACTGATGGCCGCCGACAGCGTGAAGCATCAGGGTACGTCGGTCGATATCTATGCCTTCCACAGCGGTTCGAGCGTGACCGACATCAAGTTCGTACTCACCAAACCGGAACTGAAGAATATGGATGTCATTTTCGGTCCGCTGGACGGACTGCAGGCTAACGCCCTGGCAGACTTCTGCAAGGACCACAGCATACGCCTTGTTATGCCATTCGGCACCACCACATCTTATGCTCACAGCAATCCGTACGTATATCATTCATCGACCAGCAGAGACAAAGCCCGACAGAATGTGGAGAACATCATAAGCAACAAGTTCGCAAACCGAAACTTCGTCATACTGAACACCGGTTCTGCAGACGAGAATGGCATACGCTTCACTTCCGAACTGACAGCCGTACTCAAGGAACGTGGCATCAACACGCGAACACTCAACATAAACGGCGACGAGTTTGCCTACACATCGGCACTCAACCAGTTCAGGGATAACATCATCATACCCGATGCCTCGAGCGCCAACATCACTGCAAGCGTAGCACGACGCCTTCGCACATTCGCCGACGCTCACCCTGAATTCCAGATCAGCATTCTCGGCTACCCAGAATGGCCCACGTATACAAGTTCTCTGCTCAAGGATTTCTACGCTCTCGACACATATGCATACTGCACTTTCTACCGCAACCCGAAGGAGGCACGTGTACAGCATTTCGAGGACAGATTCAGGAAGAACTTCGGAAAGGAGATGGCAAGGTCTTTCCCACGATACGGCATGTACGGATTCGACCTCGGATACTACTTTATGCACGGACTGGCACGCCTGGGCGACTACTTCGACGAGCAACAGAACACCTTGACCTACACTCCGTTCCAGACACCGTTCTTGTTCCAGCAGACAACAACTGGCGGAGCGCACTTCAACCAGAGTTCATTCCTCGTTCATTACTCGCCCAACCAGAAGATCGAGATTGTACAATAATCGGTGACGCACTGAATTTAGAATATGAAGAGACTCATCCGGAAATACATCGTGGCATCTACCCTCGCAATGCTGTGCACAAATTCCTACGCACAGATTGGCGAGATGCGCAACGACTTCTCAATCGGCTTCAACGGCGGATACGTGCTTGACAAGATCAGCTTCGACCCAACCATAAAGCAGGACTTCAAGCCTGGTATGACCCTGGGATTTACGACCCGATACGTGTGCGAACGCTACTACGGTATGATGTGCGCTCTGCAGGCTGAGGTGAACTATACTCAGATGGGATGGAAAGAGGTCATCGAGACCAGCACCGACACATACGAGCGAACCATAAACTACGTGCAGGTTCCACTGCTGGCACATCTGGGTTTCGGCAGGGAGGCACGCGGCGTGCAAGGCTATCTGGTGCTGGGACCGCAGATTGGCTTTCTGATTGGTGATAATGCAAAGAAAGGGGGCGAGTGGACAGAGAAGTCACTCTCACTGCGCCCCAACCACGTTGTCGACCAGTACTCGCTCGACATCGAGAAGAAATTCGACTATGGCATAACCGGTGGTCTCGGCATCGAAGTGTCGAGCAAGATAGGACATTTCAAGGCTGAGGGACGCTACTACTACGGTCTTGCCGATATCTTCAACAACGGCAAGAAGGACACCTTCGGCCGTTCGGCCCACGGTGCCATCATTGCCAAGGTCACCTACCTCTTCGACCTGATAAACACAAAGGGAGGCAACAGAAAATAACTTATCTCACAACTTTCTTTCCGTCTATGATGTAGATGCCGTGCTTTGGCGCACCGCTTACAACACGTCCGTTAAGGTCGTATACCTTTCCGCTCTTCGCCGACTCGCGCACTGTCTCTACTGCTGTGTCTTTGTCCTGCTTTCGGTAAAGTTTGATGGGTTGCTGACTGGATGCCGAGTAATATCTGAAACGGCTGCCCGAACCACTGCTCGTGTTGAATCTCAAGGCATAACCGCACGAACCCTCTATAACAGCATATCCGTTGCCGTCTATCGACAACTTGTTGCCAAGCGATTCGGAATACGTCTCGCTGGTCTCAATGCCATTCTTCTTCGAACTCTTGCCTATATAGTAGCCCGACGAGGAGAGTACTGAATATACGTTCGCACTGCCAGTAGCCTGTATCTTGAATGACGCTGCATCGACGTCTGAAGAGGATGCTATGACATCGTCATTCACGCTGACGTCTATTACGTTGTTTGCTGCGTCGAGGGTGTTCAAACTGCCATCAAAGACAACGGTATAGCCTTCTTCGTCCTCGTATGCAATCAGGTAAACTCCTGTCCAGGAAGATGGAGCGCTCTTGACCAATGCATAGTCACCAAGAGGAACGTTCAACTCACCCTGATCCTGGTCTTTGTCGCCTGTATCATCATCATCCTTGTCGTCGGTATTGCCGTCATCCTTCTTGTCGTCCGAATCGCCATTTCCATCGTTTACACCACCTTCATTTCCAACTTCGTATGGGTTTCGATAGTCTGACACGCTGAACGTGCTGTCTGCCCAGGTACCCCAGATATACTGTTCCAGTCCAGGGAAGTCGACAAACGGATTGCGATTCTCCTGAATGTCGTAGACGTTCTCCACACGGTCAGTCTCCTTCTGGCTTACCTGATCGTTCTTGGACCACTTCAAAAGCATCTTCAACGCCCAAGAAGTAAAGGCGGGATACTTCGTCTTGTTGAGCATTCCCGATCCGCTCCACGAAGACACTCTTTCCTCGTAGCAGGTCACCATATAAAAATATATGCGCGCGAAATCGCCTTTATACATATCGTTGGGCTCGAACACCTTGTCCTCGGAACATCCGTTCGACTTCAGTTCACTGTTAGGACTGCCTAATTTAGAGAAACCGTTGTTGCTCTGGTAAGACACCGAACCCACCTCGCCGAAGTCGTAGTTGGAACGGCGGTTGTTTACGTATCCGTCGGTCGGTAATACGTGGTAAAGGTCGGTACGCATCGGAGAATCCTTGTTGAACCAACTTTGAGGCACCGAGTGCTCGCGATTGTAACTGTCGCCCTCCTTGCTATAACTCTTGCCCTGCGCCGAACCGCCTGGCACATACTGGGTTGTGTTGCTGTACATATCCCATATGTATCCAGACGAGGTCACGTCTGTCGTCTTGTAGGCTGTCCACAGATAGTCGTACGACAGGGTCTTGTGACTGTTGATAGCCTTGCACATAGCCGACTTCAAGGCAGAACCCTTTTTGCCGTCTGCTCCCGAATAATAACTCGCCTTGTTGAACTGGGCGAACACCGACGACACGCACATCAACATCGTCGCAAAAAATATCTTTCTTCTCATCATCATTTTTTATAGATAAGTTCGTTTGTACTGGTAAATTAGATTTTTACTGGTAAGTTTGCCTTTTACTGGTAACTTCGTATTTACTGGCAAGTTAGTTTATACATTTCGCAAAATTACAAATATTTCCCATTACCTTCAAACAAAATCGAATCTTTTTGGCATTTTCTGAAAGCCGTATTTTCAAAACTGACTGACAGACAGAATTATGACAAATAAAATATATAAAGGCTTAACGCTTTCTCTCAGGCATCAACACGCGGGCTCATATCAGTTTTTCCATACTTTGCTTGGCCTGAATGGCTCCGGCTTAATATCATCAACTATCCAGAAATATTCCCAGAAGACTTTTGGAAGGTACACATTGGGCAGTACAAGGGCTCTGCGGAAGAGCGGTGCAATCTGAAGAGGGGTGAAACCTGCTATTCCACAACCAATGGGAGTAACGAAAAACTTAAGATCTTGGTTATTAGCAGCAAAATCAATAAATCTGTTTATATTGCGGGCAGTGTTCACCAGGCCTTCCATCGTACTTATGGCGTAACTCTGTCCTTGCAGTCCATCGCCCTGACCATAAACCGCACCAAACTTTTTCATTGCAGCACAAGCGGCGCCTCCGTTGTGATAGCCCATTGCATTACTGCCGAAGACAAAGATTTCTTTTGGTTTCAATGAATCTATTCTCTCTGGAGTCATTCGCTCTGAAAACTTGCCATCACAGCATCTCGTAGACAAACAGAGTTGGGACACTTCTGCCTTACTGTATGCAAGGAATGTACTTCTGCTGAAACTGAAAGGATCAATGTGTGGATTCTCATCAATCCTTGCCCACCATTCTGCAGGGCGGTCATAGTCAAATGGCTTTTGTTCGGAACACATCTTCGTCATTATCTCCACAGTAATCTTTCGCTTCTCGCCACATCCCTGCCAGTCGCTAACATAAGCAACGAAGACGTTCTCCCATCCTGCTCTCAGAATCTTGGATATCTCTGCATTCTGCCTGCGTGGAACATAGCCGACCTTGTCGTCCTTGAAGTAGAGGGCTACTGCATTCTCGTCATATATATTGTCTTCGCACTTCAGGGTTAGCATATCATTTACTTCAAACTTATAATAGACATTCTGGTCCTTGATGTGATGTGTGCCTGCCACGACACATTTCATATATGGTATTGCTCTTTCTGTTATCTTCATTCTATTCAGTTCTTTCATTCTTTTTCTGTTCTCCCGCTCAATCTGACGCTTACGGCTTTCTTCCTCCTGTTTCCTCTTTTTCTCCTCTGCTTCCTGCTCTGCCTTTCGCTTTGATGCCTCTGACTCTTTACTCTCTTCTTCCGCTTTGTCTATATTTATCTTGAGCTGCTCCTCCCAAGCGTGAATATACTCAAGCCAGAACCTGTGATTTACACCATACATATCAGAACAAACCAAATACAAGAAAAGAACTTTTGCAGGAATGTCGCCATTCACGCCAAACTTGTTGAGAATGAGGTTAACATAGAGGTGGTCGATAACGTACTTGTCACCCTCTTTATGAAAGTGTGCGTCGAATGCGCAATCGCCTGACCAACTACGGTAATACCTGATATGACTCTCGTCACAATACATAAACCAATGGTCTTCCTGAACCTCAGGTATATGACCCTGCATCAGCACCTTCATCATATCCTCTGGTATCTCGAAGTGCATATTAATGTCGTCAACATTATCGAGAGGCAAACTTTTTATTTCCCAACTGCTGGCGGTTGCCTTCTTGTCCTTGGCAGGCATTGGATTCTCATTACTCAAGAATTTATTAACGTCCCCGGCTCCAAGACTCCAAAACATTAAACTCTCCATCTTTTTTTTCTGCTTGGTCTCGAGTTTGTAATCCGGTCGGTTCTCCATAGCAAGATAGAATTCGTCTACGACCTCGCGCATCTCATCGGTCAAATAGGTCATAGCCTTCTCCTTGATTGACGATGGTATACCCCAGATGTGCTCTGCTATACTCCCGACAATGGCTCCAATGGTGTCTGCATCTACAGCAAGACTGACAGCCGTACGTATAGCATCCTCGAAACTGTTGCTCTTGCATATTATATCAAGTGCAGGTGGAACCGTTTTCTGGCACGTCTCGTCAAAATTGCCTCTGAATTCTTCGTAGTCAGTGTTGACATTATAATCATTATCCGACATCAGGTCTACCATAGCTGATATAGTCATCTCACATAGTTTCTTATCAGAAAACAGACCGTCACACTCCTTAACCGCCCACGCTATCGCCTCTGCCACCGTAACGGCGCCCTTTATGCCTTCTGGATGATTGTGAGTACACTCGGCACTCTTTCTGGCTTCCTCTATCAACTTTTCGTAGTCGTTAGAGAACCACATTCCGATTGGACTTACTCGCATCGCACTTCCATTGCCGTAACTTCCGTATGGTTGAGGATTATCGCTTTCTACCCACTTACGGAATCTTCCTCCAAAACCTCCCTTTGGTTTCATATATCGCCTGCACCACTTATGCAGACTCTCTCCATAGTCGCATCCTTTCAGCAGGGCATCGGCAATTGCTATCGTGCAGATAGTATCGTCGGTAAACTTGCTTCCCTCTGCAAACATCTCAAAATTATAGTCATTGGTTGGATTGAACTCGTAAGCACTGCCTACGATGTCGCCGATAATTGCTCCTAACATATGATGTATCGTTAATGGTTAATGGTTAATGGTTAAAATTCTAACTGAAATCCCTTTTTCTTAAACCGCTCATAGTTTTCCTTGTTGAAACAGAAGAGGTATGCCTCACGTTTTGCTGTTGGCCATACGGTCTCATCAAGTTGCGTAACAAGATCATAATGAAGCATCTTCTTGGCAAAGTTACGTCGCTCGAACTTCACGTCAAGTATAGCCTCGTATAGTGACTGCAACTCCTTCATAGTAAATTTTTCAGGAAGAAGTTCAAAGCCTACAGGCTTAAAATGGATGCGCTCCCTGAGTCTTACCATTGCTTCTCTAAGAATCATATCGTGGTCAAAAGCAAGTTGTGGAACCTCATCCAAAGAGAACCATTTCGCGCGCGCTGCATCATCGCCAGCCTTGACTTCCTGGATACGTACCAGAGCATAATACGCTATGGTGATAACACGTTCGCGTGGGTCACGATTCGGGTTGGTGTAAGTGTTGAACTGCTCGATGTATGCTCCTCGCAAACCCGTCTCCTCCTGCAATTCTCTAAGTGCGCCCTTCTCTGCCGTTTCATCGGGATTAAGAAATCCACCTGGGAAAGCCCACTTTCCTTTGTAAGGTTCAATGCCTCTCTCAATAAGCAACACTTGAAGTTTCGTTCCATCAAATCCGAAGATCACACAGTCTGTTGTTACTGCCGGATGAGGATACTTGTAACAGTACTTTTTGTCTTCCATATCTTTCTTGTGTAAGATTTACACCGCAAAGATACAGTACATTTTTCATTCCACCAAATATTTTGTGTAAATTTTACACAAGTAACACTCTATTTTTTATTCTTTCCCCCAAACGAATGCCGAACAACCACACCATTGACTCTGCCCAAACCCTGTAAAACAAAGCATCTTTGCACTATAAATACCCACTCCCCTTCGGGGGAGGGCTGGGGAGAGGGCCATATACAAAAAAGGAAGCATTTCTGCTTCCTTTTTGCGGTGCGTACGGGACTCGAACCCGT
>CAMAFX010000029.1 GCA_945833925.1 uncultured Prevotellaceae bacterium
AATACTTCTCTCTGTACTCTACCTGCAAGGGCATGAAATCTGTTCCGGGAACGGCATCTTTGGCGGCACAAACGGTGGCCAGGAGCATTGTGTTGTTCATGCGAAGCATAACAGCTCCATCGGCTTGTTTGGCCAGTTTCCCGGTCTCGATGCTGATGGTTCTTCCATCAGGCAACTCGACTGTCTTTGTAATTACGTTCATCTTGTAATGATTAAAAAAATGTTTCTAAAACGTCTATGCGTCAATAAATTCGCGCAAAGTTAACTATTTTAATCAAGAATCAAGAATCTGCAAAGAAGAATTTGGCGTTTCGGGGCGAAAAACACGTCAAAAGCCTACTTTTTCCTAATAATGTACGCGCGGACGAATCATTTTATGTAACTTTGCCGTTCAAAAGTACACAACAAGAATACAGCAAGAAGATGAAGAAGACATTTCTCGGACTTACCATAATAATCCTCTCGGTGCTCAGCGCATGCACCGAGAAGGCAGCCCAGTTTCACATCGAGGGCCACATTGCCGGTGCAAAGGACAGCACACTCTACCTCGAGGCACTGACACTGAACGACGGAGTGCAGACCATCGACTCTGCCAAACTGGGCGAGGACGGTGCATTCTGTTTCGCATACAGCGACACCACCAGCTGCCCCGAGTTCTACCGCCTGCGCATTGCCGGACAGGTCATCAACCTCTCGGTCGACTCTACCGAGACCATCGGCGTCGAAGCCAAGTGGCCCGACATGGCATTCAACTACAGAACAACCGGAAGCGGCAACTGCGACACCATACGCATCCTGTCGCTCAAGCTTGCCGACCTCGAGAGGCGCATCGTGGAGATGAGCGAGAACAGAAGTTACACCCTGGACGAGCGCGACCTGAACATCATGAAGATGCTGAAGGAGTACAAGGACACGGTGAAGATATGGTACATACAGAACAACTACGAGAAGGCGTCGAGCTACTACGCACTGTTCCAGATGGTGAACGGAATGGGGATATTTGACGTTGAGAACGATGCGAGCGACGTGACATGGGTGGGAGCCGTAGCCAATTCGTGGAGCGAGCACTACCCCGGCAGCCTGCGCACGCAGAACCTAATAAACATTGCCATGCGAGGACGACGCAACACCCACAAGAGAGTCGTGGAGCTGAACGTGGACAACGACAAGGTGAAGGAGACCGGCATCATCGACATGGAGTTTCCCGACATTACCGGCAAGGGACGCCGACTGAGCGACCTCAAGGGAAATGTTGTGTTGCTCGACTTTACCGCCTACAGAGCCAATGGTTCGCAGGAGCGTACCATCAGAATGAGAAGCCTCTACGAGAAGTACCATGGAAGGGGTCTGGAGATATACCAGGTAAGCCTGGATCCGGACATACACTACTGGAAGACCGTCAGCAAGAACCTGCCATGGGTGTGCGTGTTCTGCGAGGAGGGACCCTCAAGCGACATCATCACCATCTATCAGGTGCAGCAACTCGGCACTTATTTCCTCATTGACCGCGACAACAACCTGGTGAGCCGCGCCGAGAACATCACCGACCTGGAAAAGGAAATAGAGAAACTGCTTTGAAAATTAAAAATTAGCAAGAGGGAAAGCGAAGGGAAGAAAAGCAAAAAGCGAAGAGCGAAAAGTACATAAAAGGTAAGTTTTTGTGAAAAAAAACCAAAATATTTGCCTTAATGTATGGACTATTAATTATTTTTCTTAACTTTGCCTTCGGAATAGAATGAAACACAAAAGGGTTCCGGCCACAAGTCGGGATTCTTTTCGTTTTTTCACTTTTCGGAAAGAGGTCCGCCACATCGACCTGGCACGTTCTGACGGAAGACACCCAGGCCGACCGAAGAAAAGCGGACAGAGAACCATTAAAAACGCAAATTAAAAACCAACAAGAATATGGCTTACATGACACAAAAGGGCTATGACAAGCTCGTAGCCGAACTCCAGCACATGGAGACTGTAGACCGCCCTGCTGCAAGCGCTGCCATCGCAGAAGCACGCGACAAGGGTGACCTGAGTGAGAACGCAGAGTATGACGCTGCCAAGGAGTGGCAGGCAAAGCTCGAGGGCAAGATTGCCACACTGAAGCAGACCATACACGATGCAAAGATTATCGACACCAGCAAGCTGAACTGCGAGACAGTGCAGATACTGACAAAGGTGGAACTGAAGAACACCAAGAACAATATGAAGATGGCATACACCATCGTAAGCGAGACTGAGGCCAACCTCCGCGAGGGCAAGATCAGCGTCAGCACACCTATTGCGCAGGCTCTGCTCGGACACAAGGTGGGCGACATTGTTGCAGCCAAGGTTCCCGCAGGCGTTGTCGAACTGGAAGTTCTTAACATTTCATTCGAGGAATAACCATGACTATCTTTTCAAGAATCGTTGCTGGCGAGATTCCCAGCTACAAGATAGCAGAGGACGAGAACTATTATGCCTTCCTCGACATCAGTCCACTGCAGAAGGGACACACACTGGTAATCCCAAAGCGTGAGGTAGACTACATCTTCGACCTCACCGACGAGGAGATTGCCGGCCTGCAGGTCTTTGCAAAGAAGGTGGCAACCGCCATCAAGAAGGCAATCCCATGTGTCAAGGTGGGACAGTGCGTCCTCGGACTTGAGGTGCCACACGCTCACATACACCTCGTACCCATGCAGAGCGAGGCAGACATGCGCTTCACCAACCCTCACCTGGAACTCACCACAGAGGAATTCCAGGAGATAGCACAGAAAATCAGAGAGCAGTTCTGATTCAGCAAAGAGAGAACGGCTCTAAAAAAAGTTCTGAACACTAAAGATGGGCATCACACCTTTGTGATGCCCATCTTCAGTAATGCCTCGGCACGCAGTTTGCGAATCAGACTGGTGTCGTTCTTGGGGCAGATCATCAGCACCCCATTCTCCTCAGCCACTACAAAATCCTTCAGTCCGCTTATCACCGCCATGTGGCCGTCGGGCAGACTTACCACGTTGCCCTCGCAGTTATAGAGCAGCGAGTCGGTATTCAGAATGAGGTTCTCGACACTCTTGCCGTGCAGGTCCTTGTGCAAGGTTCCCCATGTACCCAGGTCAACCCACCCAAAGCGCACGCGCTGGACGTAGACATTGTCGTTTCCCTCGAGCACTCCGTAGTCGATGTTCAGGTTGGGCAGCACACTGAAGAACTCGGGCACCTTGCGCTCCTCCGACTTGGCAAGTTCCTCCATCATGCGAGGCAGTTCGACCTGATAGGCAGGCACCTGCTTGCGAAGCTGGCGCAGCATGGTCTGGACATTGTACACGAACAAACCAGAGTTCCAGAGAAACTCACCCGTCTGCAGGAACATGTCGACATATTCGCGCGCTGGCTTCTCGCTGAACGACTTCACGCGGAAGAACTCGTCCTGCACATCGTCGCCCATCTGGATGTATCCATATTCCGTCTCGGGACGCGTGGGTGTCAGTCCCATGGTCAGAAGGCGGTCGTTGTTGGCAACAAACTCCAATCCGCCGAGCACATCCTCCCTGAACGTCTCCTCGTCGGCTATCAACTGGTCGGCAGGCGAGCAGATGACATTCGCCTGGGCATCGCGCTTAGCGGCAATGATGAGAGACGACAGAGCCACACTTGCAAGTGTGCCGCGACGCACCGGTTCGGCAATAATCTGGGCACGTGCCACCTCGGGCAGCTGCTCCTCTATGAGAGGCAGATAGCGCAGGTTTGTAGATATGTAGATATGGTCGGGCTGGATGAATCTACGGAAACGTTCGTAGGTCTGCTGCAACAACGTGCGGCCCGTACCGAATAGATCAAGAAACTGCTTCGGCTTATCCTCGGTGCTGAGAGGCCACAAGCGGCTTCCTATACCTCCAGCTAAGATTACACAATAGTTCTGATTTGTTTTCATATATTAGATTTGCTTTGTTTTTTTAAGTCAGATGTTCATTGCCGCGAATTCGCGCATGCCCTCGCTCGCCCCCTTCTGGATGTGCGTAAAGCCGTTTGCGCTGTTCACGGTCACCGGTTTGGGGTCTATGAGATAGATGGGCGTGCCATCGGGCACATAGTTCAGCAGTCCGGCTGCAGGATAGACATTCAGACTCGTTCCGATGACGAGGAACACGTCGGCCCTTGACGTCTCGATGATGGCAGGTTCAATCTGTGGAACAGCCTCGCCAAACCACACTATGAACGGACGCAACTGACTGCCGTCTGGCGCCGTCTGCCCCATCCTGACTTCCAGTTCGTCTTCGCCGAGTGTCCTGATGTAGCGGGGGTCGTTGGGCGATAAACTGCTGGTCACCTTCATCAGTTCGCCGTGCAGGTGTATTATTCTGGACGAACCGGCACGCTCGTGCAGGTTGTCGACGTTCTGGGTGATGATGGTGACGTCGTACTTCTGCTCCAGCTGGGCAAGGATGCGGTGCGCATCGTTGGGCTGAACAGAAGGCAGCTGCATTCTGCGCTCATTGTAGAAGCGTGTCATCAGTGCAGGATTGCGGCACCATCCTTCGATGCTTGCCACGTCCTCAACCTTGTACTGCTCCCACAGACCATTATTGTCTCTGAAAGTGCTGATTCCACTCTCCGCACTGACACCTGCGCCAGTCAAAACTACAAGTTTCTTCATGTCTAAACGATTCTATATGCAAAAATAACAAAAAAATATCATTTATACCAATATTTATTAAAAGAAAACTTGTATCTTTGCAACCGATTTTGGAATTTGCAAACTTAGGTTGGCAAAAATCCAAGACGCAAACACCTTGAAAGCAAGTTATTATTTATATTTTTTTATTTGAATGGATAAGATAAGCTACGCTCTCGGACTTGGCATCGGCCAGCAGCTGAAGAGCATGAATATTGACAATTTCAGTATTGAAGACTTTTCACAGAGCATCGCAGACGTTATGTCTGACAAGGAACCAAAGATGAGTGCTCGCGAGGCACAGACGATGCTCAACGAATATTTCGAGAACAAGGCAAAGCAGGACGCCGAGAAGCAGATTGCCGAGGGCAAGGTGTTCCTCGAGAACAACGCAAAGCGCGAAGGCGTGGTAACAACAAAGAGCGGTCTGCAGTATGAGGTGCTTACCGAGGGTACAGGCAACAGCCCCAAGGCAACCGACAAGGTGCGCTGCCACTACGAGGGTAGCCTCATCGACGGCAGTGTGTTCGACAGCAGCTACCAGCGCGGCGAGCCAGCCGACTTCGGACTGAATCAGGTCATCGCAGGTTGGACCGAGGGCGTGCAGCTCATGAAGGAGGGTGCAAAGTACCGCTTCTACATCCCCTACCTGCTCGGCTACGGCGAGCGCGGTGCAGGAAGCCAGATTCCACCTTACAGCACACTCATCTTCGACGTTGAGTTGATAAAGGTACTGGGATGATGTCACCCTACATTAAAATAAAAACTTTAAAATTATTATAAGGTAAAATGAAAAAGATTACAATGATTGCAGCAGTTGTTGCTGCTATGATTATGACTTCTTGCGGCAGCAAGACCCCAAAGGCTCAGTTGGCTGACGACGTTGACACCCTCTGCTATGCCTGCGGTGTAACACAGAGCAACGGTTTCGAGGAGTATGCCTTCTCAGAGAGAGGTTTGAACCTTGACTCTGCTTATATCGACGAATTCATCAAGGGTCTCGTAGATGGTGCTAACCTTAGTGGTTCGGAGAAGCAGAACGCATACTATGCCGGTGTAGGCGTTGGTCAGCAGTTGGCTAACTCTGTAAGAAAGGGCCTCAAGTACGAGGTGTTCGGCAACGACTCTACCAAGGAGATGAACATGAACGACTTCATCGCTGGTTTCGTAGACGCAGTGAAGAAGAACCCAACAGCCTTCACAAAGGAAGAAGCTGAGAAGATTTTCCGCCAGAAGATGGCCGACGTAAAGGCTAAGGCTATGGAGGAGAAGTACGGCGAGTACAAGAAGCAGAACGAGGCATTCATTGCAAAGGCTGCCAAGGAAGAAGGCGTCAAGGAGCTCGGCGAGGGCGTATACTACAAGGTTTTGACCGAGGGTACTGGTGCCATCCCAACAGAGAACGCTCGCGTAAAGGTTAACTACGAGGGCAAGACTATCGACGGCAACATCTTCGACAGCACATACAAGGAGGGTCGCGAACCAATCGAGCTCAACGTAAACGGCGTTATCAAGGGTTGGACAATGGCACTCACCAAGATGCCTGTCGGCAGCAAGTGGTTGCTCTACATCCCTCAGGAGGCTGCTTATGGTGCTATAGACCAGGGTCCTATCAAGCCTTTCTCAACACTTATCTTCACAGTTGAGCTGCTTGACATCGTCACAGAGAACTAAGCTGAGCCAGAAATGCAGATTGTTCCTGCCAACTAATCAATAAATAGGACAGGCTGACAAAGCAAACTAATTTTTAGAAGAAAGATGAAGAAACTTGCAATTCTTCTGCTTGCCGTTATGGTTTGTATACCAATGGCAGCAGCTAAACCAAAGAAGACAAAGAAGAGCAACAAGAAAGCCGTTGCAGAGGTGGTTGACACCATCAACATCAACGATTTCAGCTTCCACTTTGGCCGTGCCAACACCAACGGACTGAAGGAGTACTTGGTTCAGCGCATGGACATGGACACAGCATACATCGCTGATTTCATTCAGGGTTTTGATGACGCAACAATCACCGAGGCAGACAAGAAGTTGAAGGCTCGTCTGGCTGGTAAGGAGATACGCGCACAGGTGGAGGGCCAGGTTATGGAGCAGGTGTCAAAGCAGATCAACGACTCTGTTGACCTCCTGAACCGTGCAGAGTTCCTCCGTGGCTTCCGTGTCGGCATTGCTGGCGAGGATGTTCCAGGCATCAGCATGGACAGTTCGCAGATTCTGGTAAGAAAGAACATCGAGTACTACCACAAGGCACAGATGGAGCGCAAGTACGGTGCCAACCGTCAGGCTGGTATCGACTTCCTTGCTGCCAATGCCAAGAAGGACAGTGTTGTAACTACAGCCAGCGGTCTGCAGTACAAGGTCATCACCAAGGGTACCGGCGAGATTCCAACAGCCAGCCAGAAGGTGAAGGTAAACTACCGCGGTACCTTGATCGACGGCACCGAGTTCGACAGCAGCTACAAGCGCAAGCAGCCAAGCACCTTTGCCTGCAACCAGGTCATCAAGGGTTGGACCGAGGCACTCACCATGATGCCTGTTGGCAGCAAGTGGATGATTTACATTCCACAGGAGCTTGCCTATGGCGACCGCGAGAGTGGAAAGATTCCTCCATTCAGCGCATTGGTGTTCGAAGTCGAACTGCTTGAAATCGTGAAATAAGACAGTATGCACACAGCATAAAAACCTCGAATAATTGACAAAAAGACACCAGAAACAAGCTCTGGTGTCTTTTTTTTGTATAAAAATGCACGCGCGTATTGATATTTTGTATACCTTTGCTACATAATAAACACATTCAATTATGGAAAAGATTGACAACTTGGACAAGAAAATCCTTGAAATCATCTCAAACAACGCCCGCATTCCTTTCAAGGACGTAGCAGCAGAATGCGGAGTGAGCCGTGCTGCCATTCACCAGCGTGTACAGCGTCTCATAGACATGGGAGTCATTGTCGGTTCAGGATATCACGTTAACCCTATCAGTCTGGGCTACAACACCTGCACATACGTAGGCATCACGCTTGAACGCGGCAATATGTACCAGAGCGTATGCAAGGAGTTCGAAAAGATTTCCGAAATCGTAGAGTGCCACTTCACTACAGGCCCCTACACTATGCTCATCAAACTCTATGCACGCGACAATGCGCACCTCATGGAACTGCTCAACAACCGTCTGCAGGAGATTCCTGGCGTCATTGCTACAGAAACACTCATCTCCCTCAAGCAGAGCATCAAGAAGGAAGTGCCCATCGGCGGACTTCAGGAAGAGAAGGTTCCATTGATGGAGGAAGACTGGAGAAAGATAAAGGATTAATCAAGGTCTGAAAAGGGATTCTGAAAGGTTATAAAGGATAGCAGAAAGCCTGAAAAGGAATTCTGAAAGGTTCTATGGTCTGAAAAGGGCAACAGAGGACCATAAATGGTAGTGAACATAGCTATTTGACAGAAGATGGATTTTAATTGGAAGGCTACTTACGACAAGCGGCACAACGCGTTTCCTGCACACAGGAGACAGCCAGTCATTGGAATAACCGGAAATTTTGGCGACAAAGGATGTGAACTGGCAGAAGGGTATTACCGTTCGATTCTTGAAGCAGGAGCCACACCAGTTATCATCCCTCCATTCACCAGTCAGGATGCCATAGGGAACATCCTCGACACCATCGACGGACTGTTGCTCTCGGGCGGAGGAGACCTCAACCCGCTCTTCGTTGGCGAGGAGCCCGTACCTGCCCTTCACAGCATAAATCCGCGACGCGACGAGGCAGAACTTCTGCTTATCCGCATGGCATACGACCGACAGATACCCATGCTGGGCATCTGCCGCGGCATACAGATGCTTGCAGCCGCTCTCGACGGCACCGTGTGGCAGGACATCTATTCTGCACCCGGTCTGGGAGAAGGCTGTGACAACACCAAACTGATCAAACACTCGCAAGACCTCGACCGGTGCGTAGCATCGCACACCGTCAGCATCGAGGAGAACTCGACCCTGCATGCAATCTTCGGGGTTGGCAGACTTGCCGTGAACTCGTTCCACCATCAGGCCGTACGCGATGCCGGACCACGATTCCGCGTGTCAGCAAGGAGTACTGACGGTGTGATAGAAGCCATGGAGAGCAGCGAGTTCAAGAGCATCATCGGAGTGCAGTGGCATCCCGAATGCTTCATTCTCGACGGCAACGACTGCATGATGCCGCTGTTCCGCTGGCTCACCGGTGAGGCGTCTCTCTTCGCCAGCGCAAAGCATGTACACCGCAGCATACTCACCCTCGACAGCCACGAGGACACACCTATGTTCTTTGAGCAGGGAGTGCGCTTCGACCACAGGGACGACCACGTTCTGGTAGACCTTCACAAGATGACCGAGGGAATGTTGGACGCCGGCATAATGGTGGCATACATCCCCCAGAAGGAACGCGACGCCAAGGGCACACAGGAAGCCACCCGCCTGGCAGACAGCCTGCTGGACCAGCTCAAGGCAATGGTGGAGCAGCACAGTGGCAGCGTCTCGATTGCCAGGACACCCGACGACCTCTACCTCCACAAGAAGGAGGGCAGGAAATCCATCATGATGGGCATCGAGAACGGCTATGCCATAGGCAAGAACATCAATCTGCTCAGGCACTTCCACGACAAGGGCATCGTATACATGACCCTCTGTCACAATGGTGACAACGACATATGCGACTCGGCAAGAGGTAACGGCGAGCACGGCGGTCTCAGTGACTTCGGGCGTGACGTAGTAAAGGAGATGAACAGGCTTGGCATAATGGTGGACCTGAGCCATGCTGCCGAAAGCACGTTCTGGGAAGCCATGAAGGTGAGCAGTACGCCCATCGTGTGCAGCCACAGCAGTTGCAAGTCACTGTGCGACCATCCGCGCAACCTCACCGACCAGCAGATGAAAGCACTGGCAGAGAACGGCGGAGTGATGCAGGTGACCATGTACAACGGATTCCTGCGCACCGACGGCAAGGCAACCATCAAGGATGCCATCCGCCACATCAACCATGCTGTCAGCATAATGGGTATCGAGCACGTGGGTATCGGCACAGACTTCGACGGCGACGGCGGAGTGCCCGGACTGGCTAACGCAAGCGAACTCGTCAACCTGACAAAGGAACTGCTTCGCGAGGGATACACCGAGGAGCAGCTGCGGCTCTTGTGGGGAGAGAATTTCCTACGGGTTATGAGACAGTGCCAGGCGGTGTAGCAACACGCACACACCTGCACAACACATACACTTTTCACATCTGTAATCATACTCATTCTTATGAAACAATACGCAGTAGTACTTCTTCTGGCGGCAGCTGTAATGTGTTCCTGTCACGGAAAGCAAGGTACAGGTTCGAACGATTCGGACACAATAGAACTGGCACAATGCCCCACGTTCTGCGAGGACAGCGCCATGCAGAGCATCAACACACAGTGCGCCTTCGGTCCACGTGTTACGGGCACAGAGGCGCATCGTCTCTGCGGCGACTACATAGTAGAGACATTCCAGCGCTACGGATGCACCGTTACCGAGCAGACAGCCGAACTGACCGCCTACAACGGACAGAAACTGCCGGGCAGAAACATCATTGCCAGTGTCAACCCCGACAACATGGACAGAATTCTGATATGCGCACACTGGGACTGCCGACCATGGGCCGACAATGACCCCGACGAGAAGAATCACAAGACCCCCATCCTGGCTGCCAACGATGCTGCCAGCGGCGTGGCTGTGATGCTCGAGCTGGCACGACAGATACAGTCACTCCAGTTGAACTTCGGAGTGGACTTCATCTGCTTCGACGCCGAGGACTGGGGCACACCACAGTGGGACGAGGAGAACTATCCCGACAGCCACGACAGCTGGTGTCTCGGTTCGACATACTGGGCAACAAACCCTCACAAGGAGAACTACGAGGCACGCTATGGCATCCTGCTCGACATGGTTGGCGGACGCGGTTCGAAGTTTGCGCAGGAGAGCTACTCGCTCTACTACGCACCGACCGTGGTGCAGATGCTCTGGCACCTGGCTTCGCAGATTGGCTACGGTGCATTCTTCTTGATGGAAGAGGGAGGCGGTGTGGTAGACGACCATGTGCCTGTAAACCAGATTGCAAACATCCCCTGCATCGACATCATACCACACTTCGAGAATGGTCCGAGCAGTTTCGGTCCTACATGGCACACCGTGGCTGACACACCCGAGAATATCGATCCTGCTGTGCTGAAGGCTGTCGGTCAGAGTGTCCTGCAACTCATTTACAACGACAATTTGAAATAAAGCCCCCTGCCCCCGAGGGGGAATAAGAATGAAGCGGAAATAACCATTTGTTATATAGAAGAATTAATATGAGCATCAACGAAATACAAGACGAGGTAATCGAGGAGTTCAGCGACTTTGACGACTGGATGGACAAGTACCAGTTGCTTATCGATCTGGGTAACGAACAGCAGCCGCTTCCCGAGAAATACAAGACTGAGCAGAATCTTATTGACGGCTGTCAGAGTAGGGTGTGGCTTCAGGCCGACCTCGAAGACGGAAAGGTAGTGTTCAGCGCCGAAAGCGACGCACTCATCGTCAAGGGCATCGTCACACTGCTTATACGCGTTCTCTCGGGACACACACCCGACGAGATTCTGGAGGCAGACCTCTACTTCATCGAGCAGATAGGACTCAGAGAGCACCTCTCGCCAACACGAAGCAACGGACTCCTTGCCATGCTCAAGCAGATGAAACTCTATGCTCTGGCATTCAAGGCAAAAGGATAGTTTTATTTACGATTTGTCCATTTACGATTTACCGTTTACTATTTAGTCATCTACTATTTAGCCATTTACGATTTACCCCATGCAGATAGGCAACCTGGAATTTGGCAAATACCCTGTTTTCTTAGCACCCATGGAGGACGTCACCGACATAGGTTTCCGTCTGTTGTGCAAACAGATGGGTGCATCGATGGTGTACAGCGAGTTCGTTGCTGCCGACGCCCTCATACGACTGGTCAACAAGAGTCTGCAGAAACTGCAGGTATGCGACGAGGAACGACCTGTGGTGATACAGATATATGGCAAGGACGTCGACAATGTGCGCGAGGCTGCACGCATTGTCGTTGACCAGGCGCACCCCGATGTGCTCGACCTCAACTTCGGCTGTCCTGTAAAGAAGGTGGCTGGCAAGGGAGCCGGTGCAGGAATGCTGCAGAACGTGCCCCAGCTGCTGGAGATAACCAAGGCTGTGGTAGATGCTGTGGACGTGCCAGTGACGGTCAAGACACGCCTTGGATGGGACAGCAACTCGCTCTACCTTCCGGCAGACTCCGAGGGCAAGCAGAAGGCATTCATCGTAGACCTTGCCGAACGGCTGCAGGACTGCGGCATCAAGGCGCTCACCCTGCACGGCAGAACACGTTCGCAGATGTACACCGGCGATGCCGACTGGGCACTCATCGGCGAGGTGAAGAACAACCCGCGAATGTACATACCCATCATAGGCAACGGCGACATCACCACGCCCGAACGAACCAAGGAGTGCTTCGACCGCTATGGCGTTGACGCAGTGATGGTTGGACGCGCCACCTTCGGTCGTCCGTGGATATTCAAGGAGATACAGGAGTACCTGCATCCCGAACTGCCCAGAACCGACATGTCCATAGACTGGAAGATGGACATTCTGAAGGAGCAGGTGCGACAGAGCGTAAGCCGAATAGACGAGTATCGCGGCATCCTTCACATACGCCGCCACCTGGCTGCCACACCACTCTTCAAGGGTATTCCGAACTTCCGCGACACACGCATAGCAATGCTCCAGGCAGAAACCGTAGAGAGCCTGTTTGCCATCATGGAGGAGGTCCGCAACCGATTAAAAGACACCGCATCCGCTCTCTGACATTAGCTAAAGCTAAAATAAAGAGTCATTTATTTGCAACCAAAGCAAAAAAGCAGTATTTTTGTGCGGAAATTAAAGACATGAAGCGAAGCGATTTTGAAATAATGGCGCCTGTGGGGTCGCACGAATCCCTGGCAGCAGCACTACGCGCCGGCGCCGACAGCATATACTTTGGTATCGAGAACTTGAACATGAGGGCACATTCTGCCAGCACATTCACCATAGACGACCTTCACAGCATCAGCGAGAAGTGCCGTCTTTGTGGTGTAAAGAGCTACCTCACTGTCAACACCATCATCTACGAGGAAGACCTCGACCTGATGCGTCAGATTCTGGACGCAGCCAAGCAAGCCAACATCAGTGCAGTCATTGCGAGCGACGTCGCCGTAATGACATACTGCAACAAGATTGGTCAGGAGGTTCACCTCAGCACCCAGCTCAACATAAGCAACATCGAGGCACTGAAGTTCTACGCACAGTTTGCCGACGTCGTCGTACTGGCACGCGAACTGAACATCGACCAGGTGAGCAGCATATACAAGCAAATTGTAGAGGAGAACATCTGCGGCCCCAGCGGCAAGCAGATACGCATCGAGATGTTCTGCCACGGAGCCCTCTGCATGGCCATCAGCGGAAAGTGCTACCTCAGCCTTAACAACCTGGGGCGCTCTGCCAACCGCGGCGAGTGCATGCAGATATGCCGTCGCTCGTACACGGTGCGCGACCGAGAGACGAACATCGAACTGGATGTCGACAACAAGTACATCATGAGTCCGAAGGACCTCAAGACCATACGTTTCATCAACCGCATGATGAGCGCCGGAGTGCGTGTCTTCAAAATAGAGGGACGTGCTCGCGGTGCAGAATACGTGGACACCGTGGTGCGCTGCTACCGCGAAGCCATCGACGCCGTACTCGAGGACAACCCCACACTGGACTGCGCAAAGAAGGACTGGGAACACTTCACCGAGGAGAAGAAGGACGAGTGGGACGAGCGTCTCAGCACAGTCTTCAACCGTGGGTTCTGGGACGGATACTACCAGGGGCAGCGCCTCGGCGAGTGGACATCATACCACGGTTCGGAAGCCACCGAGAAGAAGGTATACTGCGCCAAGGGCATGCGCTACTACAGCAAACTGCAAGTTGCAGAGTTCAAGGTTGAGGCTACACCGCTGCACGTAGGCGACAAGATACTCATCACCGGTCCGACGACAGGTGCCATCTACACCACCGTCACCGAGATGCGCTTCGACCTCAAGCCCGTTGACGTAGCCAAGCAGGGCTGGCGCGTAAGCATCCCCGTCGACAAGAAGATTCGTCCAAGCGACAAACTATTTATTATCGTTGAAAATGAGAAATGACGTCCTGACAAACGCCGTAAAGGAACTTTCAGACATACAGTCGCTGAAGGGGCTGTTCCACGAGCACCACGACGGTGACCCCATCCCTTCGGCACACGAACTGAGAGAGATCGTCGACCTCTGCAGAGCCATCCTTTTTCCGGGATTCTATGGCAAGGCGACACTCAACAGCCAGACGCTGAACTATCACATCGGTGTCAACGTAGAGACCATCTACAACAAGCTTACCGAGCAGATACTTGCCGGACTGTGCTTTGCCGACGACTGTTCGCAGGACAACACAACGCGCCACGCCGAGAGAGTAGAGCACTCGCAGAAGATTGCTCTCGAGTTCATCTCCCGCCTGCCGCAGATACGCCACACACTCGCCACCGACGTTGAGGCGGCATACAACGGCGACCCCGCAGCCGAGAGCTACGGAGAGATTATCAGTTGTTATCCGATAATCAAAGCCATCACCAACTACAGAATAGCACACGAACTGCTGATGCTGAACGTGCCACTCATACCGCGCATCATCAGCGAGATGGCTCACAGCGAGACGGGCATCGACATTCACCCCGGAGCACAGATAGGCCATCACTTCACCATCGACCACGGAACAGGCGTCGTCATCGGTGCCACCTGCATCATAGGCAACAACGTGAAACTCTACCAGGGTGTAACGCTCGGAGCAAAGAGTTTTCCGCTCGACGAGAACGGAAACCCCATCAAGGGCATACCCCGCCACCCGATACTCGAGGACAACGTCATCGTCTATAGCAACGCCACCATCCTGGGCCGCATAACCATAGCACGCGACACCATCGTTGGCGGTAACCTGTGGGTAACAGAGGACACGAAGCCCGGCGAGCGACTGGTTCAGGCAAGGAGAACAACAGAACAAGCAAAGAAATAAGTCGCGGCAGAACAGGCAGAGAAGTAAGTAGCGACAGAGCAAGCAAGAAGTAAAATCACAATTATAACTCAAAAGAATAACAATGGAATTCGAACTTATTGCCAAGACCTTTCAGGGACTTGAAGAAGTATTAGCCAAGGAACTGATAGACTTGGGAGCCAACAACATACAGATAGGGCGACGCATGGTGTCGTTCACCGGCGACCAGGAGATGATGTACCGTGCCAACTTTGCGCTGCGTACAGCCATACGCATCCTCAAACCCATCAAGCACTTCCATGCCGAGAGTGCCGACGAAGTGTACGAGGCTGTGCAGAAGATTGACTGGACAAAGTACCTCACCAACGAGACTACATTTGCTGTAGACAGCGTTGTGTTCAGCACCGAGTTCCGCCACTCCAAGTTTGTTGCATACAAGGTCAAGGACGCCATCGTAGACCAGATGCGCGAGAAGACAGGCAACCGCCCCAACATACGCATCACGAACCCAGACCTTCAACTGCATATACACATCGCTGAGTACGACTGCACCCTGTCGCTCGACTCGAGCGGCGAGAGCCTGCACCGTCGCGGCTACCGCCAGAGCCAGGTAGAGGCACCTCTGAACGAGGTTCTCGCTGCCGGCATCATCCTTATGACAGGCTGGAACGGTGAGACAGACTTCATCGACCCTATGTGCGGTAGCGGTACATTCCCCATCGAGGCAGCACTCATCGCACGCAACATAGCCCCCGGTGTCTTCCGCAAGGGCTACGCATTCGAGAAGTGGCCCGACTTCGACCAGGACCTGCTCGACCGCATCTACAACGACGACTCCAGGGAGCGCGAGTTCGAGCACCACATCTACGGCTACGACAATAACCGCCAGGCAGTGGAGATTGCCACCGGCAACGTACGCGCTGCCGGTCTGTCGAAGGATGTCGACATCATCTTCCAGGACTTCAAGGACTTCACACAGCCAGCCGAGAAGAGCATCATCATCACCAACCCGCCATACGGCGAGCGCATCTCTGCACCCGACCTGCTCGGTCTGTACAAGATGATTGGCGAGCGCCTGAAGCATCAGTTCGTAGGCAACGAGGCTTGGATACTGAGCTACCGCGAGGAGTGCTTCGCACAGATTGGGCTGAAGCCATCGCTCAAGACACCTCTCTACAACGGTTCGCTGGAGTGTGAGCTGCGCAAATACCAGTTGTTCGACGGCAAGTACAACGAGGCTCGCGCCGGGGGCGTAGAGGTGAAGAGTTCTGACGACCTGAAGCAGATGGCACAGAAGCGCCGCTTCAAGCAGAACCGCGACTTCAAGAAGGGACTCGACGAGAAAGACGACAAGCGCTCGTTCGAGCAGCGCCGCCGCGACGCTCTCGAGGAGGAGATGGCAGAGCACGGAGGACACTTCCGTCGTGACAAGCGCCGCGATGAAGGTGGCCGCCGCCCGTTCCGCAAGGATGGCGACCGCTCGTTCCGTCGTGACAACCGTCGCGATGATGACGACCGCCGTCCGTTCCGCAAGGATGGCGACCGCTCGTTACGCAAGGACAAGGGCCGCGACGAGAGAAGAGAGGAGCGCCGCCGCATGTTCGGAGGTGACAGGAGCGACCGCAAGCCGCGTCGCGACAACTTCAAGCATAACAGATTCCGCGATGACGACTAATCGCCATTGCACAAAAACAAACAGACAGAATACAATGAAAATCAAAGCTCTTGCTTTAGCATTTGCAACAATAGCAGCCAGTTCAACGCTGATGGCACAGAAACAGTTCACGCTTCAGGATCTCCTGTGGGGAGGCAACAACGCACACAACCTGCGTGCCGAGAACATATTCACCACATGGTGGGGCAACACCGCCCTCCAGAGCACTCCTGACGAAATAAAGAAAGTGGCTGACGGAAGCACACTCGTTACCGTGGAGGAACTGAACACATGGGCAGGTGTGACACCCGAGGACAAGAATAAGGTGGTACGCAGCGGACACTCCGTAAGCTTCCCCTATGCCGACAAGAGTCTGGCGATGGTGAGCGGTCTTGCCAAGAACATTCTGATAGACTTCGAGGCACACAAGGTTGAATGGCAGCAGAGCATACCAGAAGGTGCGACAAACCGCGACTTCTCCACCGAAAGCAGAAACCTTGCCTTTACCATCGAGGGCAACCTGTATGTACAGACAGCCGACAACAAGACCGTGCAGATAAGCACTGACGGAAGTACCGACGGAAGCCAGAACATAGTGTACGGACAGAGCGTTCACCGCGATGAGTTCGGCATAACAAAGGGTACCTTCTGGAGTCCCGACGGACAGCAGCTGGCATTCTACAGGATGGACCAGTCAATGGTGCCCAGCTATCCACAGGTGGACATCACAAGCCGCATCAGCCAGACATACGTCGACCACTACCCTATGGCAGGTGAGACAAGCCACCAGGTGAAGGTCGGTGTCTACAACGTGCTTAATGGCAAGACTACATGGCTTGACCTCGAGGGTGCCGACGACGACTATCACACCAACATCTCGTGGGCGCCCGACGGCAAGACACTCTACATCTTCGAGTTGAACCGCGACCAGAACGACATGCGTCTTGTTGCCTACGACACTGCTACAGGCAAGAGCCTGCACACCGTGCTGCAGGAGTGCGACGAGAAATACGTAGAGCCACTCAACGGACTCGAATTCCTGCCATGGGACGCAACCAAGGCTGTGATGCAGAGTCAGAGGGACGGCTACAACCACCTCTACCTGCTCGACCTGAAGACTGACAAGCTGAGCCAGATTACAAGCGGCAAGTGGGTGGTGCAGCGTTTTGTTGGTTTCAACAAGAAGGACAAGACACTCATCTACCTTGGCAACGAGAGCGACCCTCGCCGTTCGTGCCTGTATAGCGTGAACATAAAGTCGGGCAAGCGCACACTTATTGGTGCCGAGGATGGAGTTCACTACCTTGCCAACCTCAGCGAGGACGGACAGCAGGTGCTCGACGCATACACATCGCCGACAGTGCCACGCAGCATCAACCTGCTGAGCACCAAGACCGGCAAGGGCAAGAACCTGCTGACGGCAAGAGACGAATGGGAGGCACAGGGCTACAACATCCCCGAGATAACCAGCGGAAGCATCAAGGCTGCCGACGGACAGACCGACCTCTACTACCGTATGGTGAAGCCAATAGGCTTTGACGCAAGCAAGAAGTATCCCACAGTAATCTACGTATACGGAGGTCCACACGCCCACAACGTGGATGCCAGCTGGCACTGGAGCATGCGCGGATGGGAGGCATACATGGCACAGAAGGGCTACCTGCTCTTCATCCTCGACAACCGCGGCAGCGAGTGGAGAGGCAAGGAGTTCGAGCAAGCCACCTTCCGTCGTCTTGGCGAGGTGGAGATGGAAGACCAGATGTGCGGCGTGAACTATCTGAAGTCGCTGCCATACGTTGACGCCGACAGAATGGGCGTTCACGGCTGGAGCTTCGGTGGATTCATGACCACCAACCTCATGTGCACCTATCCCGACGTGTTCAAGGTGGGTGTTGCAGGCGGTCCCGTCATCGACTGGAAATACTACGAGGTGATGTATGGTGAGCGTTACATGGACACCCCGCAGACCAACCCCGAGGGCTACGAGCGCTGCTCGCTTGTGAACAAGGCAAAGAACCTGAAGGGCAGACTGCAGATTATCTACGGTCACAACGACCCGACATGCGTACCCCAGCACACCCTGTCGTTCATCAAGGCTTCGATCGAGGCAGGAACCCAGCCCGACCTGTTCACATACCCAGGCGAGGGGCACAACATGGACGCATATCACCAGCCTCATCTGCACGAGAGGATAACGAGATATTTTGAGGATCATTTAAACAAATAAAGAATATATGGCTAATACAAATGTAACTGCTCCCTCCCATTCGTGTGAGGGCAGCGAGCACGGGCTTTCCCTCCTCCTTTTAGGTAGCGGCGGCCGCGAGCACGCGCTGGCATGGAAAATTGCACAGAGTCCAAAGGTTAAGAAACTGTTTATTGCACCAGGCAATGCCGGTACGGCAGGAATACCTTGCGCCGGCTGCACATGCACCCCACAGTGTGTGTCCGAGAACGTTGCCATGAAGGCAGACGACTTTGAAGCCATAAAGACATTTGTTCTTGGAAACAATATCGACATGGTCGTAGTAGGACCCGAAGACCCACTGGTGAAGGGTGTCTACGACTACTTCAAGCAGGATGCCGAACTGCAGGGCATCCCCGTAATAGGCCCAAGCAAGCAGGGTGCCGTGCTCGAAGGCAGCAAGGACTTTGCCAAGGGTTTCATGCAGCGCCACAACATACCGACAGCTGCCTACCAGACCTTCACCGGCGAGACACTTGCCGAGGGAAAGGCGTTCCTGAAGACACTGAAGGCACCCTACGTGCTGAAGGCTGACGGTCTGTGTGCCGGAAAGGGCGTTCTCATCCTTCCTACCCTCGAGGAGGCTGAGAAGGAACTCGAGGAGATGCTTGGCGGTATGTTCGGCGGAGCCAGCAGCCGCGTGGTTATCGAGGAGTTCATGAGCGGCATCGAGTGCTCGGTGTTCGTGCTGACCGACGGCAAGGACTACGTAATCCTGCCCGAGGCAAAGGACTACAAGCGCATCGGTGAGGGCGATACCGGTCTGAACACCGGCGGCATGGGCAGTGTAAGCCCTGTGCCATTTGCCACCAAGGAGTGGATGAAGAAGGTCGAGGACCGCATCATCCGTCCTACGGTCGACGGTCTGGCAGAAGAGAACATCGACTACAAGGGATTCATCTTCTTCGGCCTTATCAATGTTGACGGCGAACCAAAGGTTATTGAGTACAACGTACGTATGGGCGACCCCGAGACCGAGAGCGTCATGCTGCGCATCAAGAGCGACCTGGTAGACCTGCTCGAGGGTGTTGCCACACAGACTCTTGCCAGCAAGACAATCGAGTTTGACACACGCAGCGCCGTATGCGTCATGCTCGTCAGCGGCGGTTATCCCGAAGCCTACGAGAAGGGCTATGCCATCTCAGGCATCGACCAGGTGGAGGGCAGCATCGTGTTCCACGCTGGCACAGCAATGAAGGACGGCAAGGTTGTCACCAACGGCGGACGCGTCATTGCAGTCAGCAGTTACGGTGCCGACAAGGCAGAGGCTCTGCAGAAGAGTTTCCAGGAAGCACAGAAGATTCAGTTCGAGAAGAAATACTTCCGCTCGGACATTGGAGCCGACCTGTAAATAGAAGATGAAGAAGGAACGCTTACAGAACAGCATATCGGGCAGCGTATTCACGTTGCCCGTATGCTCTGTTATAACCATCCTTCTTTTGCTTGCCCCTTTCGCTGACGTGGCGGGCACCCTCCAGAGCATTCCTTTCTGGGGCCAGTTGTCGATCGTGGCACTGACAACCTACGTCATGATAGAGTTGAACAACCGAAACACCTTGCTGCGAATAAGGAGCCGCATGGTGTCGTCGGTATGGCTCGTCATCATCGGCGCCGTGGCACACGTTTGCCACACCACCACCCCACCATCCCTCTTACCATTCCTGAACGGCAGTCTTGACATGGCATTGCTGTGCACTCTGTTCATGGCAATATCCTTCTCCCAGTTGTTCAGAACATACCAGCATCGCGACTGCGTGGTATGCACCTTCCACTACGCACTGTTTCTGGGCATCACAAGCATCTTCCTGCCACACTCGGTGGTCTTCCTGCCAATGTTCCTGTGGCACCAGACAGCCTTTCTGCGCAGCACCACACTGCGCACCTTCTGCGCGTCGCTCATCGGATTCTTCTTCCCATGGTTCTTCATAGTCGCATGGTGCATGGTGACGGACAACTACCAGCCCATCTTGACATGGTATGCCGACCTTACCGGCTACGTGCTGTTGGCAGAGTCCAACTACACGTCGCTCAGTCTGCAGCAGATAGCGTCATGGTCGCTCGTCTCCCTGCTGGGCATCGTCGGTTCGGTGCATTACCTCAGCACAAGTTATAACGACAAGATACAGGTGCGAATGTTCTTCTACATCTTCGTCATCCAGTTCTTCGCCATAGACGCGTTCGTGGCTCTCCAGCCCCAGCATTTCAATTCGTGGATGCCGCTCCTTGTGCTCCACTCCTCCCCCATCATCGCACATTTCTTTGCGCTCACCAGGTCGTGGTTCACCAACTTCCTGTTCATGCTGAGCATGATGGCTGTTGTCGCCCTGGCATACGTCAACATCTTCATGGAGGCCGTCCCATTCACCCTTAAACCATAAACTCATCAACGAAAGTGGCAGATTTCTTCGCACAATACGGATATATCGGAATGTTCATCGCATCCTTCATAGCAGGAAGCGTGTTCCCATTCAGCAGCGAGACGGTACTCGTACTGCTCCAGCTGAGCGGTGCTGCGCCAATGCCCCTGTTCGTCTCAGCCACGGTGGGCAACGTGGGCGGCAGCATGTTCAACTACTTCATTGGCAGACTGGGCAAGGAGTCGTGGCGGGAACGGCTGATGCCCAAAGACGAGAAGAAGCGGGCAAGGCAGGAACGCTACCTGGAACAGTACGGACCGTGGGCTGGCGTTCTGTGTTTCATCCCCATACTGGGCAGTGCACTGGCTGTCATGATGGGTTTTGCACGCTGCAACCCGTGGGTGTCGCTCCTCGCCATCACCATCGGCAAGGCTGGTCGATATGCCATACTCATCTTCCTGGTGATGTCATTCTAAGCCCCCTATCCCCCGAGGGGGAATAAGACAGAAAGAAAAAATTAGCGAGATAATAACATTTATATAATATGATAAGGTATAACCATAAGAAGAGCGTCGTCCGTGCCATGATGGGCAGGGGCGTCGTATGCCTCTTGTCTGTGTTATGCCTTTTGTGCATCTCTGTCCCATCGTTTGCGCAGGACGACATGGCGGAGGATGCTTCAAGAAAGAAGGAGATAAAGGAAAAACTTGGAAAATTCTGGAAGAAAGGTCTGGGCAAGGTCCTGCTCAAGTTTGACAACAAACTGATAGAGTGGGAACATTCGGGCATAGACACCAACTACATCGCCGTGCCTGAGAAGGACAGGTACATCTACATAGGGGCATACTCCTACAATATGCACTACGACATAGAGATGCCCTTCCTCATCGAGAATGTCGACATGCCTCAAATGATTAAGGATTACATCCCCAGCAACATACAGGACAAGAAGTACTTCAAAGCCAAGGCACACAGTTGGCAGGCAGAGATGGAGCTGGGTATTGACTGGCGCGGACTGAGCATTGAGATTCCGATAAGGATAGCCAACAAGTTCAGCCGCTCCATAGGACTCGCCAAGAACGGCAGCGTATGGGGAGCACGACTGCGCTACAAGCATGTGGACCACCTGAACGGTCTGCTGGACGACGCATTCATGCAGGCAAGCAAGGAGATAACCAACCGAATGCAGAACGATCCCGAGCACCTGGGCAACACCTCACCTGTAGAGACGCACGTACGCACCATACCAAGCGACCTGCTCGACCTGAAGGTGTTCTACCTTGAGGGATACTACGTCTTGAACCACAGGAAGTTCTGCCTTGCCGCCGCTGTCTACGGCGACATGATACAGAAGAAGAGCGCAGGCAGCTTCATTGCCATGGCAAACTACCACCAGAGTCAGTTGAAGTGCAACCAGATGCTGAATGCCGACCAGGACATCTTCAAGAACAACAAGGTGTCGCTGGGCTTCGGCTATGGCTACAACCTGGTCTTCATGGGTGGCAAACTGGTCTTCCACGCATCGTTCATACCGATGATTTCGGCTTGGAACCACCTGGTACACAAGACACGCTACTACGACGGGTCTACCTACGGCAAGTGGGATACTCCCGAGGAGGCAAACATGTGGGAGGCATATGACACGCACTACTACGACGCCACGAAATATGGCAAGGACTCCAAGATTGTGCTCAACTGCTTCGGCAAGTTTGCAGTGACCTATAGCTACAAGCAGTTACTCTTCAACCTGTCTGCCAACTACAGGCAGAACCTCTTTCACAGCAGCACGGGCATGTTCATAAACAACAAGGACCCGGACGTACAGCTCAACATAGGCTACCGTTTTTAGGCACGGCATGGCATGAATACGGCGCCAACGCTCGCTTATATGTTATCATATTTTAAATTGTCAACTCAAAAATCGGTAGTTTCACAAATAATAAGTAACTTTGCAGAATGAAGGAGCCGCCCCACCCCCCGAGGGGGAGTAAGAGCAAAACAAAATAACAGTATAGTGTAAAGAAGCGCGTTGAAAAGAAATAACTGACGCACGCCACGCACAACCGCGAACAAACAACATATAACATAAAGAACAATGAAACGTTTCAGATTAGTTGACAACCTTATGGGTTGGATTATCTTTGCTGTTGCAGCATGGACATACTGCAGCACCATCGAGCCAACTGCCAGCTTTTGGGACTGCCCTGAGTTCATAACCACCGGTTACAAACTGGAGGTTGGACACCCACCCGGTGCACCCTTCTTCATGCTGACAGCAAACCTTTTCTCACAACTTGTCAGCGACCCTTCGCAGGTGGCTATGATGGTGAATATCATGAGCGCCCTGATGAGTGCGCTGTGCATCCTGTTCCTCTACTGGACCATCTCGCACCTCGTGCGCAGACTCATCTGCACCGACGGTAAGGTGGAGACACTGAGCCAGCTCATCACCACCCAGGCAAGCGCCGTGGTGGGAGCGTTGGCATACACATGGAGCGACACCTTCTGGTTCTCGGCTGTCGAGGGCGAGGTGTACGCCTACTCTTCCATGTTCACCGCACTGGTCGTTTGGCTGATGCTGAAGTGGGAAGACCACGCAGACGAGCCTCACAGCGACCGCTGGCTTATCCTCATCGCCTACATGACCGGTCTGAGCATCGGTGTGCACCTGCTCAACCTGCTGTGTCTGCCTGCCCTGGTGCTCATCTACTATTACAGGAAGTTCCCCAACGCCAACACCAAGGGTTCGCTCATCGCACTCGGCATAAGCTTTGCTCTGGTTGCACTGGTGCTCTACGGCATCGTGCCCGGCATCGTCAAGGTGGGCGGATGGTTCGAGTTGTTCTTCGTCAACTTCCTGGGCATGCCTTTCAACACCGGCATGATAATGTACATCATCGTACTTGTCGGCGTTGTGCTCTGGGCTATATGGGAGTCTAACACGGGCAAGAGCGAGACACGCGGCAACATAGCCTATATGGCAAGCGTGGCACTGCTCGGCATTCCATTCTACGGATATGGCGTCTCGAGCATCTTAATCGGCATCGTTCTCCTTGCCGTGCTTGGCATCTGCCTCTGGTGGAAGGACCTTGTCACTGCTCGTTTCAAGAACACATCGCTGCTCTGTGCACTGCTCATCATGATCGGTTACAGCTCGTATGCGGTGATTGTGATTCGAAGCACAGCCAACTGTCCTATGGACCAGAACTCGCCCGAAGACATATTCACACTGGGCCAGTACCTCAGCCGCGAGCAGTATGGCGACCGTCCCCTCTTCTACGGAGAGGTGTACAACTCGCCCATCGAGTGGGATGCCAACGGTAACCCTGTCAGCACAAAGGGAGCACCCGTATACCAGCAGGTGGAGAAGGCTAATCCCGACGAGCCCGACCGCTACAGGATTATCCGCTACAACCAGGACTACAAGTACCAGGTGAACATGCTGTTCCCACGTATGTACAGCGGTAGCGGAAGTCACCCACAGGCATACGAGAGTCTGCTTGGCGGCATCGAGGGACGCAGGGTACAGGTGAAGGATCGCGACGGCAGCACCTACGAGATAAAGGTTCCTACATTCTTCGAGAACCTGAAGTTCTTCTTCTCTTATCAGGTGAACTTCATGTACATGCGCTACTTCATGTGGAACTTTGCCGGACGACAGAACGACATTCAGGGCAACGGCGAACTGGAGCACGGCAACTGGATAACCGGTATCTCTGCGCTCGACAACAACCGTCTGGGCGACCAGTCGCTCCTGCCAAGCGACCTCAGGAACAACAAGGGACACAACGTCTACTACTGCCTGCCTCTGCTGCTCGGACTCATCGGTCTGTTCTGGCAGATAATGCGCTCGGACGAGAGCGTGAAGCAGTTCTGGGTGGTATTCTTCCTGTTCTTCGTTACCGGTCTGGCTATCGTCATCTACCTCAACCAGACTCCACAGCAGCCACGCGAGCGTGACTACGCATACGCTGGTTCGTTCTACGCCTTCGCCATATGGATTGGTCTTGGCGTGACAGCCATCGCCGAGGGACTGGACCGTCTCTTCAAGAACAAGCAGCCTCTGCTGGCTGCCATCCTGCCATGCGTCTGCATAGCAGTGCCTCTGCAGATGGTGAGCCAGAGCTGGGACGACCACGACCGTTCGGGCCGCTACACCTGCCGCGACTTCGGTCAGAACTACCTGAACACGCTGCAGGAGAAGGGCAACCCAATCATCTTCACCAATGGTGACAACGACACCTTCCCTCTGTGGTACAACCAGGAGACCGAGGGCTTCCGTACCGATGCACGCGTCTGCAACCTCTCGTACCTGCAGACCGACTGGTACATCGACCAGATGAAGCGTCCTTCATACGACTCGCCAAGCGTGCCCATCTCATGGAAGCGACTGCAGTACGTGTCGGGCACCAACGAGGGCATCTACATCTACCCCGGCACACTCGACCTCATCCTCCAGCAACTGAGAGAGAGCAACATCAGCGAGAAGCAGCTCAAGAGCACCTTCGGAGAGAACCCTTACGACCTGAAGAACATCATCGACAAGTGGGTTCTCAGCAACGATCCACAGGTAAACGCAATAAAGAAGCAGATGCAGTTTGTCGACGACGACGGTTCGCCTCTCGCTGTCATACCTACCGACTCGGTGGTTCTTACCGTCGACAAGGAGGCTGTCAAGAGAAGCGGCATGATGATGGCTGGCGACAGCATACCCGACTACATGCAGATATCATTCAAGAATAGACGCGTGGTATACAAGTCCGAGATGATGATGTACGAGATGTTGTGCGGATGCAACTGGGAACGCCCGATGTACGTGGCAGTTACCGTGGGCGGCGACAACTACGGTTCGCTGGGCGACAACTTCGTGCAGGAGGGTCTTGCCTACCGCATCACTCCTTTCAACACGCGCAACAGCGGTATGCGTGTCGATGTGGAGAAGATGTACGACAACATGATGAACAAGTTCAAGTTCGGAGGAATAGACAACCCCGGCATCTACCTCGACGAGACGGTGATGCGCATGTGTCAGACTCACCGCCGCATGTTCTCGCAACTGGCTGCACAACTCATCAACGAGGGCAAGTACTACACGGAAATCGGCGAGACAAAGAAGGCTGAAAGATACTTCGACATGGCACGCAAGGCTCTCGCAAAGAGCAGCAAGGTGATACCTGCCACAACAGTGCCCTACAGCTTCAACAGCGGCAGCATCGACATGGCAGAGTCTTGGATTACACTTGGCAGCAATGCCGAGGCTGAGAAGATACTCTTGCCTATGCTCAAGAACATTCAGGAGTATGTCGACTGGTACCTGCAGCTCAACGACTACCACTTCACCAACAGCTTCGACGACTGTCGCTACTACATGTATCAGTACAGTTCGGCTCTGGCTGCATTGAAGAACGCCAAGTCGAAGGAGGCAGACAATTACGAGACGAACTTCAACCTGCGATACGGAGCCATGAGCCAGCGCATGAGCAAGCTCGGCATCGAAATCAACTAACAAGCGCCGGCACAACACAAGAGGATAGTGATAATAGAGCAACCATCGGCTTATCTCCGCTGGCTTTACCCTAAGGCAATATGGAGAATGGACCCGCGTCAGAAGTCAGTCTACCTGACTTTTGACGATGGTCCCATTCCCGAAGCCACACCGTTCATCCTCGACGTGCTCGACCGCTACGGCATCAAGGCAACCTTCTTCATGGTGGGCGACAACGCACGCAAGTACCCGCACCTGCTGCAGGAAGTAAGGTCGAGAGGCCATCGCATAGGCAACCACACCTTCAACCACATCGGCGGTTTCCGCTGGCTCAGCTGGAAATACCTTGCCAATGCCGAGAAGGCTAACGAACTGCTGCAGACCGACCTCTTCCGTCCGCCACACGGATGGATGAAGACCATGCAGTACGAACGCCTGCGCCGACACTACCGCATCATCATGTGGGACCTCGTGACGCGCGACTACAGCAAGTGGATGACTGCCAACGATGTTGTTGCCAACGTCAAGCTCTATGCCCGAAACGGCAGCATCATAACGTTCCACGACTCGCTGAAGAGCATCGACAAGCTGAAGAGTGCACTGCCCGAGTCCATAGAATGGCTGAAGAGCCAGGGCTACGAGTTCAAGGTTTTCGACTAACAACGACAGGACATGCTCAGCAGTAAGACAATAAAAGAAGAAGCCCAGAAACTGGGCTTTTTCAGTTGTGGGATGACAAGCGCCAGACCTGTCAGCGAAGACTATGCCACAAACTTCCGGGCGTGGCTCGACCGGGGATGCCATGCCGACATGCAATATCTTGAGAATCACTTCGACAAGAGGATGGACCCCACCCTGCTCGCCCCCGGCACACGCAGCATCGTGTGCGTTGCCATGAACTACCGCCCCGAACGGGTGGCACAGGGCATCGCGTGGTATGCACAGGGCAAGGACTATCACGATGTCGTGAAGGAACGACTCGTCAGACTGATGGATGCCATCGGTGCGCACGGCAGATGCTTCGTCGACACAGCACCAGTGCCCGAACGCTACTGGGCGTGGCAGTGCGGCATAGGCTGGATGGGCAGGAATACGCAACTGGTCATTCCCCACATAGGCAGTGCCTTCTTCCTCGGCGAACTGTTCATCGAGGAGGACATCGACACCTACGACACACCGATGGACAACCACTGCGGCACGTGCCAGCGATGCATCGAGGCGTGCCCGACGGGGGCTCTGCAAGGCAATAGCGGACTCGATGCGCGCCGATGCCTCTCCTACCTCACCATCGAGAACAGAGGCGACATACCGTCGTGGGCGCAACCGCTCATGGACGACACCTTCTACGGATGCGACAGATGCCTAAAGGCATGCCCTCACCTGCACTCGGCACCTACAAGCGAAGATTGTTTCGCTGCCAGCGAGGAACTTCTCGGCATGACCGACGCCGACTGGGCAGACCTCAGCGAGGAACGCTACCGAACTCTCTTCAAGGGGTCGGCAGTCAAAAGGGCAAAGTACGCCGGGCTGACCCGAAACATACAAGCCACAAAAAACAAATTTCGCGCTGAATGAACAGTTGAGTCATTCAGCGCGATTTTTTTGTTTATGTATCATGAAACCTTCGTTCGTCGCAGCAAGAAGATTGTATCTTCGCAGCAGGAGGATTGTATTTTCGCAACATAAAAATTTTTTCTTCGCACCGGAAAATATTTTTTTACGCACCGGAAAATATTTTTTTCTGTAGCGAAAAAAAAATTTTTTCATGATAGGTAAAAAGAAGAACAATACGCATGTACGCATCATGGTTCATGCGTGACTATAGAAACACTGCTACACTTACACTTGCTTAACTACGCATGAGAATTATCAAAACAACATAACATCTATAATTTTACAACCTGTTTCTAAAAATTTTTCTTATATTCTTTGGAAATTAGTAGCATTTTCGCTACCTTTGCAACGTCTTTATGACAAAAGAGTTCTTTATCATTATGAAGAAATCCGAGTTGTTAAAACGTCTAAGTGATGCAGGATGCATCTTGGCGAAACACGGAAGTCGGCACGACAAATGGTCTAACCCAGCAACGGGCAAGAGTGAGTATGTGCCGAGGCACGCCAAAGAAGTACCTACAGGTACAGCTTTGAAGATCCTTAAAAATCTGACGGGTAACTAACCCGTCAGATTTAGGAGTGCTTTTCAAATGATAAAGACTCTTTTATAAAACAATTGATTATGAAAGTAAAAGTTGTCATCTACAAAGCAAGCGACGGCACATACTGGTGCAGAACTGAACATGAAGTGTACGGAGCCACGCTGAATGGTTGCGGAGAAAGCGTTGAAGAAGCAAAGGAAGACATGAACACATGTCTTGAAGAAGCAAAGGAAGATTACGAAGAAACGCATGCTACTTTACCAAAGGAAATTTGTTTCGAGTACTGCTACGACTTACAGTCATTCTTCGATTATTTCTCTTTCCTGAATGTTTCAGAAATTGCAAGAAGGTCTGGCATTAACCCATCACTAATGCGTCAGTATGTAAGCGGGAACAAAACCGCAGGAGAAAAAACTTATAGCAAACTATCAGCGTGCATAACTAATATCACACACGAACTTCAAGCCGCCTCCTTCCGTTAGGCGGGTTTATTTCATAGATAAAGAACTCCGAAGCGCCCGGCATGTGAATGTCGGGCGCATTACTTATATATTGAGACTTATAAGAGAATATGGAACTGATGATTTATTGGAAAAAGAAATAATTGACAAAAATGTTTTGTTTATCAAAAATAATATGTAATTTTGCCGACATAATAGGTATTGGATTAAGTTGGTTTTGTCTTGAGTATCTGAAGATAATTTTACCCTTCCTGTCTGGTTTCGCCTAAACTGATTAGCAAACCATTATTACAACTTGCCTCCGAACTCCAGATCGCCGGCGTCGCCCAGACCAGGAACGATGTAACTGCGCTCGTTCAGTTCGGGGTCGATGACTGCACACCACAGAGTTATGTCGTCGCGGTCAGCATACAACTTCTCAAGATGCTCCACACCCTTCTGACTAGCAATGATGCAGGCAAGGTGCACCTTTCTGGGCGTGCCCTTGGTGATGAGAGCCTCGAGGGCAAGCTCCATGCTCTCGCCAGTGGCAAGCATCGGGTCGGCAATGATAAGGGTGCGGTCGGTAAGGTCGGGCGTAGCGATGTACTCTATGTGAACATCAACATTGCGACACTCCTTGTCCGTGTAATAACGATATGCCGAAACAAAGGCGTTGTCTGCCTGGTCCATCATATCAAGGAAACCCTGATGCATGGGCAGACCGGCACGGAAGACAGTCGCCAGCACTACGTGGTCGTCGGGAGTGTGTGAAGAAGCAACGCCCAAAGGTGTCTGAGTCTGCTTTACGGAATAGTCGAGACAGCGACTTATCTCGTATGCCATGCACTGACCGATACGGCGAACGTTCTCGCGAAAGCGCATACGACTGCCCTGCACGTCGACGTCACGCAATTCCGACACATATTGATTTATAAGCGAAGGTTGAAGACTAAGATTTACGGTTTTCATTTTCAAAAGACTTAAGTGTAGCAAATTTACTGAATAATTGCTAAAATTGCAAAGCCACTGTTACAAAATCATTAAAAATGATAAAAAGAAGAGCAAAAAATGAGTCAATAGTTTCGTTTTTTAAAAAGAATAGCGTACTTTTGTATCGCCTAAAACTATGTGTTGTAGCTTAGGCATTAGGCAAAGAGAGAGTGATAACAAAATTTTCAAACTATTTAATATTTTAAACCAATGGCAAC
>CAMAFX010000030.1 GCA_945833925.1 uncultured Prevotellaceae bacterium
AGTCTTCTCTTCTCCTCCTGACGGATTCTCTTGAGTGATGATTTGTGATTTGCCATTTGTCTTTTTTTTATTTGTGATTTGTTTTTTGTTGTGAAGTGTGATGTGGTATGGCTTTTTGACCTCGCACCTTTCTTCACTGGTAGTCCCTAGGAGAGTCGAACTCCTCTTTAGAGAATGAAAATCTCTCGTCCTAACCGATAGACGAAGGGACCCTGCCGATAAGCAACTCGCGGTAAGCAATATTACTTGTTCCCGATTTGCGGTTGCAAAGGTACGACAATTTTTCAAACTACCAAAACATTTATGAATAATTTCACGGAAATCGGTGTTTTTTTCGTTGACTTTCGTGTTTGCGTATCTTATTTTTCAGTAACTTTGTGTCTGTTAATCCGTCTGATATGTTTGAGAAGACCACTGGAATTGTACTGCATACACTGAAATATGGCGACGACAGTCTGATAGTTGATGTGCTGACTGCCGAGCGCGGAATGCAGCCTTTTCTCGTACGTGTGCCGCGCACGCACCGCTCTAACACTAAGACTCAGTTGCTTCGCCCCCTGTCAATCATCGCTTTTGAGATGGACTACCGTCCGCAGCGCAACATGCAGAGGATGCGCGAGATTCACGTCGACGAACCGTACACGTCTATTCCATACGAGCCGATGAAGAGTGTCGTGGCGCTGTTTCTCGGCGAGTTTCTCTACTATGCCCTGCGCAACGAGGAGCGAAACGACCGTTTGTACTCGTTCCTTGTTTATTCGCTGCACTGGTTTGATATGTGCGACCAGCAGTATGCCAACTTTCATCTCGCCTTCCTGATTAAGATGACTCGCTATCTGGGATTCTGGCCTAACTGCGAGGGTAGGGACAGCTTCTCGTTCTTCGATCTGCTGGAGGGCACGTTCACTCCCTTCCGTCCACAGCACGGCCAGTGCCTAAACGCAGAGGAAGCGGAGTGGATACCCCGCTTCCTCAAGATGAATTATAGTACGATGAAATTTTTCAAAATGAACCGACACCAGCGCAACTATGTGCTGGACGTTCTCTGCCGTTACTACCAGCTGCACATTCCCGAGTTTCCGGCTGTCAAGAGTCTCGAGATACTGCGCGAGACGCTTTCTTAGAATGTGATGTGGTCGTTGTCGGCTCCACTTTCGGCAGTTTCCTCTGCCTGTGTGTTCTTTTCCTTTATCTTCTTCAGTTCCTCCTTGGTACGTGATGACGTAGGAACCTTCTCTACCATTGCGATGGTGTCGTCGTTGTCCATATCCTCGTCGCTGAAGATATACACGTTGGGACGACGCTGTGCCATGTTGCTGCCAATCTGTGTCTTGCTGTAGTAGCGACCGATGATGTCCTCCTTGTCGGCATCCTGCTCGGGTTCCGGCTCCCACTTCTCCTTTGGCATTCCGGGAACGTTCTTCAGTCCGAAACCGGTGGCAAGCAGAGTAATCTTGACCTTCTTGCCCAGTGTCGAGTCGGTGGCAACACCCCACTTTGTCTCCACGTCCTTGCGGAACTTGCCCATGAACTCGTGAACCTCGTTCATCTCCTCCATGGTGACCTGGTCGTCCTGGTTGTCGGCTCCGAAGTTGATGTTCATCAGTATGCGCTGAGAGTTGAAGATGTCGTTGTTGTTGAGCAAAGGACTGTCAAGAGCCTGCTTGATAGCCTTCGTTACGCGGTTCTCGCCCTCGCCGTAACCGGTACTCATGATAGCCACTCCGCCATCCTTCAGAACTGTCGTGACGTCCTCGAAGTCGAGGTTCATAATGCCTCGCATGGTGATAATCTCTGCGATGCTCTTCGCTGCAACCGACAGTGTGTCGTCGGCCTTTGCAAAGGCATTGAGAAGGGTGAGCTCGGGATAGAGTTCGCGGAGTCGCTCGTTGTTGATGACGAGAAGGGCGTCAACGTGCTTGCTTATCTCCTCGACGCCATTGAGCGCCTGAAGAATCTTCTTCTGACCTTCAAACAAGAAGGGTATTGTGACGATGCCGACGGTAAGGATGCCAGCTTCCTTGGCACATTGGGCTATGATTGGCGCAGCACCGGTGCCGGTACCACCACCCATTCCGGCGGTGATGAAGACCATGCGTGTGCCGTCGTTAAGCATCTCCTTGATGCTCTCGATGCTTTCGAGGGCGGCCTTCTGAGCCTTCTCAGGTCGGTTGCCGGCTCCAAGTCCGTCCTTGCCCAACTGAAGCTTGTGTGGCACGGGTGAGTCCTGCAGCGCCTTGTTGTCGGTGTTGCACAATACGTATGTTACGTCGTGAATACCCTCGTTGAACATATGATTGACAGCGTTGCCGCCGCCGCCTCCAACACCAATCACTTTAATGATACTGGGATTGTTAACCTTAAGGTTGAACTGTATTCCTCCGTTGCTTTCAAATTCTATTGGCATATAGCTGTGTCTTTTTACGGTTCTTAATTGGGTTTATTCACGTTTCACTCGTCTTCTTCGTTGACAAGTTTGCCTAAGATGTTTCCGATTTTGCTGATGAAACCAGGACCCTTTGACTTCTTCTCTTTCTTCCCTTCGCCCTTTGTCTCCTCTTTTTGCTCTTCCTCATTCTTGGGGTCTTCGCTTGTTACTACGACAATCTCCTCAGTAACAGTACCGCTGACAACTTCCTCTTTTGGTTCGGTAAAGGGCTCATCGGCAACGATGTCCTCGCCGATGCAGTTTTCTGAACCCTGCATCAGGAGCGCTATGGCTGCATTGAATCCCTTGGCAGTCTTGTTAACTCTTGGGTCGCAAGGCATGGTGCTGAGAAGTTCCTTGGCAGTCTTGATCTTGTTTGCGTCGATGTTGTTCATCTTGGCAAGTGCCTCAGCCATGTCGCTCATATAAGAAGCCCCGCCGGTGATGGTGATGCCCGAGAGAAGGTCGTTCTGCCACTTTCCCTTGTCTATCTGGTTCCATACGTTCGAGATTATCTCGTCGTAGCGGGCGCTTGTAATGCGCTGTATCTCTTCCTCCGACACGTTGCGGTCGTTGCTGATGCGAATCATCTTTGGATTCTCCTCCTTCTCGACAGGAGCGATTGCCTTGCCGTATTTCAGCTTGATTGCCTCGGCTTCTTCAACCTCTACCTTCTTCAGTGTAGCAATGTCGTTGGTAACGTTCTTGCCGCCCAATGGGATAGTAGCCAGGTGGCGCAGTATGTTCTTGGTGAAGATGGCAACAGTGGTTGTTTCGGCACCTATGTCGACCAGTGCACAGCCCGAGCGCTTGTCTGTGTCGGGCAGCAGTGCCTTGGCAACCTCGAGAGGCGTGATGAAGAGTTCTACGACTTCGAGGTCGGCATCGCGCATGCAGCGACGAATGTTCTCCTGCAGGATGGAACGTGCAATGATGTTGAGGTATCGTCCGTCAATCTTATCTACCTGGATGCCGATTGGGTCGGAAGCAGTGTCTATGCCGAGGTGGTACTCCTGTGGCGCAACCTCAAGAATCTCACGGTCGGGGTACTGCACGGCGCGGTTTGTGTCCATCAGGCTGTCTATGATCTCCTGTGTCACCTTGACCTTGGTGTCGTAACTCTTGCTCACCTTGTTGAAGACAGTGTGTACAGACTGGCCCGCTACACCAACGTATGCACGTTTGATGTTGACACTGAGACGCTCGTTCAGGCGTTCCTTGATACGTGTAATTGCACTTGTTGTCTTGTTGATGTTGTAGATGGTTCCGCGGCGTATACTTCCGCTTATCTGCTCTTGGTCGATGGCAAGAATATGGAAACTTCCGTCAGCTTCCTTTCTTCCGGCTATACCTCGAATTGCAGAACTACCTAATTCGAATGCAACGATGATGTCTTTCTCTGCTACCATGGTTATGTCGTATTATTTGTTTTTGTCTTATTTCATTTTTTTCCGCCTACCACAATGTTGTCGAACTCAACGTTCAGCGTCTTGTACTTGTTCCAGCCGGTTTCCTTGAGCGCCTTCTCGTAGAATACCCTCAGACGCCACAATTTGTCGGGTATGTTTGTGGCACTACCCAGCAGGATGGTGTGGTCTGCCAGTCTGGTGTACAGTCGTATGTCGTTGGGCGCAACCACGTCAATCTGTTGTATCTGTGCCCTCCAGAAGGCGCTGTCCTGTATGCAGCTTGCCAGCGGTGCTAAGTGTTTTCTTGCAAAGTCCTTTGTTATCTTTCCCGTGGCTATGCTCAGATTGCCTTTTATGTCTCCAACAGGCATGTCTGCACCCTTGCGGTCCAGGTAGTACTCCTCTCCGTTGGCAGCCATCACGTGCAGTGCCGGCACCTTGGGGATGATTGTCAGGCTTACCTTGCCCGATGCGGTGAGCGAGCAGATTACGGTGTCAATGTATGGGCTCTCGGTCAGCACTCTTTCCACATATCCCATGTTGATTTCCTTAATCTTCTTGCCTGCGAAACTTATCTTCTTCTTCTTGATGATGTTCAGTATCTCATCCTGGTTTATGAGACCGAGCGAGAGACTGTCCTCCACCATAAGTTCCATGCCCGTGCACATCTTGTCCTCCGCCTTGTCGTCGATGCCGATGAACGAGACTATCAGGAATCCGGCAACGACAATCAGCATGAGTATCTTCAGAGCAGTCTTCATTTATGAGTGTGTTTGTTCTTTGTTGTTCAACAGATTGTTTTTACGTTTTCTTTGTGAGGAGTGGCAGGTTGCAAAGCAGGTTTCATCGGACGTTTCGCTGATGGTTGACCGCTGTCATGCCTCGCCCTGCAGCACCTTGGTTATCTCTTCTGCGTAGTCCTCGATGTCGCCGGCACCAAGTGTTACCAGCACGTCGAATCCACCATTTCTTACGGTGTCGATGATTTCGTTCTTGCTGATCATCTCGCGCTTTGCGCAGGTCAGGTTGTCATAGATGATGGCACTTGTCACACCAGGTATGGGTTTCTCTCGTGCAGGATAGATGTCTACGATGGCAACATCGTCGAGCAGTGAAAGAGCGCTGGCAAAGTCCTTGTAGAAATCTCTGGTACGGGTGTAGAGGTGAGGCTGGAAGATTGCCTTGATGCGTCTTCCTTCGTAGAGCTGCTTTATGCTGAGTATGCTCTGGCGAATCTCCTCGGGATGGTGGGCATAGTCGCTCAGGTAGACCATCTTGTCGGTCTTGATGCGGAAGTCGAATCGTCTGTCTACACCACGGAAACTGAGCATTGCAGTGCGTATCTCCTCCTCGGAGACTCCGGCAATCTGGGCAAGAGCCATCGCCGCAATACCGTTCTCGATGTTGACGGCTACGGGAACGCCCAACTGTATGCCCTTTATGTTGCCCAATGGGGAAACGAGGTCGAAGGTTATCTCTCCGTTGCCTATCTTCACGTTCTCGGCGTGGAAATCGCCAGTCTCGCGGCTGTAGGTATATGTCGTCACACCGTTGCCGGTGCGTGGTTTCATCTTCAGTCCTGTGTGCACGATAAGGTAGCCGCCTTCCACGATGAGGCTTGTGTAGTGTGCGAAACTCTCAAGATACGCCTCCTCTGTGCCGTAGATGTCGAGATGGTCGGCGTCGGTCGAGGTGATGACGGTGGCAAATGGACTGAGCCAGTGGAATGAGCGGTCGAACTCGTCAGCCTCAATGACTACGTAGTCACTGTTCTTGCTGAGGATGTAGTTCGTCCCGTAGTTCTTGGTAATGCCGCCAAGGAATGCGTTGCAGTCGATGCTGCTCTGGTGCAGCAGGTGTGCAGCCATACTGCTGGTCGTGGTCTTGCCGTGTGTTCCGGCTACACACAGACCTTTGTGGGCACGTGTCAAGGTGCCGAGCACCTGCGCGCGCTTCTGTATTTCGAATCCCTCCGAACGGAAGTACACGAGTTCCTGGTGTTCTGCTGGGATAGCAGGAGTGTATATTACGAGAGTATTCTCCTTGATTCGGCATTTGGCAGGTATCATCTCTATATTCTCCTCGTAGTGAATCTGCGCGCCTTCCTCTTCGAGTTTGCGTGTCAGGTCGCTTGCAGTGCGGTCGTATCCACCCACTGTCAGACCCTGATGTAGGAAGTATCTTGCGATTGCGCTCATTCCTATGCCACCGATGCCAACGAAATATACTGCTTTGATGTCCATTTCCTTTTTCCTTTATTCTTTCTGAACAAATATTGTTTCTCCCTCTTATTCCCCCTCGGGGGTTAGGGGGCTTCCTTATCTTCTTGCTAATTTCAATACCAGCTCTGCGATAGCCTCTGCCGAGTCGGGGAATGCCATGTCCAGTGCGTTCTTGCCCAGCCTCTCCAGTTTGTCCGTGTCCTTTACCGTCTCAAGAGCCAATGGTATGAGTTTCTCTATTGCCTCAACATCCTTCACGTACAGGGCAGCCTGTCTGTTTACAAGTGCCATGGCGTTGTGTGTCTGGTGATCCTCAGCCACGTTGGGCGAGGGAACGAGTATGGAAGGCTTGCCCAGCAGACAGAGCTCGCTGATGCTGCTTGCTCCGGCACGGCTTATCACGAGGTCGGCTGCCTTGTATGCCTGGTCCATTCTCGATATGAAGTCGGTGACGTAGAGGTTCTCTGGTTTGCCTTTCTTCTCGAGTTCCTCGGCAATATGTTCCTTGTAGTAACTGCCGGTCTGCCATATAACCTGCACGTCCGACGCTGCAATCTTGTCAAGATTCTGCAGAACACTCTCGTTCAGTGTGCGTGCACCGAGGCTTCCGCCTACCAGCAGAATAACTGGTTTGTCTGTTGTCATTCCGAATGTCTCCGCACATTCGGGCTTGGACTCCTTGACGTGCAGAAGGTTCTGTCTCACAGGATTACCCGTCAGCACGATTCTGTCCTTTGGGAAGAAACGCTCCATGCCTTCGTATGCCACGCAAATCTTCTCAGCCTTCTTGCCAAGTGACTTGTTGGTAACACCCGCAAAAGAGTTCTGCTCCTGGATGAGGCATGGTATGCCGAGCGAATAGGCTGCGTTCAGTGTCGGACTGCTGGCATAGCCGCCGACGCCAACCACTGCCTGTGGGTTGAACTCGCGTATGATTCCCTTTACAATCTTCTTGCTCTTGAAGAAATCGCGCATCACACCAAAGTTCTTCAGGCTGTACAGTGGGCGTATCAATCCTCTCACTGGCAGTCCCTTTATCTCATATCCCGCAGCAGGCACTCTTGTCATCTCCATTCTGCCTTCGGCTCCGATAAAGAGTATCTTGGCATCTGGTCTGAGTTCCTTTATTGCGTTTGCTATGCTGACGGCGGGAAAGATGTGTCCACCGGTTCCTCCACCGCTTATGATTATTCTAAGTTCTTCCATATATTCTATTCTATTATAACAAATAGTTCTTCGCTTTCTTGCTCTTATTCCCCTTCAGATGGTCGGTTTTCCTGTTGCATAGTATGCTCTTTCCCTCTTATTCCCCCTCGGGGGTTATGGGGGCTACAAGCATCTGCTCGTTCTCGCTTTCAATCTTCTTTGCCGAACGGCTTACGCTTATAATCATACCTATATATACACAGGTGATGATGGTCGACGTTCCGCCCTTGCTGATGAGTGGCAGAGGCTGACCGGTCACGGGAAGCATTCCCACTGCCACGCCCATGTTGATAAGTGCCTGCGTCACGAGCATCGTGGCAAGTCCCATGGCAAGATAGGCGGGAAAACGCGTTGCACATTTGTTGGCTATTCGCCACGTCCTGTACAACAGGAATATGTATAGCAACACAACGAATATCGCTCCCTCGATGCCCATCTCTTCTATGATGATTGCGTAGATGAAGTCAGAGTGTGCCGCCGGCAGATAGTCGCGCTCTATGCTTTTGCCAGGACCCTTTCCCACGATGTTGCTGGTTGCAATGGCTATCTGTGCATGAGCCACCTGCTGGTTGCTCGCTACATCATATTCATTGGGGTCCTCTGGCATACTGTTGTCCTTCTGCAGACGGTTCACCCACGTCGGGAGTCTATGCAGCGCACTTACGTTCTCTGCCAGGTTCACCACGGTCTCTTTCGATACGGTCTTTGCAGAGTAGAACAGTGCTCCGCCGCTCAGGAGGATGGGTATAACAATCCACAATATTACTTTCGTCTTGGCTCTTCCGAAGAATAGCATTGCCAGTATCACCACGAATAGCAGTCCTGCCGTGGAGAAATTCTCCGAGGCTATCAGACCGCAGATGATGAAGGTTACGATGGCTGCCAGTTTTATTCCGGCACTCGATATGTAACCGCTCTTGTCGCGCATTGACGCCATTATGAATGCCATGAAGCCGATAGTCGATATCTTTGCTATCTCGCTTGGCTGTATGGTTCGTCCTGCTATGCTGATCCATCGTCCAGCACCGTTGATTTTACCGCCGACGGCAAGTGCATATATTAGCAGTCCTATCGATATCACGATTCCCAGCGTCGACACCAGCTTGAAGAACTTGCATGGGGTGAGGTGCACCAGCCAGGCGAACACGACGCCAAAGATGACGTATGTCGTGTGCTCCACCATTGGACCCCAGTACTTGCCGGTGGCATATGTCATGTTGCTCGAAGCGCTGTACACCTCGATGACAGATATCACGCAGAGCACGATGAGAATCATCCACAGCGACATATCGCCCTGCAGCCATCCTCTGCTTTTGATTGTTGAATTAGGCATCTTGAGTTCCATAACTATCCCTCCTTTACGTACTCGCAGAACTGTTCGCCTCTGTCCTCCATGTTCTTGAAGAGGTCAAAGCTTGCGCAGCATGGGCTGAGCAGAACCGTGTATCCTGGCTTTGCCATTCTCTTGCATTCCTCGACACATTCCTTCATGGAGTGTGTGTCTGCCACCTCAATTCCCATTCCGTCGAAGAAGTTGTGCAGCTTTGTGTTGTCTGCGCCCAGATATACCAGTCCGGCACACTTCTCCTTCACGAGCTCCTTTATGGCGTTGTAGTCATTGCCCTTGTCCTTTCCGCCGATGATGAGTATGGTAGGTGTGGTCATGCTGTCCAGAGCATACCAGCAGGCGTCAACATTTGTTGCCTTCGAGTCGTTGATATATTGTATACCGTTAATGTTTGCTACCTTCTGCAGACGGTGCTCCACACCCTCGAAGTTGCACAGTGTTGCCTTCAGTGCATCGTCGCCGATTCCGCACAGGTGTGCGGCGATGCCGGCTGCCAGTTGGTTGTACATGTTGTGCTTGCCGCTCAGTGCCAGTTCGCTCTGCTTCATCTGGAACTTGGTGGGCTGCTCTATCACGTACTCTCCGTCCTGGATGTATCCTGTCATGGCATCCTTGCCGACTATGCTGAACGGACACTTCATCGACTTTATGTCGTATTTCTTCAGTTCCTCCTTTATGATGGGGTCTTCTGCCCAGTAGATGAAGGCATCTTCCTCTGTCTGGTTCTGAATGATGCGCATCTTCGAATCGGTGTAGTTCTGCATGCAGTTGCCGTATCTGTCAAGATGGTCGGGCGTGATGTTCATCAGTATTGCGATGTTTGCACGGAACTCGTACATATTGTCAAGCTGGAAGCTCGACAGCTCTATCACGTAGTAGTCGAACTCCTTGCCCTCGGCAATCTGCAGAGCAAGCGAACGACCTATGTTTCCTGCCAGACCGACATTGTAGCCAGCGTTCTTGAATATGGTGTAGATGAGGGTTGTTGTTGTTGTCTTGCCGTTGCTGCCGGTGATGCAAACCATCTTTGCGTTGGTATATCTTCCTGCGAACTCAATCTCGCTGATGATGGGCTTGCCTGCTTGCTTCAGCTTTACAACCATGGGAGCCTCTTCGGGTATTCCGGGACTCTTTATAACCTCGTCTGCGTTCATTATCAGTTCTTCGGTGTGCTTTCCTTCCTCCCATTCTACGTCGTATTGCGCCAGAATCTCCTTGTAATGGTCCTTGATCTTGCCCATGTCGCTGACGAACACGTCAAAACCCTTCACCTTTGCCAAGGCTGCTGCGCCTACACCGCTCTCTGCGGCTCCCAGTATTACTATTCTCTTGCTCATTTTCTTTCCTTTCTTATCTTATCTTGAGTGTTATGATGGCGAGAGCGCACATCATGATGGTCACAATCCAGAAACGTGTCGTTATCTTCGATTCCAGCCAGCATCCTTTGGGCCAGTTTATCAGCACCTTCACGTCGCTGCCCAACTGTCCGGGCTTTATTCTGAACGCGTCGTGTATAGGAGCACGCTTCACCACTCTCCACTTCTTTCCTCTCTTGTTGCCCATCTTTGCCACGTTGGTCTGTGCCAGCACGCTTATGCTCTCCATCAGGAAGACGAAGCACATCAGCGGGATGAGCAGTTCCTTGTGAATGATGACCGACATCACGCCTATCACTCCACCAATGGCAAGCGAACCCGTATCGCCCATAAATACCTGGGCAGGGTAGGCGTTGTACCACAGAAAACCAATCAGTCCTCCAACGAAGGCGAGACAGAATATTACCAGTTCTTCAGACCCAGGTATGAACATGATGTTGAGGTACGACGCCATGTTTATGTGACTGCTCACGTATGCCAGTATGCCGAGCGTCATCATTATTATGGCGGAGTTGCCTGCGCACATGCCGTCCATTCCGTCGTTAAGGTTCGAACCGTTGCTTACCGCCATTACGATGAAGGTGGTTACGAGTACGAAAAGAATCCATCCGGCAGCTGTCTTGTACTTGCCCATGAAACTCATCATGCCACTGTAACTGAGGTTGTTGTCTTTCACGAACGGTATTGTCGTGTCGGTGCTCTTCACTGTCTTGGTACTGTGTACCACAATCTCATGGTTCTGCTTTACTGTCGATGTGTTCTCGCGAATCACAGCATCTGGACTCAGCCACAGTGTCAGACCTACGCACAGACCCAGTCCGGCCTGACCTATCAGCTTGAATATGGGCTTCATTCCGTCTTTCGTCTTTTTCATCTTGATGTAGTCGTCAGCGAAACCCAACAATCCCAGCACGATGATTGTGCCGAGCATGAGCAGCATGTAGATGTTGCGCAGACGGCCGAGAAGCAGACACGGCACTACGGTTGCAATGATGATGATGATACCGCCCATCGTCGGCACTCCCTTCTTCTCTACTCCGTATGGGTCGATGCTCGCATCACGCTGTGCTTCGCTTGCATCGTGTCTCTTCATCCACTTGATGAAGTACTCGCCAAACCATGCCGAAATGACAAGCGACATTATAAGTGTCAGTATGGCGCGGAACGAGATGTACGACCACAGGTGTGAGCCTGGTATGCCGAATTGTTCGAGGTATCTGAATAGATAGTAAAGCATTTGCTTAGTTTATGGTTAGTTATATTTGTTTAATAATTCTATGTCTGTCGTTTCTTTTTTGCTTGTTTGCCTATAGGGGGATGTCGCTCCGTAGACAACATAGCTTTGTGTCAGAGACCGAAAGCCTCGCGTATCACTTCATGGTCGTCGAAATGGTGCTTCACTCCCTTTACTATCTGATAGTCCTCGTGTCCCTTGCCGGCAACCAGTATTACGTCACCTGGTTTAGCCATCATACATGCTGTACGAATGGCTTCGCGGCGGTCTACTATGCTGATGACCTTCTTCTTCTGCTCCTCGTCCAGACCCGCCAGCATGTCGTTGATGATGTCCTGTGGCTCCTCGAAGCGTGGATTGTCGCTCGTAATGATTACCCGGTCGCTGTTCTTTGCAGATTCCTGTGCCATGATAGGACGCTTGCCCTTGTCACGGTTGCCTCCGGCTCCACATACGGTCCAACATTCTCCCTTGTGCTGCAGAACTTCGTTGATTGTGGTAAGCACGTTGACAAGTGCATCGGGTGTGTGGGCGTAGTCGACGATGGCTGTCACGCCGTTCTTGCTTCTTATGCACTCAAATCTTCCGTTCACAGGTTTCATCTTGCTCAGTGCAATCAGCACTTCCTGTTTGTCGAAGCCCATCATGCGTGCTGCGCCATATACAGCCAGCAGATTGCTTACATTGAACCTTCCTACAAACTGTACGAACACCTCGCTGCCGTCCATCTCAAGGTTCATTCCGTCGAAACTCTCCTCAAGGATCTTTGCTTTAAAGTCGGCTGCGGCACGAACCGAGTACGACTTTACGGTTGCCTTTGTGTTCTGTGTCATTACCATTCCGTTCTTGTCGTCGGCATTGGTTATGGCAAATGCACCCTTTGGCAATATGTCGAAGAAGCCTTTCTTGGCGTCTCTGTAGTTTTCGAATGTCTTATGGTAGTCCAGATGATCGCGTGTCAAGTTGGTAAACAGACCTCCAGCGAAGGTCAGGCCTCCGATACGCTTCTGTGCCACACTGTGGCTGCTTACCTCCATGAATGCATAGTCGCATCCCTCATCCGCCATCTGCCCCAGCAGTCTGTTAAGAGTGATGGGGTCGGGCGTTGTACATTCGGTAGGGATGGGCTTGCCGTCGATATAGTTGCACACCGTGCTGCACAGTCCGCACTTGTATCCGAACTCGCGGCACATGTTGTAGAGTAGGGTGGCGATAGTTGTCTTTCCGTTGGTTCCGGTAACGCCAACCAGTTTCATCTTCTCTGTTGGGTCGCCGAAGAAGTGTGTGGCAAGCGGACCGACTACGTCTTCGGTGCTCTCGTACTGTACGTATGTCACACCCTCACTGAGTGTTTCGGGCAGTTTCTCGCATATTACAGCCTTTGCTCCAAGCTCTACAGCTTTCTCTATGTAGTTGTGACCGTCAGCCTGCGTGCCTCTCATGGCAACGAATGCATAGCCGTCCTTTATCTGTCGAGAGTCTATTTCTATACCCTTGATGTCAGTCTCGGTCGAACCATTTACCAGTAATGGTGTGGTCTTTTCTATCAGCTGTTGTAGTTTCATATACGCCTCCTATACCTTATTATATTATATGCGTGCGCGCATACGCGTGTGAGAGATTATTCTAATTCTAATCCTATGGTTATGCCTTTGTTTATTGCAGTGCCGGGCTCAACACTCTGTTTCTTCACTCGTCCTGCACCTTTCAGCTTCACCTTGAGTCCGGCGCTTTGCAGAGCGTAGACAGCATCTCGTGCTCCCATTCCCTTTACGTCAGGCATTTTTCCGTTCGTCAACACCGTTCTTGTCAGCTTAATCTTGTTGTTGCTGGTTTCTGCACTGCACAGCGCCATCTTGCTTTCGCTCTTTGCTGCAGCCTTGCTGGTGTCGACGGTGTTATAGGGTACGTTCAACTGTTTCAGTACATACTGTGTTTCCTTCATGTCTCCAGCTCCTATCCTCGGGGTCATCACCGATGTGCTGTCGCAGATGTCTTTTGGTCTGCGGTGAGTCTGACCGGCTGCCATAACCGACTGAGCCACCTGTGCAAAGACAGGTCCGCAGTGTCCGCCTCCCGAAGCAGGTAGCCCGTACTTTCGGATGCACACCAGACAGGTGTACTGTGGGTCTTCGGCAGGGAAGAATCCGCAGAAACTGATGAGGTATCTCGTTATTCCTGAGTGGTAACCGCCACCGCCGGCAGCCGCAATCTGAGCTGTTCCTGTCTTGCCACAAACCTTGAACTGTGGGCATCTTGCCTTCTTTCCTGTTCCGTCGGGTGCGCTGACCACGTTTTCCAGTATTTCGTAGATGTCCTTCAGAGTGCTCTCCGAACACATCTTCTCTCTCAAAACTTCAATGGGGAACTCTCTTACAATCTTGCCGTCCTTCATCTCTGCCTTCACGAAACGTGGTTTGACCAGTTTCCCGTGGTTGGCTATGCCATTGTAGAAGGCACAGGTGCTGATTGGCGGCAGAAGTGACTCGTATCCGATACTCATCCATGGTAGTGTTGTTTTCCACCATTCGTGCTCGTTCTTTGGGTCTTTCTTCATCCTTGGGTTTTGTGCTCCCTTGATGGGCAGGTCCAGTGGTATGCCGGCACCCTCTCTTTCCAGTCCCTTGATGAATGCCATCGGGTCGTTGTAGTAGTGCTCGTCGATCAGTCGACTCACACCTATGTTCGAGCTCTGCTCCATCACTTTCTTTACACTGATGGGGCCGAAGCCGCCTCGTGTGGACCATCCCCAGTCCTTCATCGGACGTCCGTGCAGCATCCATACGCCACTTCCTGTGTCTATGATGGTCTCCTTTGTGAATTTCTTGTCCTCCAGACCGACCATGATGCTGGCAGTCTTGAATGTGGAGCCTGGTTCCATACACTCAGACACGGCATAGTTCATTATCTCGCTGTAGTTGCCGTTCGCGTCCCGGCTCATGTTGACTATAGCCTTCACGTCGCCGGTCTTGGCTTCCATTACGATGACGATGCCGAGTTCTGCATCCAGATTCTTCAGCTGAGCAACGATGGCTTTCTCGGCTGCGTCCTGTATGTCGACATCGATTGTGGTCATCAGGTCGTTGCCGTCGACGGCTGCACGGTCTGTAAAGTCTACGCGCGCGTTCCTTACTTTAGTATTATGCTTTATGCCGTCAGTTCCTCTCAGTATAGAGTCGTATGCCAGCTCGAGGCCGTTTTTTGCCACGCGGTCAGAGTCTCTGTAGAGCGAACCGAGCGTTCTGCTTGCCAGACTGCCGTACGGCTTCTTTCTTCTCATCTGCTCGTCGCCGTGGAAACCTCCCTTATACGGTCGCTCGCGGAAAAGAGGCAGCTTCTTACATTCCTGGTATTCGATGAACGTTGCCATGTGCCTTGGCAGGATGCTCCATCCATTCTTCTTCTCGTTGAAGCCCTTCATCAGTCGCTCCTTGAAGTATTCCTCTGTGTAGTCGGGGAAGATGGCGTGCATTCCCATTGCTATGCTGTCCACGCTCTGCAGGAACACGCTGTCGCGGTAGTGCTGTGCCCTGGTTCTTGCAAGGCTGTCCTTGTCTATCACCTTGAAGTCCATGCAGAGTCTGTACTCGGGCACGCTTCCTACCAGCAGTTTGTAGTTGCAGTCGTATATGTTTCCTCTCAGGGCAGGCTCCACGATGTTGTTCTTGGTGAATCTCTCGCGTACAGTCTCCCAGTAGTCCTTTTTTGTGAGCATTGTCTTGCAGGCAGTTAAGATTATTGCGACTGCAACTGCTGCCATGACTAAGATGATCCATTTGAAGCGAGAAACGCCCATGTTGGCTGGCGACGCAGTCTTGTTCTGCATCGTACTCTGGTTTATGTCCTTGTTCTTTGCCATGTGTCTATTCTTGTATTCTTATTATAAAAGGTGCGTCTTTGCTTGGTGCCAGTGTCGAGTCACCGTTTTGCTTCAATTGCTCCTCTATCTGGCTCTGTCGGGTGCTGGTTGTCAGTTCGCTGAATCGTGTCAGCCAGATGTATTTCATGTCGGCAAGCTCCCTCTTCAGCTTAGCCTCCTCTATCATCTCCTGCTGTGCCTGATATCGGTTGGTGATGCACACCAGCACGCATCCTGTCAGCACCATTATCAGTTTTATGTTCTTCCTGAACCATTCGCCGTTGAACTCGATGCTTTTCAGCAGTTCCTTGAGGTTGGTCGCATCGCTGTCGCCGTCGTTCAGCAGCGAGTGCATCAGCTTTTTCTTGCGATTCTTCCTGTCGTGTTCTGAGTTGTCTGCATCGTCATTCTCATCCTCCTCGCCATCGTTCTCCTCGTCCGCATCATCGTTCTCCTCGTCCGCATCATCATTCTCCTCCTCGTCGTTGGCATCGTCCTCGTCATCGAGGTCGTCCTCCTCATCTTCCTCCCCGTCGTCGTTAGCGTTGTTGTATGCGGAATCTTCTGGCTCGTTCTTCTTCTCCAGCTTGTCCTTCAGGATTTCCTCTTCCTCTATGTCGTGTTTGTTTTTCTTGCTCATATCGTTTCTTTGCCACTGTTAATGTTGTTTGCCCTGCGTGCCCCTTCTTCTCTAAATCTTCTCTGCGATTCTCAGTTTCGCACTCCTGCTTCTGGGGTTGTCTTCCAGTTCTTGTGGCGATGGGGTTATTACCCCCTTCTTTACTTGCCTCAGTGGAGAGAGATTGTTTCCGAAGAAGTCTTGCTCGGTCTTGCCTTCCACGTTTCCGCTTTTGATGATGTTCTTCACAATCCTGTCTTCCAGCGAATGGTAGGTCATCACCACCAGCCTTCCTCCGGGCTTGAGCATCTCAATGGCTCCTTGCAGCATCTGTTTCAGTACCTTCATCTCGCCGTTCACCTCTATGCGTAGCGCCTGAAACACCTTTGCCATGTCTTTCTTCTCGCGCTCGCGCCCAAGGACAGGTTTCATCAGGTCGGCAAACTGTCCTGTAGTCTTTATCTCGCCTTGCTGTCTTGCCTTTACAATCACCGAGGCTATCTTCCTGCTGTTTTTCATCTCGCCGTACAGGTGGAAGATGTCTGCCAGTTGTTCCTCCGAGTATTCGTTCAGTATCTTTGCCGCTGTCAGCGAGGCTCTTTGGTTCATTCTCATGTCGAGCGGAGCGTCATATCTGAACGAGAATCCTCGTTCGCCCTCGTCCAGGTGGTGACTGCTTACTCCGAGGTCTGCCAGTATTCCGTCCAGCCCTTCCACATTGTGGTATCGCATCCAGTTCTTCAGAAAGCGGAAATTGCTTCTCACAAAGGTGAAGCGGTCGTCCTTGATGGCTCCCTCCATGGCGTCAAGGTCCTGGTCGAAACCGTATAGGTGTCCGTCCTTGCCCAGTCTCTTGACTATCTCTTTGCTATGACCGCCGCCGCCGTATGTCATGTCGGCATACGTTCCGTTCTCCTTGATGTTCAGTCCTTCCAGACATTCTTCGAGCATCACGGGCTTATGATATGTTTCGCAGTTCATAGCAATTGTTTGCTTTTTGTTTTTGTTTTGTTGTTGGTTGGTTGTATGCTGTGCTTAGACTATTTAGCCTGAGAATCGTCAAAGGCTCCCATCATGCTTTCCAGCGAGTCTGCAAAGCTTTCCTCGTCGTTGAGCAGATTGTCGGCGCTTTGTCTGTTCCATATTTCTATGGTGTTGTCCATGCCGATGAATCTTACCTCAGCGCTAATTCTGGCAGCTTCGAGGTATCTTTTTGGGACAAGGATGCGTCCGTCGCCGTCAAGCGACACGCTTTCTGAGTCGGCAACGAATCTGCGCAGATTGTCTCTTCCCCTGCGGTCGAAGGGGTTGGTGTGGGCTGTGATGCTGTCTACCATTTGGTTCCATACTGAATGGGGGTAAAGAACCAGGCATTGCTGGAAGACGTCGCGTCGTAGGATGAGTCCTTCCTCGCCCGAAACCGTAAGAATCTTGCGGAATGCGGCTGGCAGGAACACTCGTCCCTTCGAGTCCGTCTTGGCATCATAATTACCTGTGAAACGCATACGTGTACTTATATATTTTGTTATTCGTGAGCAAATTTACAAAATTCCCCACAATTCCCCACATCTTTTGGCAAAAATCTTCAAGAAAAATTAAAATTATTTTTTTTGCCCTTTTTATTTGTGCTTTTTGCGTTCTGTTTTCGTTGTCTTATTTTTGACCTAAATAACCGAAAATAAGCATGTTTCGTGTATTTTACCGTTCTTTTTTCTCTTCTTGTTTGCAGTGGTGGGGAATTTTTCCTAACTTTGCATACGAAATGATAAATTTCCGTTAATTTTCTACTAAGATGAGAAAGATTTTTAGATTTGCGCTGCTCCTTGCTTTTGTGTTCTCTTTTGTAGGAACCGGTAGTGCAAAGAAGAAGGTTGAAAAGCGAAGTGTTGTACGTATCGAGACGTCTTTTGGCGTTATTCGGGTGGCATTGCTTGACGACACTCCTGTTCATCGCGACAATTTTCTGAAGCTTGCTGCCAACGGACACTACAATGGTACGCTTTTTCATCGCGTCATCAACGAGTTTATGATTCAGGGAGGCGACCCCGACAGTAAGACAGCCAAGCCTGGTCAGTTGCTGGGCGACGGTGATGTCCCCTACACTTTGGCACCCGAGTTCCAACTGCCTTTTTACTATCACGTTCGTGGTGCGCTGGCAGCGGCTCGCGAAGGCGATGATGTAAATCCGGAGCAGCGAAGCAGCGGAAGTCAGTTCTATATCGTCACTGGTAAAAAATTCGGACCTTCTGATTTGAAGAAAGTACGTGCCAATCTTGAGGCAAACGACATCCAGATGACCAGTGAGATGTTCGACGACTATCTCACTTATGGTGGTACTCCACACCTCGATGGCTCCTATACGGTTTTTGGTGAGGTCATAGAGGGTATGGAGGTTGTCGACCAGATTCAGAAGGTCGAAACCGATGCCAACGACCGTCCTCTGAGCGATGTTGTGGTACTCTCTATGACTGTAGAGCAGAAGTCAAAAGACGCCCTGCATCCCAAAAAGGACCAGAAAAGACGGTAAAAACGGCACATTTGCAGTGTCAATGCGCAATATTTCGGTAAAAACCGCCTCTTTTTACCGAAAATGTTTTCGTGCGTAATAATAAGTATGTACCTTTGCAGCCGATTTTAAATATTAATATAATCAAATCGACTTGCGCCAGTCCTTCGTTTGCAGTTCTGCAGCTTGTCGTTTTTAACGAATCACAATGAAGAAACTTTTATTTTTCCCTATCGCTCTTTTGAGTCTGGTTTTCACATCTTGTAGCGAGGAGCCTGCCAATATGGAGTGTGACATTGAAAGCGTAAGCATACATTTTGACAATCCGGAATTGTTTTTCGATGTTGTCGACGACACCCTGAAGTCTGTTGCTACAAGTGCCGACCTCACATACGACACCGACAGCATCGGTTTCAAGGTTAAGACTAAGGCGGTAGTCGGTTCGTATGGGCTTACCATTGCAACCACCCCTGGCGCTACGGTCTATTTTGTTGAGGCAGACGGCAGCGTTTCGCCTTATCGCAACGGCACACCCGTTGATTTCTCGGACGAGAAGATACAGGTCTTCCGTATTGTCAGCGAGGATGGTGTTTGGCATCGCGACTACAAGATTTGCGTAGTTCACGACGCTGTTTCCAATCTTGGCCATCGCATCTATAATTTCAGTTTTGATGGAAACTACAGTCTCTACGACCCCAACAAGACAATCGACGACAAGGGTAACTACTTCGTTTGGCAGGAGGTCGAGGAGAATCTCGTAAACGACATATTCGGTTCTGAGTCGTGGAAGTGTGGTAACCCGGGCTTCAAGCTCAGCAAGTCGAGCGCAAAGGCGTTAGAGTATCCTTCTGTTCCTTGTTTCGGCGAGGGTCCCGATGGAACAGATTGCATAAAGCTCGAAACTATGGACACCGGTGCCTTTGGCAAGATGGTTAATATGCGCATTGCTTCCGGTTCGCTTTTCACAGGTTATTTCGACGTGGCAAATGCGCTGAAGGATGCTCGCAAGGCTACCCAGTTTGGTGTTGCCTTCAAGCACAAGCCTGTCAAGTTCTCCGTTTGGCTTAAGTGCGAGATGGGTGCCAAGTTCCAGGATAAGGCGGGCAAAGCCGTCGAAGGCGTTGTCGATGAACCAGACGCTTACGTTGTTGTCTATCGCAATCAGGACGAGAATGGCAATCGTGTCCTTCTCGATGGTAACGACGTTCTTTCGAGCAAGTACATCGTCGGTATGGCTCGTCTTCCTCACTACTATGATTATGAAGAGGTTGACGGTCGCACAGTGCGCCACGATAAGTTGAGCGACCACGGCATACATGGTGTTACAAACGAGTGGCAGAAGTTTGAGATGGATGTTGAATACACTGAGGAACTCGACGACGACCTGCTTGCCAACAATGGCTACAACATCATCATCGGTTTCTCGAGCAGCTGGCAAGGTGCTTACTTCCAGGGTGCCGTTGGCAGCAAGCTCTGGATTGACAACATCGAAATCGAGTGCGAGAAGTAATACCGTTCCACCTATTTTATATATATAATAGCAACAGATGAAATCACTGAAATATATCTTGGCAGCAGTTCTTCTTCTTGGCGCTGCCACAGTCAATGCTCAGGAAGACAGCTGGACAAAGTACGGTCCTACCAACACACAGACCAATGCAGGTTTCATTGTCCGCGCAGGCTACACCTTTGGCGGTACTGCTCCAATGCCTGTTCCTGCCGAGATACGCAGCATCAACGAGTTCTCTCCAAAGGGCGGTTTCAACATCGGTCTCGACTGCTACAAGATGCTCAGCAAGCGCTGGGGTATCAGTGCAGGTTGGCATTTCTTCTACGAGGGTTTCCACACAAGTGCTGATGTCAAGGGCTACAAGATGGAACTCGTACAGGAGGGTAATGTCATGGCAGGCTATTTCACTGGTTGCGATGTCACCAACACCGATGCCTGGGGAATGAATATTCCTGTCCTGGCAACGTTCCGCATCTCGCCACGCTGGAATGTCAGCCTTGGTCCATATTTCACTACCTATTTCAAGACATCCTTTGACGGAGAGGTGTACGAGGGCAAGAATGGTCAGGGCTATCTTCGTGTAGACGACCCTACAGGTCAGAAGGTCATTATCGACCGCACCAACCCTGCAACATACGATTTCAAGGACAACATGCGCCGCTGGAATGCTGGTCTCGAACTCCAGTTCGATTGGAAGGCGATGAAGCACATGAACGTCTTCGCTCAGCTCGACTGGGGTCTCGCCAATACTTTCGAACCCGATTTCAAGGCAGTTGCATTCAAGATGTATCCCATCTATGCTACGGTCGGTCTTGCTTACCGCTATTGATGAATTATTAGGAGGTTTGCCTGCGGCGCTACGTAAATTAAGCGTAAATTATCCATAAATTATATTGGATCATAGTAGTAAAGAATAAAATTTACGATAAAATTCACGGTTAATTCTCGGTAATTCACGTTAAGAAATAATATGATTTCGTGATAAAGAAAAAGCAATATTTACGCATTACAAATACAAACAAAAAGCTTATGAAGAAACTTTTACTTATTGCAGCTTTTGCCATGTCAACCCTTTCTGGCGCGGCAAAGGATTTTACAGACCAGCTGGTCGTGACTATCAACGAGGAGGTCAGCACACAGCAGACCACCGTTACTGTAGAGGAGTTGGAGGACAACTATATCAACTTCGTTCTCAGCAACTTCGTCCTGAAGAATGGCGAGGACGATATGAACGTTGGTAATATTGAGATTAACAACCTCTACCTCAGCGAGAAGAATGGTGGTGCTTACAAGACATTCTCTTATAAAGCCAATCTTCAGATTAAGCCGGGAAATAAGGAAGGCGTCAAGGAGGAGGACTGGATTGGCCCATTGCTTGGCAATGTGCCTCTGATTCTCAAGGGTCAGCTCACCGACGACAAGGTATATGTTAGCATCGACATCGACATGATGTCAACCCTCGAGCAGATTATCTCTGTTCAGTTCGGTACCAAGATTGATGAGCCAACTGTTTCGGATGTTTTCGACATAACAGGCAGAATGACCTCTTCAATGGCAAGCTCAGATGGATCTTTAGATTTGGATCCTGTAGAGAGCTATACAACCGTAATGGAGAGCCTTTCGTCTGGCGACTATAACTTCCTTCTCAACTGTCTTTCTGTGTCAATTGGTGAAGAGTCAATTGGCTTGGGTTCAATCATGCTCCCTGAGGTTGAGCTTGTTGACCGTGGAACGTACTACGACTTCCATGTTTCTGAGAATGTTCTTTTCTCGGATGGTGGCGAAGGCGAGTGGATGGCAGCCGGCATGACAATTCCTGTTAAGTTCGACGGTAAGCTGGCAGGCACAAAGCTCTACTACACCCTCTTCATCGACGCTACGGAGCAGCTTGGCTGTACTGTCTCTTATACCTTCGGTGAGGACTTTGCCCCTGCAAATGTTGTAGGTGATGCTAAGGTTTACGAGGACAAGATTGTCGTAACAGTAAACGAGGAGAGCACCGACCCGATGGATGCAAAGGTTCAGGTAGAGCCATTGAGCAATGGTGGCATCAACTTCGTTCTTAAGAACTTCACTATGTCGCTCGAAGGCAATGATTTGTGCGTCGGCGACATCATCATCGAGGACCTCCCATTGTACGAGAGCCAAGGTTACAAGTATTTCAACTACACTGGCAACCTCGAGATTAAGAAGGGCGATCTCCCTGGCGTTTCGGAAGAGGACTGGATTGGTCCAGAGCTTGGCATCATTCCCTTGCGTATGCGTGGCCGTCTCAACGACAACAAGCTTTACGTCACCATCGACATCGACATGGAGACACTCGAGCAGGTTATCTACGTATGCTTCGGAAGCAAGATCGAGCCAGAGACTGGTATCTGCAGCACCGCTGTTGCGGCTCCTGCGCAGAGTTCTGCCATCTTCGACCTCTCAGGCCGTCGTGTAGAGAATGTTAAGCGTGGCATCTTCGTCATCAACGGCAAGAAGGTTCTCAAGTAATAATCAAACATCTTCTTTTCAACTGCCTACGAGCGGAGTATTCCCGCAGCAGAAAATATTTTTTCCTGCTGCGGGAAATTTTTTTTTCCGCTGCGGAAAAAATTTTTTTCATTGTGGGAAAAATATTTTTTCATTGTGGATTTGTTTGCTCTGACGTGGACTTTTTATTTCGGTATTTTGGCGTTTTATACCTTTTTTTCGCCTTTGTATATAAAATATACAGTAATTTTGCAAGCGTTAAAAAGTGTATGCACAAAGATGCGACGACCGGAAATAACGAAGCGTTTCAATGGTAATTCACGTTAAAACAGAAAGTCAATGTGCCTGCGGCGCTACGTTAATTAGGCGTAAATTAAACGTAAATTATCCATAAATTATTTATGCAAATATAAACATCATATAGAGAAAAGGTAATAGAGCAAATAAAATTTACGATAAAATTCACGGTTAATTCTCGAACATTTACGTAGAAAAAAAGAAATGTCAGATTGACGTGAATAATGTAGGATAGAAACAAAATTTAAAAAATAAACAATTATGGTGAAAAGATTACTTTCGATCCTTTTGTTGGGTGTTGCTGCACTTACTGCCAATGCACAGTACCAGTTCCCCAACTCAACTTTCGACGAAGATTTTATCTCAAGTTACGGTTCGTACACCGAGCCAAGAGGCTGGCATGGTTATGCCTCCATCGACGCGTCAGATCTTAATGAGAGCGGTCGTGCTGGTGACAAGCTTGTTCAGTCTGACGCTGTCCGTCCCGGTGCTTCGGGCAAGTGTGTCTATATCAAGTCAACCGCAATCATGGGTGTTAAAGCCAACGGTGTCATGACAAACGGACAGATTTATACCCATAGTACAACTGCCACCAACGGTTCTAAGAACTACAATTTCTCAGATCCTTCAAACACCAAGGCTTCTGGTTTTGGTGAGAACAACCAGTTCTTCACTCCCTTCACCGGTCGTCCCGATGCCTTCAAGGTTTGGATGAAGTTTGTTCCAGCTAAGAGCAATACCGGCAATGCTCGCGTCAGTCTGTATACTCACAAGGCTGGTACCAAGATGTACGATCCTACAAACAATGCCAATATGAACGATGTTGTGTCTCATGCAGAAATGGTTTTCCCTGCTTGCGACTGGACACAGTTCACTATTCCTTTCTCTTACAACTATGTCAGTGGTGAGGATACTCCAGGTCTTATACTTGTCACCTTCACCACCAACGAGACTCCTGGCAAGGGTTCTGCTGACGATATGCTCTATATCGACGATATGGAGATGGTTTATTACAGTACCTTGTTGTCATGTACATATAATGGTGCTGATGTCAACTTCAATGGTTTCTCGGCAGTTGTTGACGAACTTTACAATTTTAAGTTGTTCAACTTTACCACTGGTGTGGCAGCAAAGAGTACCATTACCGAGCCTACAGCAGAGAATGACTATACCCTTACTGTAAAGATTGATGGCGACGATATTAGTGTCAATCCATCAAACACTCATACCTACACCATCAAGTTCGCAGGTCTTGCTTCAGGTATAGATGACGAGAGCAGTGAGAATATCATAATTCCAGAACTCGAGTCTGCCGTTAATAAGCCAGGTAATGTCTATTATCTCTATCATCCTCAGTATAATGGCTACCTCGGTCATAGCGACAAGCTTGATCAGATAACCAATTATGATAGACCAAGATTGTGGACAGTAGGCGAGACATCAATAAAGGATAATGACAATCATTACTTTACTATTGATAAAACGAAAAGCCATTGGCCTATAGATTATGCGAAATTTACTGTTAAGAGTTCTTCTACAGGAAATGTGGGTGATCTTAAATATAGTAACGATAACGGCTATTTGCGTATCTATAGAAATATTCAGTATGGATATACTTTGCTCAGTAAAGCCGATGTCTACCTTGGTGCAAGCAGCCTTACTGCGTTGACAGCTTGCGAAGCTACAGACGATAATGGTAAGTGGATGCTTATCACGCCTGTCAACTATATGGTCAATGCCTTTGCAAACAAGGCTGCGAGCTGTTCCATGACAAGTCCTTTCTCATACAGTCTCGAGGATATAAAGGAAGATGTTGTCGTAGAGGGTCTTCCTCTCGGTATCTATTCTATCGATGGAGGCGAGAAGTTCTATCTTAAGAATGGAGCACCACTCAACGTTGCTGCCACCGATGGCACACTCACATACTACGGACGTCTTGACTTCTCTCTTAATGCAACCTTCGATGGTGCAAAGCTCAGCGACATGCAGAAGGTAAATGCGGTCTACGACGCAAGCAAGCTTAGCGTTGACCTCTCAAAGTGCAATGGCGCTCAGAGTTATCAGACTTATTTCGATGAGAAGACCTACGAGCTTACCATCACCATCAAGGGTTATGGTCGCCAGAACGAGTACACTGTTAAGTTCGCTGCTCCCGACCTCAGCCTCAATGCAACATGGTATGGCGAGAAGATCGAGGACGGTGCTAAGGTTAACGAGCCATACGCTGCCGACAAGCTTGTCGTAACTCCTGGTCTTGGTGCAAAGGCAGAGACAGTATACAACGAGGAGACAGGTGTTGCTACCGTCACCATCAGCAGTGCAACTGCCAGCGAGACATACTCGTTCCAGTTTGTTGTCCTCCCAGAGGTGGTAGGCGAGGCTAAGACCTACAAGGTGGATGCTGTATATAATAATGGTGAAGCGCTTAACAGCCCAAGTGCAAACTTTGTCTTCACACTCGAGACTCTCGAGAATAACAATATCAACTTCTCTGCATACGTTCCTTCCGACGGTACTGTCAAGGCACTCAACATTCCTCTTGCCAAGGACGGTACATTCTCTTATGCTGGCACTGTCCGCACAGGTGATACCCACAAGCTTACACCTGTTACCTTCTATGGTAAGGTGGTTGATGGCGAGCTGGTCTGCGCAGTTGCCGACGTTCGCCGCGACTATAACGGAACTAAGTACCTCTTCCACGAGATTTATGCTGTGAACTCAGTTTCTTCAAAGGACTATGTTGATGACATTGTCGTTACCATCAATGGTGATGCTACCGTCATCCCCGAGCAGACGGTTTCCCTCTCTGATCTCGAGAATGGCAACGTCAGCTTCACACTGAAGAACTTCCAGATGGACATCAACGGTGCGCCAACCTACATCGGTAACATCTTCCTCGAGAACCTGCCAATCGATGCAGACGGCAACTTCACCTTCAATGGCGGTATGCTCATCGGTCCCGGTGCTGACAAGACCATCACATGGGGCGGTCTCGATCTTGGCATCGTACCTCTCAACCTCCGTGGTCAGCGCTACAACAACGGTGAGGACGTAATCGTTGTCATCGACATCGACATGCAAGAGAGCCTCGGCCAGACCATCCATGTCACACTCGGTGCCGGTGCGGTAAGCGAAAAGACCTATACCGACAACCTCATCGTTACCATCAACGGCGAATCTGCAACCGTTCCTAACACCAATGTTGTTGTCGGCACTCTCAAGAACGGCAACATCAGCTTCACTCTCCAGGACTTCTCAATGGTAGTCAATGGCGAGAACACACCTATCGGTAACATCGCTATCGACAATATCGCACTCGACGAGAAGGGTAACTTCACCTACGAAGGCATTATCCGCATCGGTAAGGGTACTGACCCCGACAAGACATGGGGAGGTCCAGACCTGGGCGATGTGCCTGTTGTAATACGCGGCTCTGTGTTCGACTATGCCGGTGGTAACGGCGGCGACAGCCAGTGCACCGTTGTCATTGACATCGACATGCAGGAGAGCCTCGGGCAGACTATCCACGTAACTTACGGTCTCGAGGTTGTTTCTGAGGCAGACTATACCGATATCCTTGCAGTGACTGTCAACGGAGAATGTTCAACTCAGGAGACTACCGTTACTCTTCAGACTCTCCGCAACGGCAACATCAACTTCACTCTCGACAACTTCAAACTCGAGGCTGACGGCTTCGTTCAGCCTATCGGTGCCATCCGTCTCGAGAACCTCATCTTCGACGAGAAGGGCAAGTTCTCTTACGAGGGTGTCATCCGCATCGCAGAAGGTTCAGATCCTGACGTTTCTAACTGGGGAGGTCCTGAACTGGGTGACGTGCCCGTCATCGTTGACGGTCAGCTCTATACCATCGGCGGCGAGTCATACCTTCTTCTCAACATTGACATCGACATGGAGGAGTCGCTTGGTCAGACTATCAACGTCACCTTCGGTGCTACTCCTGTCTCTACCACAACCTATACCGACGACCTCAAGGTTACCGTCAATGGCGAGGCTACTACCGAGCACAACGTAACCGTAACCGTTGGCACTCTCAAGAACGGCTACAAGAACCTTACTCTCAACAACTTTGCCATGAACCTCGGCGGCGAGAAGACTTACCTTGGTAATATCGCCCTCAATGCTCTGGCACTCGACGAGAATGGCAAGTTCACCTACACTGGTAACATCCGCATCGGCGATGGCGACCTGCCAGAAGTAGAGAATTGGGGTGGCTCTGACCTCGGTGCTATTCCTGTAGATGTTAAGGGTCAGTTCTATACTTACGACGGCAACGACTACCTCATCTTCTCTATCGCTATCGACATGCAGGAGAGCATCCAGCAGACTATCGACGTTCTTTATGGCGGTACTCCAATCCGTGTCGTTAACCTCCACGATAAACTCAAGGTTACCATCAACGATCAGGATAACCATCAGGAGGCAGACGTGGCTGTGGGCATCCTGCGTAATGGAAATATCAACTTCACTCTCCGCAACTTTATGCTGCAGCTCGAAGGCTCGCAGACTCAGTCAGGCATCGGTAACATTTCTGTCGACAACCTCGAACTTGCAAGCGACGGCAGCTTCACATACAATGGTGTGGTTCGCGTTGGTAACGGTGATGATACAACTGTTGATTCATGGGGTGGTCCGGACCTCGGCGACATTCCTGTTGTTCTTACAGGTCGTTTCTCTGAGGAGGCAGCCAAGGCACACGTCCTCATCGACATAGACATGATGGACACTCTCTCGCAGATTATCAACGTAGAGTTTGGTGTTGAGTTCCTCAAGACCATCGGCGATCTCACTCGTCTTATCGAGAAGGCTAAGGCAGGAGAGGCAACCGTTTCCGACATCAATACCTTGTTAAATAATATATTGGAGAAGTAACCCATCCCGTTTGTCGGGAAATATACATTCAGGGCGTGGCTGCGTTGCAGTCACGCTCTTTTTTTCTCTGTCGTGCTTTGTTTTTTTGTTTAACGTGAATTACCGAGAATTAGGCGTAAATTATTCGAGAATTATATTTTT
>CAMAFX010000031.1 GCA_945833925.1 uncultured Prevotellaceae bacterium
CGCTACACACCCCGGGATATAGTTATGCCATACCCGTAAGCATTCACTTCTGACATTGCCATTGATCATTACCTGAAATTTCCTACGTTTCATCTAACCAATAGACAAAGCATCGATGACGCTTTTTATGTTATGTAGAGCCCACCCAAATCCGCCACGAATGGCATGACGTGGGTAAAACAATGCAAAGGTAATACTTTTTCCGTTATTACGAAAAGAAATAACGCCGAAAAGGCATAAAAAAGGCAAAAAAGTATGTTTTTTGCGAAATTTAGCACTGCAAAATGTAATTTTTCTTTAAAAAGTTTGCTTATTCGGATATTTTGTCGTAATTTTGCAACGACAGAACCCGCCACGCCTCTTCCTAATGCGCACCAGGGCGGGGCTTTTTGTATATATACGTTATGGCATACACGAAACTTCCAATATCAATTACCGATCAGATAGCTTTGCTGAAGTCAAGAGGATTGACTTTTGCAGACGAAGCATATGCTGCAAAGGTATTAGAACATATCAGCTATTACCGCTTTGCTGCATATTTGAGACCAATGGAATCAGATAAGACTACGCATCAGTTACATGTGGGAGCAACGTTTGAGAATGCGCTTGCTCTATACGAGTTTGATGCAAAACTGAGAGCATTGATATTTGATGCCATACAAAAGATTGAAATCACGATTCGTTCCAAAATGATTCATGAGTTCTCTTTGGCTCACGGTGCTTTCTGGTTCTTCCATGAGTCGTGTTTCACTGACAAACACAGGTTCGTGGAAAGCATGAACGTTTTGGAAAAGGAACTAAGCAGATCAAAAGATGAGTTCATAAAGGAGCACATCGCAAAGTATGGTAAAGCAGAATATCCACCAGCATGGAAGACATTGGAACTCGCCACATTCGGAACCACCTCAAAGCTCTTTGCTAATTTCTCAGATACAAGGTTAAAGAAAAAGATTGCACGTTCGTATGGAATACCTCAGCATGAGATTCTTGAATCATGGACAGCAGCAATCGGCCCGTTGAGAAATTGTTGCGCACATCATGGCAGATTATGGAATAGAAAATTTCCAATAACCCCATTGCTTCCATCAAGAATGAGAAGACCTTGGATTGCAGACCTTAATGTTGCCAATAACAAACTATATGCAGTTCTATGTTGCGTAGCATACATGCTGAACGCAATTGATGACAACAATACTTTTGCCTCAGATCTTACAAACCTGATAAGTGGTTATCCAATAGTTTCTGTTTCTGCAATGGGATTTCCTACAGGGTGGAAATCAGAACCACTCTGGCAATAGCCCACATTTATTAGGTAAAGATATAATACTATAGCCAATGTCGCTTGCATCTCTGTGAAAACGACATTGGCTATTCTTATGTATTTTGCTATCTCTGCTTATCATTTTATGTTAACGCAGTGTTAAAAGCGTTAAATATCACCTCAGAAAACATCCACTTGCTCCACCCGCAACACTTTTCTACCTTTTAAATGCTTTTGCGTTGATAATCAACGTGTTGCTTATATTATGAATGTTCAAAACTGGCTCAAGTGACAATTCCCAATAGAACGACTTCATTGGGCCTGGCTTGCTTCTCAGGGAACTCATTGCTCGCTAATATTGATTTGGGTAATGGTTTGAAAACTATCGGCCAGTATTGCTTTAGCGGATGCAGTATGCCCGAAATCTCTATTCCTGCAAGCGTTACCAGCATTGGCAACTACACCTTTAATAATTGCAGCAGCTTGGCTGATGTTGTGATAGAGGACCGCACAAGTGAACTGAATTTGGGTTCAAATGGTTCTTCTCCCTTGTTCGCTTCTTGTCCCTTGGATTCTGTCTACATCGGTGGCAAGATAAAGTACAACACCTCAAGTTCAAGTGGCTATTCTCCCTTCTATCGCAATACCTCTCTGCGTACCATAGTGATAAGCGATACAGAGGAAGAGATCTACAACAACGAGTTCTATGGATGCACCAACCTGAAGAATGTGACCATGGGCGATGGCGTGAAGAAGATTGGCAATTGGGCATTCTCGGGATGCAGCAATCTGGACTACTTCAACTTCGGCAGTGGCATGCAGAGCATAGGGGACGAGACCTTCTCAGATTGCACCAATCTGACCAAGCTGATCAGTTATGCCGAAGTTCCTCCCACCTGCGGTAGCATGGCATTGGACGACATCAACAAGTGGTCTTGTGTGTTGAAGATTCCCCAGAACAGTCTGAGTGCATATCAGGCTGCCGACCAATGGAAGGAGTTCTTCTTCATAGAAGATGTGCTTACCAGCATAAACGAGATAGAAGCAGAAACCGAGGGTGATGCCAAGGGTGATGTCAGGGGTGATGTGTATTCACTAAACGGAACATTGCTGAAGCGTAATGTGAATGTCAACCGCCTTAACAGCATCCTTCCTACTGGCCTTTATGTCGTTAATGGCAAAAAAGTGGTTGTAAAGTAATTCCCAACTAAGTCCTGAAATACAAAGGCCGAACATCTGTGAACGGCAAGAAGACTACAGTCTGTATCAAAAAGAATCTCTATACAACGAATAAGGGAACCTCCAAATCTGGAAGTTCCCTTAAATGTTTTTATTTCTGTCTGACTCGCGTCAGCTGCATCAACATGATGATTGACACGAATACATATCAGTGACAGGAATAATTAGAGCTTGTTGTCGCTGCCAAGAACGTTAACGATCTTGTGCATGTACATCTTCTTCATGTTCTCGCGAGCAGGCTTCAGGTACTGACGTGGGTCGAAGTGATCTGGGTGCTCAGCTAAGTGCTTGCGGATAGCAGCAGTCATAGCGAGACGTGAGTCTGAGTCGATGTTGATCTTGCAAACAGCACTCTTAGAAGCCTGACGCAACTGCTCCTCTGGAATACCGATAGCAGCAGCGAGCTTACCACCGTACTGGTTGATTGTAGCAACCTCGTCCTGAGGAACTGAAGATGAACCATGAAGTACGATTGGGAATCCAGGAAGCTTCTTCTCGATCTCAGCCAAGATATCGAATGCCAATGGTGGTGGAACGAGTACACCATTAACGAGTGTGCACTGCTCTGGAGTGAACTTGTGAGCACCATGGCTTGTACCGATAGAGATAGCCAAAGAGTCGCAACCTGTCTTGCTTGTGAAGTCGATAACCTCCTCTGGCTTTGTGTAGTGAGACTCAGCAGCCTGAACCTCATCCTCAACACCTGCGAGTACACCGAGCTCAGCCTCAACTGTTACATCGTGAGCGTGTGCATACTCAACAACCTTCTTTGTAAGAGCGATGTTCTCCTCATATGGAAGGTGTGAACCGTCGATCATAACGCTTGAGAAACCGTTGTCGATACAGTCCTTGCAAAGCTCGAAGCTATCTCCGTGGTCGAGGTGAAGAACAATCTGAGGATTCTCGCAGCCAAGCTCCTTAGCATATTCTACAGCACCCTTTGCGAGGTTACGGAGAATAGTACCGTTAGCGTAGTTACGAGCGCCCTTAGAAACCTGCATGATAACAGGTGACTTTGTCTCAACAGCAGCCTGTACGATAGCCTGCATCTGCTCCATTGTGTTGAAGTTGAAGGCTGGAATAGCATAGCCGCCTGCAACTGCCTTTGCGAACATTTCACGGGTGTTCACAAGACCCAGTTCTTTGTAACTTGTCATTGTTTTTAAAATTAGAAATTAAAAATATATAATACTTTTATTATTCGCTCTACGAGACATCATATGCCACAACGCCCTATCGCCTGAAAGGCGTTACATGGCTTTAAAGAGGTATACACATATTGGCAAGTGGTCGCTGTAGCCATCCAACCACACTCCACTTGCAGTAGTACGCTTGGGAGTTCCCTTGTATTTGCCTTCATGCTGCAACAGATAGTCGCGCTTGAAGATATGGTAGTTCAACAAAGTGAGCTGTGAAGGCAACTTTGACTTATACTCCTCAACAATGTTCTGGCTCAAGACAATCTGGTCGAACAAGTTCCACGCACCCTGATATGACAGAGTACCCTGTCCGCGACCGCGGAGTACATCCCACCAAGGGTTATAGAAATCACCTGACTCCATATCCTTTATCTTGCGTCGTGCACCAAGGCACTTAGCCATAGAATTGTTATCTGGGTCATCATTCATATCGCCCATAACGATAATGTGCTGAGTTGGATCGGCAGCTGCGATAGAGTCGGTCAACTGTCGTACCTGACGGCCTCCGTACTCACGGAAGATACCTTCAGCACCACGGCTGGGCCAGTGACATACAACAACAGTCAGGTTGTCACCCGCCAGTTTTCCCTGAACACAGAGGAATGGACGAGTCTTGCGAGCTGTATCGCCGTTCTCATAGACATACTGTTTGTCGAAATACTTCTCCACCTTGAATGCCTTGGGATTATAAATCAGAGCACAGTCAACACCGCGCTTATCCGGACCTTCGATGTGGATGAACTTGTATCCACGCTTCTTCATGTTTTCCTGACTCACCAGATCTTCCAGAACATGGTCGTTCTCCACCTCACTAACGCCAATGATACTTGCACCATACGGCAGCATATCCGTTCCGAGGTCACAAAGCACCTTTGCCATGTTTGTCAACTTGTGCTCGTACTTCTGTTTTGTCCAGTGGTAAGAACCATCGGGAAGAAAATCGTAGTCATTCTTTCCCTCATCGTGCTCGGTGTCGAAAAGATTCTCAAGATTATAAAAGCACACAGCATGGCGTGCAATCTTTCGCTCCTGTGCTGATACATTCAACACCAGAAACAACAATACAGCTATGATAGAAAAACGTCTTTTCATTTCAGTTGGTACTTAATGATTCATTTCTTTGCGTTCACATACAGCAAGAATATACCATTCGAACAATGCAAAGATAATGCTTTTTTCAACTACTTGTACTTTTTTAATAAAAAAATTAGCCTTACTGCATAAAAAGCACGCATAAAGAGTGTACACACTTTATTTTTTTTTATAATTTTGCAGAAATTAAGCAAATTTTAAATAAAAAGGTATGAAAAACAAACTCCAGCTAATGGCGCTCCTCCTGATGGCAGCACCAGCAAGCTATGCTCAGACTGTGGCAAACGACAGTACCGTCGTCGACAACGATGATGAGTTTACAGTCACAGAGTCGCAATTGGGCGAGAATGAGGACATGACATCCGACATCATTCAGGTTGGTTCTGCCAACAACATTTATGCCAGCCAAATAGGTTATACCTGGGGTGGTAGTATGCGTTTCAAATTCCGTGCTTTGGACAACCGTTACAACGACGTGTCAATGAACGGCGTGCAAGTAAACAACGCTGAAAACGGACGTTTCAGTTTCTCTACAATTGGCGGTATGAACGATGCTGTCCGCAACAGGGACAATGTCAGTCCTTTCGAGGACCACAACTACGGCTTCGGCAACATCGGAGGTGCAGCAAACTATGACCTCCGTGCTGGTTCTATGGCAAGCGGCAACAAGGTTACACTCTCTGGCTGTAACCGCAACTATACCATGCGCGCCATGTACACCTACGGCACCGGATACACAAAGAAGGATTGGGCATTCTTCGGCACCGTCGGCTACCGTTGGGCAAATATGGAGACAGCAGCCATCCAGGGAACATTCTACAACAGCCTGTCCTACTTTATGGCTGTAGAGAAGAAGTTCGCTGAAGGACGACGTCTGAACCTTGCCACCTGGGGCAGCCCCACCGAGCGTGCAACTCAGGGTGCAACTGTCGACGAGGCTCGCTGGTTGACCAACAACTGGCAATACAACCCATCGTGGGGTTACCAGAACGGCAAGAAGCGTTCTGCCCGCGTTGTCAACAACTTCGAGCCCAGCGCCCTGCTTTCACTCGACTGGAAGTTCAACGACAAGTTGAAGATGACAGCCGCAGCCTTCTTCAAGTATGCAATGTACAGCACTTCTGCATTGAAATACAACGATGCGCAGAATCCTGCTCCAGACTACTGGAAGAACCTGCCAAGCTCGAAGTTTAACCCATATCCTGGCGGTCACCCACAGAACAACGACTTCACATACGCTGAATTCTGGAACACCTACAATCTCTGGCAGTCTCCCCAATACAGTCAGATTAACTGGGATGAACTCTATGCCAAGAACCGCGGTCGCAACGAAGCTGGCGAAGATGCATCTTACTTCATGGCTCGCCGTCACAACGACCATCTCGTAACAAATCTTGCTGCCAACTTCAATGCAAACCTCACCAAGACCAAGAAGCTCGACTTCGGTCTGCAGTTGAGCCGCAACCAGGGTATGCACTATCAGACCATCAGCGACATGATGGGTGCACAGTATCTGCACAATGTCAACAGCTATGCTCTGGGCAAATACACCATCTACGATGATGTTTATCAGTACGATCTGAACAATCCCAACAAGAAGGTTGGCGAGGGCGACAAGTACGGCTACGACTACAACATCATCAGCCAGAACGCTAAGCTCTGGGCTACCTACACTGTCGATAATGGTATCTCACACTCATACATCTCTGGCAACATCAGCGGCACTAACATGTTCCGCGAGGGCTTCATGCGCAATGGTATCTACAAGGATTACTCATACGGCAAGGGCAAGAAGGCTGGCTTCCTGGATGGTGGTTTCAAGATGGGAACCGTGCTGAACATGGGTAAGGGCAATGCCCTGACCTTCGGTGTTGGCTACGAGGCAAAGGCACCCACAGCCTACAACGCATTCCAGGCTCCCGAGCTGAACAACAACTTCGCTGCTAACCTGCGCAACGAGAAGCACGCTACAGCCGAATTAGGCTATTCACTCAAGAACAAGTGGGTACAACTCAACCTGAATGCATACTTCTACCACATGTACAACGTAACCGAGTTCTCACAGTTCTACGACGACGAGAAGAACTCTTTCACCTACAACACACTTTCTGACGTAAAGAAGTTGTACTGGGGTACAGAACTTGGTATCAAAGTAAACATCACAAGCAGTTTCAACATTGTAGCTTTGGGTACATGGAGCGATGCCAAGTATATGAACAATGCAACTTACGCATATACACGTTCTATCCCTGCTATCGTCGAGGACGTACTTTTCCAGAGTCCTACAATATGTTACAGCAAGGGCATGCGCGAAGGTGGTACACCTCTGACTGCAGCAAGTCTGGCACTTAACTATCGCATCAAGGGTTGGTACCTGAGCCTTACAGGTAACTACTACGACCGCATCTACCTCAGCTTCGCTCCAAACATCCGCACTAACGAGGCTAAGGACCTGCACACCACAACAGAGGACATGATGACAGGTGAAACCGTTGACGTGTACAACATCCCTGCACAGGCTAAGGGCAAGGGTGGTTTCATGCTGGACGCAAGCGTTGGTCACCAGTTCAGATTCAAGAACAACAATTCGCTCAGCGTGAACCTTAATCTCTGCAACCTGACCAACAACCGTAAGATTACAACCGGTGGTTTCGAGCAGAGCCGTACCAACACACCTATCCTGACAAACGGTGTCAACTATGGCAACCCACGTATATACGACTTCACAAAGAGTCCACGTAAGTACTATGCTCAGGGCATCAACGGCATGCTGAACATCAACTATCGTTTCTAATCCAATAATATTATTATAAATAGGAAAAGACATGAAAAAACTAAATATCATCGTCGCACTTGGTCTCATGACTCTTGGTCTGGCTTCTTGTCAGGACGGAGATTGGGACAACGAGATAAACGACACCTACAAGATTGGCAACGAGAGCATCGTCGAACACAACGTTGTCAAGATAAAGGATCTCAAGGAAACCTATAAGCAAGCTATCCTCGGTCAGGGAATGAAGTACAGCAACAACGCCGTACAGCTTATCGAAGACGACATCCAGGTGAAAGGTGTTGTAGTGACAAACGACCGTGGTGGCAATCTGAGCCAGTGTATCATCATCACAGACGACAGCAACGAGAACATCCAGATAAGCATTGCCGACAACGACATTATGACTTATCTACCAATTGGTCAGGAGATACTCGTTGACCTCAAGGGACTATATATCGGTGGATACAGCGAGACACCTATCATCGGTTATCCAAACGAGAAATATGCAGGTACTGTCGACAAGAACGGCAACGCCATTGGCAGCCAGATTTACCGTATGTCATTCATGAGCCGTTACCTCTGGTACAAGCACTTCAAGACTATCGGCAAACCAGATGCAAGCCGTGTTCCAGCAGCAATCGAATTGACAAACAGTCTGTACGACGACGAGTTGACCCACGTCTCAAAACTCGTTTACGTTGACGGAAAATTTGCAAGCTGCGACGGCAACACCAAGATTGCAGATCCAAAGAAGGTCGAGTCTACTGATACAGGCAACGGTGTAAACGAGACATTCAACGGCACAAAGTGTACATCTTCTATTATTGTCCGTACAAGCACATACGCAGACTTTGCTTCAAGCCTTATTCCTGCTGCCAACGTTCGCATGTACGGCATCATGACTCGTGACACATACAAGAAGGGCTACCAGATCCAGCTTCGCGATGCTGACGACATCACCATCCACTGCGATGGTTGCAATGCGTATGTTGGCTCAACCAAGTGGACACGCAACGAGGATGGCGACTACGTCTGCAACAAGTGTAACACTAAGGTAAAGAAAATCTAATTAAAACTAAAAACAAATAATAATCATGAACAAATTTTTTAGGACACTTGCAGTGGCTGCATTAGCTGTTTTCGGTCTTGCAAGTTGTGAGGACGTTCCTTCACCATTCGACCTGCCAAACAACAATGGCGGTTCTGAGATTGTAAGCGTTGAGCCTAAGGGCGATGGTTCTGCCACAAATCCATTCAACGTAAAGGGTTTGACACAGTGGATCGAGGCAAACGAGAGTACTGCAAAGGGCAAAGAGGTATACGTTGAGGCTATTATCTCTTCAATCAAGTCTCTGGATGTATCTAAGTACACACGCGCTCAGTACTACATCAACGATACAGAAAGCACAACTGGTCAGTTCTATGTTTATAATGGTCTTTACCTGAATGGTGCAAACTTCACTGCTAACGACCAGATCAAGGTTGGCGACAAGGTACTCATCAAGGGTTCTATCGACCAGTACAACGGCTCGTTCCAGATTGGTCAGAACAGCACAATCCTCAGCCTCAATGGCAGCAACGAGGGTGGTGAAATTGAGACACCTGTTGATGCAATAGAGAAGACCTGTGCCGAGGCAGCAGAGATCTGCAAAGCTCTTGACGACAATGCAAGCAGCGTTGAGACATTCTCAATCACAGGCTACATCACCGATGTATTCGCAAACGTCAGCATGGGTCAGCAGTCGTTCTGGATGGCAGACACCAAGGATGGTGGCAAGGTTATTCAGGCTTACTGGGCAAACCTTCCTGAAGGTGTTGAATCATTCACAAAGGGATCGAAGGTTAAGATTGTAGGCAAGCTTCTCAAGTATGTAAACAACTCAACTGGCGCAGTAACAGCTGAAGTTAAGAACGCCGACGTTGAGATCCTCGAGGCAGGTTCTGGTGACAACGACGAGCCTACTATTCCTGGCGACGCTACAGAAATCACTTGCGCAAAGGCAGCGGAACTCTGTGCTGCATTGGAAGACAAGACAGAAAGCACAGACATTTACACCGTAACTGGTTACATCACCGAGACCGATGGCAAGATCAGCCGCGACCAGCAGGTATTCTGGATGGATGACACCAAGGATGGCGGTAAGGTATTCCAGGCTTACTGGGCTAACATCCCCGATCCAACAAAGGCACTTCCTGTTGGAACTAAGGTAAAGATGACTGGTAAGCTTAAGCGTTTTGGTGAGACTGCTGAGATGCAGAACGGTACTGTCGTTGTTCTCGAAATGGGCGAAGGCGGCGACAAGGAGAATGACAAGGACGATGACAACAAGGGTGACGACAACACAGGTTCTGCTACCCTTGAGAATGGAGGTTTCGAATCTTGGGTAAGCGCAACAGAGCCTACAGGATGGAAGAGCGCTTCCACTGCAAGCAGTGCAAAACTCGCACAGTCTACCACAGCACATGGTGGAAAGTATTCTGTTGAGGTAGAGGGTCATGAGACTAGCAACAAGCGTTTGGCTTCACAAGAAATCACTCTTGAGGCTGGCACATACACATTCTCATTCTACGCAATGGCTAAAGAAGCAGGCAAAGCACAGGTTCGTCCTGGATATGTACCTGTTACTGACGGAAAGGTTGGTTCATACGTCTATTCAGACTATGCAACTATCAACAATGGCGATTGGACACTCGTAACATACGAGTTCACACTTGATGCAAAAACAACCCTTTGCCTTGTTGTTATGAATCCTAAGAAATCAGGCTATTCGGACGGAAAGGCAGCCTTGATTGATGATGCTACTCTGATAAAGAAGTAATCACACATTTATATATAAATTAAGAAAGGTTTCCGTATTGGAAACCTTTCTTTTTGCCAATTTATATAAGAAATACGAAATATTTGCCCGAAATGTATTGCAGATTGAACAATATTTCGTACCTTTGCAGCCGTAATTATTAACCCAGCCCCTTATCTACTTTCTAAATAAAGGAAACTCGGGGGCAAAAAAACAACAAATAAAATGAAGCAAGGTATTCATCCAGAGAATTATCGTCCAGTAGTATTCAAGGATATGAGCAATGGTGACATGTTCTTGAGCCGTTCTACAGCAAAGACAAACGAGACAATTGAGTTTGAGGGCGAGACTTACCCAGTTATCAAGCTTGAAATCTCAAGCACCTCTCACCCATTCTACACTGGCAAGAGCAAGCTTGTCGACACTGCAGGTCGCGTAGACAAGTTCATGAGCCGTTACGCTCGCACTCGCAAGTAATACTGCGAAAGGACGTTACGCATAGAGAGGTGTATAACTCTAACCGGAGTTTTGCACCTCTTTTTATATTATTAAGGTAAAGTTATGCTCATACCACTAACATGTTCTAAAAGCATAATCTGTAAACACTATACTCTTAGAAGACAGTAACGTCAATTATAACAGAAAAGCAAACACCTTCAATAATCAAACACATACGTTATAATTCTATGAAATTGAAATATCTGTCATACATACTTCTTGCAGCCACATCAGTATTCTGTGCATGCGGAGAAGACGACGAAATCAAACCAGTAACGCTTGACATGCCCCACTCAGTCATTGGTGTAAGAGATGCCATGCCGTACGCAGGACGCAAGGAGATACCAGCCATAAAGGACCCTAATATGTTCATTGTCCACTACACAGACATGAACGGTGTAACTTACGCAATCGAGTGGGATAAGGACCAGAAGACACAGCGATGGGCTGCCTATACAATGAACAACCGCAACAACACAAAAGGCTGGGCACGCAACAACTGGGCAGGTGCGGAATGGAAAGGGAGAATGTGGTATTCCGACCCATTTCAGGAAGACAGCATCATTCCATCACAATACCGCACAACACTGGACGACTACAAAGGCAGTGGTTATGACCGCGGACACATAGTCAATTCTAACGACCGACTGATTTCACAGAATGCAAACGGCCAGACATATTATCTGTCGAATATTCAACCACAGATGAACAAGTTCAACGCTCAGATCTGGCTGAACTTCGAGAACGTTGTGCATAACTGGGGAACATCACTTCGCAGCGACGAAACACTCTACATCGTAAAAGGAGGAACAACACAAAAGACAGCAAAAGTACCTCAGCCATTCCTCGTAGATACAAAAGTAAGTCTGAAGGTTCCCAAATACTTCTTTATGGCGATACTGAAGTACAACAGTACCCAACAGACATACCAGGCTATAGCGCTATGGGTAGAGCACAAGGCAAGCAACGACACCAACGTTCAAAGCTACGCCATCAGTGTTGACGAGCTGGAGGAAAAAACAGGCATAAACTTCTTCATAAACCTCAGCGACGACGTAGAGGACAAGGTTGAAGCTGTTTGCAACGTCAAAAATTGGAACTGGGGCAAATATACCAACTAAAGATCAATAGAAACAACTACAGGCTGCACACACTCTTGTGCAGCCTTTTTTATTTCCTTTGACAATTCTGAAACGGACAAAGTCCATGTCAGAGTATTATCCGACGCAGAGAGACGAGCCTCCATAAGCGTCATATCGCGCAGCTCATTTATGGCATCATCTATATCCTTGCGTTTTTCATCAGGAATGTTTGGAAAAAAGGATTCTACCGTCGGACGCACCACTTTCGAATTGTATGTCAAGACAGGCTGCCACGACTGGTCGTAGAAATGAATATAACTATCAGAAGCCGGTCCCTTAACAGTTTCCACGACACATATTACAGCTGTGGAATCGGACGATGAAAAGAGTTTCATCTCGACGCAGCTAACCCCACTTGTCTCGAACAACAGATAGTTGTCCGTCAACTTCTTCATCTCTACGAAATCACCAGCCTTGTTCTTGACTTTTGCCTGCATACTGTTCTCTATAAAGTCAATGCAGTCAAGTCTGTTGTTGGTTGTAACAAGAGTAAGCAAACTATCTGGCATAGTTGCAAAAACGTCACGCATCCTTATCTTTGCGGATAAGGAAAAACAAAAAAAACAATAAATAAAAAATACAATTATTCTAATCCTATTCATAACATCAGCCTTTTTTAATAAATCAAATATGTCATATTGTTGAATATTGTGCAATTGTGATTTGACATATGTCTAACCCACAACGATTGCAAGCAATATTGAGGAAATCAACTCGTACCCAGATAGAGGAAAATCATGCCGAGCAGTACGAACACGAGGTCTACTGCCTTGCTCTTGAGATTCTTCTCATGGAATATGTATGCACCGACAAGGAAACTAACCACCACGCTGCTGCGTCTTGCCAACGAGACAACACTCACCATCGCCCCATCAAGACTGAGTCCGTAGAAATATACGAAATCTGCAACAGAAAGGAACACGCTTATCAGGACGATTGCCCAGTCCCAGTGAAACTGCGTGCTCTTTCTTCTTGTTGGCCACCACAGCACAACAAGCATAGTCAGCATCATAAGGCATTGATAAAAGTTATAGTAGCTTTGGACTACCATTCGGTTCAGCCCTACCCCACCATTTGCTTCAGGTGCCATTAGGAACTTGTCATAAAGTCCGCTTACAGCACCCAGCACAGCACCCATGACAACACAGAATATCCATTTGTTGTGACGGAAATCTATTCCCTCCTTCTTTCCGCTCCTGCTGAGCATGAAAAAACTGAGTATCGCCAGCGCAACGCCAATCCACTGCATGAGATTTAGTTGCTCGCCAAAAACGAGAATGGCGCCTATTAGCACCATCACCGGACGAGATGCGTTAATAGGACCGACCAATGTCAGGGGCAGATGCTTCATTCCAAAATATGCACATAACCAACTGCTAAGTACAATGCACGATTTCAATACGATATATTTCTGGACCGCCCATCCCTGAACAGGAACGTAAAGCAAGGCATCCTCGCCCATCACCCCAAATGCGGAACATAGCACAAGAGGCAGAAATATAAGACTGCAGAACAATGTATTGAGAAAAAGGACAGGAATTACAGCATTACCCTTCAGCGAATGTTTCTTACAGACATCATAGCATCCCAGCAAGGCAGCACTTATAAAACCACAGATGAGCCACATTTTAAGTTAAAAGTTAAAAATTAGTTAAAATTTCACAAGCCATTGAGTTGTCGAGTTATTGAGTTGTCGAGTCATCGAGTTATCGAAAATACTAAAAAAAACATCCTCCACGCGAATCCACCAGCAGGAGATGGAGTCAGAGAGGCCCTCTAATACTTGATGTCAACAAGAAACAGGGCATTGCCCGGCACACTCTCGCCAGCCTTGCAACGGTCTTTCTGCTCTATCACTTTCTGGAACTCCTCGATTGACATCTTGCCACGTCCTATCTCGAGAAGCGTTCCAACCACAGCACGAACCATATTCCTAAGAAAACGATTTGCAGTTATGGTGAACATATATGCACCTACATCATCGCTCGTTCGCTGCAGACTGATTGACACTGGCGTCCACAAGGCATGCGTCACAGTACATATATTGGTCTTTGTGTCGGTGTTTGTCTTCGAGAAACTCGTAAAGTCATGTTCACCAAGCAGAAGTTTGGCGGCCTCATTCATCATTGACACATCCACCTTATACGGAAGACGCCAACTATATGCCCTCTCGAAGGGATCCTTCTGAAGATGAACAAAATAATGATACGTACGCGATGTTGCCGAGAATCGTGCATGCATATCGTCATCGACCATTTCTACCTTCTGAATGGCAATGTCGGGGGGCAGAATCTTGTTCAGTTTATACACCAGCTGAGCACAGTCCAGTTTACCGTCACCATCAGCAGAAGAAAGGGGGTTCCAATCAAAATGCGCCACCATCATACTGGCATGCACACCCGCATCAGTACGACCAGCACCGACTATCTCCATCGGCTGCCTGAGCAAAGTAGACAAAGCTTTTTGGACAGTCTCCTGTACACTCACTCCATTAGGCTGTATCTGCCAACCGTGATAGTTGGTACCGTCATAGGACAATGTGATGAAATATCGCATAATTTAGAATTCAATGTAGTTAAGAGTGACGCCCAGTTGTACCAGTCGTCATTTGCAGCCCACAAAAGTACTACAATAAATTGAAAAGAGAAGGAGTTTTTCACATTTCTTTGAAAAATAAACAACTTTGTCTGCCAAAGACAAAGCTCTGTAAACAAGAAAGACCTCATAAATTTTGATATTCGACACCTTATTATTAACTTTGCAAGCGAAAATAATAGGGTAAAAAGTAATACACTACAAACAAATGGTAAAGTTAGACATTACAAAGGCAGCACAGTTTCTTGCTGCCGGTGAGATTGAGAAGTTCGAGGCTCCTGTAGCAGCTGCTCAGAAGGCACTCGAGGATGGCACATGCCCAGGTAACGATTTCCTTGGTTGGATGCACCTTCCAACAAGCATCACACCAGAGTTCATCGCCGAGATCAACGAGACAGCCAAGGTTATGCAGGAGAACTGCGACGCTGTCGTAGTAGCAGGTATCGGTGGCAGTTACCTTGGTGCACGTATGGTTATCGACGCTCTCAGCAACAGCTTTGGCTGGTTGCAGGACAGCAAGTTCCCACGCATCCTTTTCGCTGGTAACAATATCGGCGAGGACTATCTCAGCGAACTCATTGCATATTTGAAGAATGTACGCTTTGGTGTCATCAACATCAGCAAGAGCGGTACAACAACAGAGACTGCCATCACCTTCCGTCTGTTGAAGCGTATGTGCGAGGAGCAGCGTGGCAAGGAGACTGCAAAGAAGGTAATCGTTGCTGTTACCGATGCCAAGAAGGGTGCAGCTCGTACCACAGCCGACAAGGAAGGCTACAAGAGTTTCATCATTCCTGACAACGTAGGTGGTCGCTTCAGCGTGCTTACCCCAGTTGGTCTTCTTCCTATTGCCGTTGCAGGTTTCGACATCGCAGCTCTCGTCAAGGGTGCTCAGGACATGGAAAAGACATGCGACATCAACACCCCATTCAGCGAGAACCCTGCAGCCGTTTACGCTGCTGTTCGTAACGCCATCTACCAGAGCGGCAAGAAGATTGAGATACTTGCCAACTACCAGCCAAAGCTTCACAACCTCGGCGAATGGTGGAAGCAGCTCTATGGCGAGAGCGAGGGTAAGGACGGCAAGGGAATCTTCCCTGCAAGCGTTGACTTGACAACCGACCTTCACTCAATGGGTCAGTGGATTCAGGATGGCGAGCGCACCATCTTCGAGACAGTTGTAAGCATCGAGGAGCCAAACACAACTCTGGTTGTACCGAGCGATGAGGAGAACCTCGACGGTTTGAACTTCCTCGCAGGAAAGCGCATCGACCAGGTTAACAAGATGGCTGAACTCGGCACACAGCTGGCACATGTTGATGGTGGAGTTCCCAACATTAAGGTTAGCGTAAGCAAGCTCGACGAATACCACATCGGCCAGCTCATCTACTTCTTCGAGAAGGCTTGCGGTATCAGCGGTCTTCTGCTCGAGGTAAACCCATTCAACCAGCCTGGCGTTGAGGCTTACAAGAAGAACATGTTCGCACTTCTCGGCAAGCCCGGCTACGAAGAAGCAACCAAGGAGATTCAGGCTCGCATCAAGTAATAGATGAAGCTTGACCAGATAAAGGCTTTTCTCTTTGACATGGACGGAGTCTTGTACGACTCCATGAAGAACCACGCCACTGCATGGACAGCTGCCGTCAGCGCCTTCGGTCTGAGTATGACCCGCGAAGAGGTGTACATGAACGAAGGACGCACTGGCGCCGGCACCATCAATGAATTAGCACAGCGCGCATGGGGGCGCAACGCCACAGAAGAAGAGATTGAAGCCATCTACAAGAAGAAGAGCGACGTCTTCAACACCTGTCCCAAGACAGAGGAGATGGAAGGCGCTGCAGAGGTTCTGGACAAGGTAAAGTCAAGAGGGCTGGCAAGACTCATCGTTACAGGCAGCGGACAGAAAACACTGCTTGAGCGTCTGAACAAATCATACCCCGGACACTTCACTCCCGAAATGATGGTGACGGCTTTCGATGTCACACAAGGCAAGCCTTGGCCGGAGCCATATCTCAAGGGATTGAAGAAAGCCGGCGAGAACATCGTCAGGCAAGGTGTAGCAGGGTATCCAGACCTACTCGACGAGACCGGTTCGCTTCTACCTGAGCATGCAATAGTAGTCGAGAATGCACCATTAGGAATACAAGCGGCAAAGGCTGCCGGAATCTTCTGCATTGCGGTCAACACGGGTCCGTTACCAGACAAGGTACTCGAGGAAGCTGGAGCCGACATGGTGCTGCCAAGCATGAAGGCACTTGCCGGGATTCTATGACAGAAAACGAATCTCTGCTGACAAACGCAACTATAACGAGAAACATAAAATCCTCGCTGACAAACGCTTTCACGTTTCAGCGAGGATTTCTTTATTTACATTCTATTTAAATAAATAGGAAATAGTTTACTTTCTATTGAGATATATAGGAAATAGGAAACAGAATCGGAATCAGACTCCGTCTTCATCTGCATCGAAGCGGTCTATATCTGATTCGTCATACATATCGTAAGAAGTAATGTTGATTGAAGATCCATCGAAGGCAACTACCAGCGAGTACTGAACGAACATATCGTTGGAAGCAGCGTCAACCAAAGAAACGATGAAACGCAGACCGTTGTCAACAACCTTGTCAAACACCATATTCATCAGTACATAATGGTTGAATTCCTCCTCATCAATATTAATCTTGAAGGCTCCTCGGGTAAAGTTTCTTGAATAGATTTGACCTCCATCGCGGCTTATCTCCAGAGAGAGAGAGTTGTCAATTGCCTTGTAGCCCTCTGCGTCAACTATCAGCTTTGCAGAGTCGAGAGGCGTACGTGAAATGGTATATTCGTAGTCATGCCCACCATTCTTGATGCTGTTCGTATACTTGAAAGCGTCCATCCTGATAGTTTCAGACTTATGGTCTTTTTGTTCAGCAAACTGCATCTTCTCGTTTTCCTCCTCTTTTGCCTTCTTGTCTGAACAAGAAACTACAAGGACAACAAACAAGAAAGAGGAAAAGAATAAATATATGTTTCTCATTTCTGTGGATTCTAAAGTTATGAATAATTGATTTTAAGTTAGACAAAGTTAACTGATTTTTATATTTTGACCAAATAATAAAATGTTTTTCTTCAAAAGCGGAACAAGGATATTGCAATATGCAAAAAAAGCAGTAACTTTGGACTGAAAAATACTCAAAAGACAATGCCAGAACCTGTCAGCAACAAGGAGAGAGAAAGCGCTATGCGCAGCCACCGTCCGGCAGTATTGCTCATATATACCGGCGGAACAATCGGAATGGTCAAGAACGAGGAAACCGGAGCACTGGAGAATTTCAACTTCGACCGACTTATCGAAGAGGTGCCCGAACTGCGCAGATTTGACTATCGCATATCCACCTACACATTCAACCCTCCTATCGACTCCAGCGACATGAGCATCGACCACTGGGCGAAACTTGTGCGCATCATTAACTTCAACTACAATTTCTTCGACGGTTTTGTAATACTGCATGGCACCGACACCATGTCGTACACAGCATCTGCTCTTAGCTTTATGCTTGAGAATCTTGGCAAACCAGTCATTCTGACCGGTTCGCAATTGCCAATAGGTATGCTGCGCACTGACGGCAAAGAGAACCTCATAACAGCCATCGAGATAGCAGCAGCTAAAAGGCAAGACGGCAGTCCAATGGTGCCAGAAGTCTGCATCTACTTCAAGGACAAACTGCTGAGAGGAAACAGAACCACAAAGATTCACGCAGACAGGTTCAATGCTTTCCGCTCGTTCAACTACCCTCCCCTTGCCACCGTTGGCATCAACATAGAATATAACGAGAGTCTCATACGACGTCCCGACACAGACAAGTCATTCAAGGTGCACTTACTGGTTGATCCCAACGTGACAGTACTCACTCTCTTCCCTGGCATCACTCAGAGCCTTGTACATTCCGTGCTTCACATCCCCGGACTGCGTGCCGTGGTTCTTCGCACATTCGGTGCCGGTAATGCGCCACAGCTCGCATGGTTCAAGCAGGAGCTGAAGGAGGCTGCAGACAGAGGAATCCTCTTCGTAAACATCACGCAGTGCCAGGCGGGCAGCGTACAGATGGGACTATACGAAACAAGCCTGCCTCTTATCGAAGCAGGCGTTGTAAGCGGTTACGACAGTACACCCGAATGTGCCATCACAAAACTTATGTTTCTCATCGGTCACAACCTGCCAATCGAGGAGGTGCGAATGCTTATGAATTCCAACCTCAGAGGTGAAATAACAAAATAGCAGGTGTCACCGAATAACTCATGAACTTACTTTATCTTCTTCTTTGCAACCTTTGACTCATTTTGCATATGGTCAAGGGCTGTAACAGCATACGTATATCCCGACGCCTTGAATGGAAGCTCCACAAACGTGTTGCGGGTAATGGCAAAAATGTTTGCCGTTTTGTTGATGTCAACCTTCTCACCTGGAGCAAAGCGATATACCACATACTGAATGGCTCTGTCCATTTCCTTCTTTGCCTTTGGTGCTGTCCAGAAAAGCAGATTCTTGCCGTCGATGACAACTGGCTTCAGTTTCCTCACCTTGCCGGGCGCCTTGCTGTCAATCCAGGGCATGAGCGGCTGCAGGGCAGGATACTTATGGTATGACTGACGCAGCACCGTTGTATAATCCTTTGGATTGTCCACACAAGCCTTGGCATACCACTGGCAGCTGCCCTGCGCAAATGCACGCTGCAGGTCATACTTCTGATATACCTGGTGCCATCCGTTGTTGCGCGTATCCTGATACTTTACGGTACGTTCTATGTCCTGACCGACATAGAATGGACGTCCCTTTGCATTTTCCGACCACCATCTCACAAGCGTGTCATAGTCAGCAGCCTTGTTGCCAATCTCCCAGTATATCTGCGGAATGTTATAGTCAATCCATCCGTTGCGAACCCACAGAAGGATGTCGGCATAGAGCTCGTCATAATTCTGAAGGCCATTAGTTGCCGAACCGTTAGGATCGTTCTTCATATTACGATAGATGCCGAAAGGAGAAACGCCAAACTTACACCAAGGCTTTGCTGCGTGTATACTGTCCGAAAGCTGCTTTATGAACAGGTTCACGTTATGTCTGCGCCAGTCATTGCGGTCCATACCATTTCCATACTTTGCATATGAGTTGTCGTCGGTAATGCTGACACCTGCCACCGGATATGGGTAGAAGTAATCATCGATATGCATTCCGTCGACGTCATATCTGCGGATGATGTCGCTTGCCACATGGCAGATGTACGAGCGATTCAAAGGAATTCCGGGGTCGAAAATCCACAACCCGTCATATTCAAAGAAAAAGTCGGGGTGCTGCTGATAATAAGGGCTTGTCAACGCCGGCGTGCCTTTTGTCTTGGCACGGAAAGGATTTATCCACGCATGAATCTCCATATTGCGCTTGTGGCACTGCTCCACCATCCACTCCAGAGGGTCCCAGTATGGTTCGGGAGCACGTCCCTGCTGTCCTGTCAGGAAACGGCTCCATGGTTCCATATTGCTTCTATACAGTGCATCACCTTCGGCACGAACCTGGAAAAGAATTGTGTTGATACCAGATTTCTGCAGTTCATCCAACTGATAAACAAGTGTCTTCTGCATCTTGTCACGTCCGATTCCGTTGAACTGATTGTTCACACACTGAATCCATGCGCCACGGAACTCTCGTTTCGGCTGAACCTGTGCAGAAACAGTAACTACGGATTGGAATGAACAGAGTAATGCTGTTGCCAGACATATCAATAGTCTTCTCATAAACGATAAGGGATTTTTAATGTTTTGCACAAAGATACAAATAATTTAATAATTAGGAATTATGAATCTGTAATAATTTTGCCGTTTCAACGAAAAACGCTAAATTTGCCTATTCATTGAAAATGGTCTTATGGCAAACGACAATATACAGATAAAAGGCGCAAGGGTCAACAACCTCAAGAACATCTCTCTTGAAATTCCGAGAAACAACCTTGTAGTCATTACGGGCGTGAGCGGCAGCGGAAAGTCAAGCCTCGCTTTCGACACATTGTATGCCGAGGGTCAGCGACGCTACGTCGAGAGTCTTTCCTCATATGCACGTATGTTTCTGGGAAGAATGAGCAAACCCGAGTGCGACTTCATAAAAGGCATCCCACCAGCCATTGCCATAGAGCAAAAGGTGACAAGCCGAAACCCACGAAGCACAGTCGGCACATCTACCGAGATATACGAATACCTGCGTCTTCTCTATGCAAGAATAGGCAGGACTTACTCGCCCATCAGCGGGCAGGAGGTCAAGAAGCACACCACGGAAGACGTATTGCAATGCATTCTTTCCCACAACGAGGGTGAGAAATTCATGATTCTCTGCAACGTCAACATCATTGAGGGCAGGACGCTGAAACAACAGCTTGGTATGCTTATGCAGAATGGTTTTGTCAGGATTGAAGCCAACGGTACGGTTACACTTATCGAGGAGTATGAGCCAAACGACGGCGACCAGGTGCGCCTCATCGTAGACCGTATGTCGGTTCACAATGACAAGGACACCATATCAAGAATCGTAGACTCGTCAGAAACCGCCTTCTTTGAAGGCAATGGCGAGCTGGCTATCAAGTGGATGGCTGACGGTTCCGAAAACACCTTCTCCACACGCTTCGAGGCAGACGGCATGACTTTCAGCGAACCGTCGGACAATCTCTTTGCCTTCAATTCGCCTGCTGGTGCCTGCCCCGAGTGCGAGGGCTTCGGCAAAATTGTGGGCATTGACGAGCAACTTGTCATACCCGACTCCTCGCTGAGTGTCTACGAAGGTGCCGTGGTATGCTGGCGTGGTGAGAAGATGAGCGAATGGAAAACTTGGTTCATGCGTTTCAATTCGGAAAGAGGATTCCCAATCCACAAACCTTACTTCCAGCTGACTCAGGAGGAAAAAGACTGGCTGTGGCATGGCACTCCGCTGCCGCAAAACCTTCCTGCCTCAGGAAAACTGACCAAGGTAGTGCATGGAAAGCAAGTGCCTACATCGTGGAACATAACTCCCGAGGAGCAAGAATGGGGGCTTATGAGTATCGACGCATTCTTCGATATGCTGCGACAGGGTCAATACAAGATACAGAACCGAGTCATGCTTGCCCGCTACAGGGGCAAGACAACATGCCCTAAATGTCACGGTGCACGTCTTCGCCCCGAAGCTGGATATGTGCGTGTTGCCGGCAAGACTATTACGGAACTGGTCGAGATGTCTGTCACCGAACTTAAGCCATGGGTGGACAGCCTCATACAAGACGGCATGAATGTCACGGCAGGAGGACGTGACGAGCACGACGCCTTGACCAGTGAAACCAGCATCGGTCAACTGACGCCCCACGAACAGCAGGTGGCTGGCAGAATAGTCGTTGAGATACGCAACAGACTGCAGTTCCTACTTGATGTTGGATTAGGTTACCTTACCATGAACCGTCTGTCCAACTCTCTCTCTGGCGGAGAAAGCCAGAGAATCAACCTTGCCACTTCACTCGGCAGTTCGCTGGTTGGAAGCCTGTACATTCTGGACGAGCCAAGCATCGGACTGCACAGCCGTGACACCGACAGGCTTATACACGTACTGAAACAGTTGAGGGACCTCGGCAACACGGTCGTAGTGGTCGAGCACGACGAAGAGATAATGCGTGCTGCCGACTGGATTATCGACATAGGTCCGGACGCAGGTCGTCTTGGCGGTCAGGTGGTATACTCGGGCGAGCCCACAACGACAATACAGCAGGCAAAGACACTGGGCAAGGACATCAGTTCACACACCGTTGACTTCCTTTCCGGAATAGAGAAAATAGATGTGCCTTCTACGCGACGACCATGGAATATGAGCATCTGGGTCAAGGGGGCAAAGGCCAACAACCTCAAGAATATAGATGCACAGATACCACTGAACGTGATGACTTGTGTAACAGGCGTCAGCGGAAGCGGCAAGTCAAGTCTGATACGTGACATCTTCTACAATGCAGTGAAGCGCCAGTTGGACCAGGTGGCAGACCGCCCCGGTGAGTTCCTTTCATTAGAGGGGAATATCAGCAGAATAAAAGCCATAGAGTTTGTCGACCAGAACCCCATCGGCAAGAGCTCGCGTTCGAATCCTGTAACATACGTCAAGGCATGGGACGAGATAAGAAAGTTATTTGCCGACCTGCCCTTCTCCAAGCAGATGGGATTCACGGCAGGATACTTCTCGTTCAACACCGAAGGCGGACGATGCGAGGAATGTAAGGGCGACGGCACTGTCACCGTAGAGATGCAGTTTATGGCAGACCTCATTCTGGAATGCCCTTCCTGCCACGGCAAGCGTTTCAAAAACGACATTCTCGACATCCGCTACGAGGGGAAGAATGTCAACGACATACTGAACATGACCATCAACCAGGCCATAGAGTTCTTTACTGAGCACGGACAGAAGAAGGTTGTGACAAGGCTCAAGCCTTTACAGGATGTCGGACTGGGCTACATCAAGCTCGGACAGACAAGCAACACTCTCTCGGGAGGCGAGAATCAGCGTGTAAAACTGGCCTACTACCTGGGTATGGAACAGCACGAACCGACCATTTTCATCTTTGACGAGCCAACCACCGGACTGCATTTCCACGACATAAAGAAACTTCTCGATTCGTTCGAGGCACTTATCAAGCGTGGGCACACCATTGTCATCATAGAGCACAACATGGACGTGATAAAGTGCGCCGACTATGTCATTGACCTCGGCCCCGAAGGTGGAGACAAAGGCGGAACAGTGGTTTGCTGCGGCACGCCAGAGGATATTGCCAAGTGTCCCGACAGCTACACCGGAGCATTTCTGAAGGAAAAGCTTTCTCTATAATAAAAACAAAAGTTAATAATGGGAGTCAGCAGGAGTTAACTTCCGCTAACTCAGGTTAACTCCCATTAAATAATACTTATCCCTTGTACTCTACGAAAGCCTCCATAGCCTCGTAGGCAGCAAGGCCAAGGTCCTTGTACAGTTCTGCAGTGGCATGGTTTCTATCCTCGGAACGCTGCCAGAACAATCTCGCGTCGTTGCCGAGGAACGGAGCACTCTCCATCTGCGACTGATGCTTGAGGATGGCGTTGCGTTTCATACGCAATTCCTCAGGACTGATAGGCACAACCATCTCTATGTCCTCGATGTCCCACTCTGCCCAGGCACCTCTATACATCCATATGCGGCAATCCTCGAGCCACTCTGCACCCTCCTCTCGCTCTGCATCGACGGCAGCCAGAACGGCATCAGTGCATACGCGATGAGTGCCATGTGGGTCGGCAAGGTCGCCCGCAAGGAAAATCTGATGAGGCTTCACGTCTCTCAACAAACTGCGTACTATCTCTACATCCTCCTCGCTCAAGGGATTCTTCTGGATGCGTCCTGTCTCATAGAACGGAAGATTCAGGAAGTGGATGTGGTCGTAGGTCAGACCACTGTAAAGACTTGCAATGCGTGCTTCACCACGGCGTATGAGAGCCTTGACGGCACGTATCTCCTCGCTGTCAAGGTCGCCCACCTTCTTGTTCTGTACCTCGTCGAAATACTTCAGCACCAACTCCTTCGACTTCTTGTTTCCACAATCGAAACGCTTGTTGAAACCGCTTATGAAGTGCAGGAAACGATAAACCTCCTCGTCATTGACCGCAATGTTGCCGCTTGTCTCGTAGGCAACATGCACGTCATGCCCCTGATTTACCAGACGTTGCAGTGTGCCTCCCATAGAGATGACATCGTCGTCGGGATGCGGAGAGAAGACAATTACACGCTTGGGGAATGGGTTGGCACGTTCAGGACGGTATGTATCATCTGAATCCGGCTTGCCGCCTGGCCATCCGGTTATGGTATGTTGAAGGTCGTTGAAGATGCGTATGTTCACATTGTATGCCGAACCGTATACAGCCAGCAGTTCGCCCAGACCGTGCTCGTTATAATCCTTGTCGGTAAGCTTCAGGATGGGCTTTCCCGTTTGCCTGCAGAGCCATACGATAGCCGAACGTGTCAACTTGCTGTCCCACTCGCAGCTGGTCACCAACCATGGTCTGTTTATACGGGTCAACTGCATTGCCGCAGGAAGGTCGGTCACAACGCTCGTATTGTTGTGCGTCTGCAGGAAGGTTGCCGACATCTGGTCTGTTATGTCTCCCTCCACAGTCTTGCGTATCACCTCTGCCTTCTGGTCTCCCCATGCCAAAAGAAAAATCTTCTTGCTCTGGCACAGAGTGCTGACACCCATGGTTATGCCACACACAGGCACGTCACCTGCGCCCTCGAACACCTTGCTTGCCTCACCACGGCTGGTTGGGTCGAGCAATACGAGACGCGTGTGACTGTTTCTCAGCGAACCAGTGACGTTAAGTGCTATGTTACCAGCCATTCCGATACCCAGCACCAGCACGTCGATACCACCCAGCTGAGCAATGCGCTCCTCATAGTTCTGGCAGTATTCATATACATATTCCTGTGGTATGGAACCATTGAGACTATAGATGTTGCTCTTTGGAACATTCACGTGATTGAGAAATTGCTCTTCAAGTGCACGCAGGTTGCTGTTTGGCTGATCCTTCGGTATAGGATAGTATTCATAAACTGTAAAGATGATGACATTATGAAAACTCAAATCCTGCTCCTTGTGCATACGGATGAGGTGGGCAAACAACTCCTTTGGCGAGTTGCCTCCGGTAAAGGCAATGACGCACGAACGGTATTCAGCCTGTTTCTTCTTGATGATTGCAGCAATCTCCTCTGCCACCTTGCGCGAGCCCTCCTCCAGGGTCGCATAGATGTCGGTAGGAATCTTCTCGAAACGTGTCAACACGCTGCGTTCTATATTGTCCGATGGACGATAGTATTTTTCAGGTACTTTTACAAGCGACACCTGGTTGCTCAGATTTAGTTTCATAGCACTACTTTTTTATTTTTAGGTATAAATTTATTAAGGTATAACGACTTAGAAATAATAACCGAAGCCGAGGCGAAGTCCTACACGACTGCCTTCCGAATACTTGTTCAGGCAAAGGTCATAGTACACGGCAGGCTCTATGCTAACATAGTGATTGAGGTAGAAGCAGTAGCCAACCTCAGGAGTCAAGTCTACGTAGTTGCGTGCAGTAGATCCAAACTTGCTGTGATCAACCTTCAGTCCCATTCCAAGGTAGAGTCCGTTCTGTTTGATGTAATAACGAGCTCCGGCACCAAGGTTAAACTTGTTAATGTCATTGTCCGGACCCTTCTGGTTTTCGTAGCCAAAACCGAAGCGACCATACACCATCCATGCATCGGCTGTAAAATATCCTGCCGTAGCATCCAATCCCAGCTGGAAGTTGTTCTTGCGGTATGATATGTCAAAGGCCGAAAGCGACGTACTGATGTATTTTGTACCCTTTGCAAACTGAGCATTTGCTCCTAAACTTACTACAGCTAACAGAATAGCCAAAACGAATTTCTTCATCATAATTTCCTTACACTTACTATTCAACATTATATTCCAAACGCGGCAAAACGCCACATTTCAAGTGTAAAGTTATACAAAACGCACGACCCAAACAAGAAAATCACAGAAAAACAATTATAAGAAAAGTTAAAAGCACAAACAACGGCTGGTACAGACAACAAAGAAAAACCGGGGCACCCGTAAAAACGTGTGGATAATCTAACACAATAAGACAAGTTTTTATAGGAAATTCTTTCTCACCGTTTCTTCAATTTCCCACGATATAAAAGACTCGCAGGAAATGTAGGAAACAAAAGAAAATTATTTCTCACCCTTTCTTTCAATTTCTCACGATATAAACGACTCGTAGGAAAGGTAGGAAACATAGGAAATCTTTCTCACCGTTTCTTCCAATTTCCCACGATATAAAAGACTCGTAGGAAAGGTAGGAAACAAAGGAAATTCTTTCTAACCGTTTCTTCAATTTCCCACGATATAATAGACTCGTAGGAAAGGTAGGAAACAAAAGAAATCTTTCTAACCGTTTCTTCCAATTTCTCACGATAATATAAAACTCGTAGGAAAGGCAGGAAACAAAGGAAATCTTTCTCACCGTTTCTTCAATTTCCCACGATATAAAAGACTCGTAGGAAAGGTAGGAAACATAGGAAAT
>CAMAFX010000032.1 GCA_945833925.1 uncultured Prevotellaceae bacterium
TATACCCTTTTATTTTAGGTGGTTACGTCATATTTGTTAACTTGCGAAACTTGAAAACATAATATCAAAGGCTCCAAAATTTGCCTGGCTATGGTATCCCAGAACTACAAATCAAGCGAAGTGTGTATGAATGAAGTAGGAGCTGCTTGGGCTTTGGATAAAGCTCCTCTACAAATTGTACTTCCTAATGCAGACTTCTGTGAACTTGGATGGTTATTAAATACAGACAAAGCCTCAAAAATAGATGATGTTGATTGTTTGGATTCCCTTGAAGAAAAACTATGTGCTTCAATTGGTGTTCCTGTTCCTACTGCTAAACATTGGAATCCGTGTACAAGAGATTTTCTGAATTCATTGAAAACTTTAAAAAATGAGTAAGATGTTGGAATTCATAATATTGGACAGGACAAAAACGTTATAAATATATGGCACTTACAATAGAAGAACTGAAGGAACTGATACAAGCTGACGAGCATCGTCAGTTGGAACTGAAGAAAACCACTGGTGAACTGAAGGATGGTATGCATTCTGCTTGCGCCTTCTTGAACACCGAAGGTGGCTGGCTCATCTTCGGTGTTGCTCCCAAATCATTGAAGATTCAGGGTCAGCAGGTTACTGACAACACCCAACGGGAGATTGCCCAGGCTCTGAGTTACATGGAACCGCAGGTTGATGTGCGGGTCGAGTATATCGACATTCCTGATCGGCCAGACCACAAAGTGATTGCCATGCACTTTGATGGATGGGCATGGGGCATGGTGCCTTATACTTATCATGGTTGTCCTTACTACAAGGTGGAGAGTACAACGAAGGAGATGCCGCGCGACATGTATGAAGAGCGGTTACGTAGAAGTAAGCCAGACATGTTCGCATGGGAAAGACAACCATCGGAGTTTACAGATATCAGTTCATTGGACGAGAAACTGATACGTGGTGTTGTTCGTCTTGGTGTTGAAAGAGGTCGGTTGTCAGATTTGGCTCTAACAGAACCCATTGAGGATGTGTTAGGAAAATGGAAGTTGACGACAGGTAACAAACCTCTAAACGCTGCCACCGCACTCTTTACAAAAGATACAGGTATGTACACGCAGTTCACTATGCGCTTGGCTCGTTTCCAAGGAACTGATAAGAATGAGTTTATCGACAACCAACGAGTGGAGGGAAATATTTTCGTACTACTCAATGAGGCCATGAACTTCTTCCGCAAGCACCTGAACATGCATGGTAAAATAGTCGGGCTCGTTCGTGATGAATATCTGGAGGTCCCTGCTGAAGCTCTGCGTGAAGTGGTATTGAATGCACTTTGCCATCGTCAATACGAACGATATAATCTGACCATAGGTATTGCCATCTATGATGATCGTATCGAAATTGAGAATCCAGGCATTCTGCCACCACAGATTACACCTGAGAACATCCTCCAGCCACATATCTCATATCCATACAATCCGCTTATTGCTAATGTGCTATATAGTACAACCTATATTGAGAACTGGGGCTCGGGCGTGAAACGCATCATGGAGGCTTGCCAAAAGAGAGGTGTCGCTGCACCTACATGGACTGTCATTGGTGGCTTTGTTGTGGTGACATTTAAGAGACCAGCAAAGGGTGTCCCTCAAGATGTCCCTCAAGATGTCCCTCAAGATGTCCCTCAAGATAATGAACTTGATAATTGGATAGAGAAACAGATCCAAAATAACCCTCAAATTTCAACAGAAGATTTGGCAGAATTGAGTAATCGAAGTTCAAAAACCATCAAGCGCCATCTCGCTAAAATGCCACATATTCGTTATGTAGGCAGTGGTTATAGTGGTCATTGGGAGGTACTTGACAAAAAATAAAACCACCGTCGCGATTTGCGACAGTGGTTTCTACGATTTACAGCAATCGAAAATGTGCATATCGTGAAAATGTGGGACGCCGTCTCACATATTTGTATTTTTCTGTTCCTGACAAGGCTCCATCAGTACTTCAACCACTGAAGGGCCATTTGCAATAGACAGCAGAGTGAATATAGTGAAGTGGCATACGAGATGCCAGCCCACCACCAGAATACTTTGGGTGACAGGAACACTCCTTGACAAGACTTTATGAAAGACATGATTCTTGCTATCTGTTCCCAAAATACTCTAATGCCTGATTGCGCCAAGCGATAGGAGTGGTGCCGACATGGTGACGGAAAACACGGTTGAAACTGCTTCCCGAGGCAAAACCGTTGCGCAAGGCTATCTCCTCCATGGTAGAGTTGCGGTGGCGCAGCATGTCATCCTGAGCGCTTTTGATACGGCTAATATTGACCTGCTCCACGAACGACCGTCCATAGGTTTCCATCATGAGGCGTGCCACGTAGGTTCGGTTAGTGCCAAGTTCCATGGCAAGGTCATCCATCCTGAGTCCCGTTCTCAAATAAATCTTGTCTTCCTCCATGATGCGCTTCAGACTCATCTGCAACTGCTCCATACGCGTAGGTTCGATGTTTGGTTCGATAGTGGGGATGGGCAGGTAGCTACCTTTCGAAATGACATCCTCGCCCTCCTTCTCGGAACGCTCCATAGCACAGGCATACATGAGGTACAATCCACGGAAGTAGAAGGCACAGTTGTAGCAGAAGTCGAGCAAGGCATATTCGCGGTTCTCCATCCAGAACTTGTTGCCCACACCATTGCGCAGCAATGACGACACGGCGATGAAGAGGAGGATGAGGATGATGTGACGCTGATTGTAGCTGAGCGACATCCTCTTACCATAATTGCGGTAGTCGTGGTACGTACGAGCCACAAACCACAGACTCTCCACCACGATTACCATCTCCATCATAGACCAATAGGGGAACCACTGCTCGCCAAACAGCGACAGAAGTATCGGGAAAACGAGAAGCAGTGCCGTGACGAGATGCGTACGGCGCAGTCCGAGTGCCGACAGCATGTAGAAGTACATCAGCGGCAGCACGCACGGCGAGGTGACGTGCAGTATGGTGCGTGCCACGCCGAAGGGGTATGTCTGGTAGTTGACGTAGCACGCCGCACTTATCGAATGGAACGTTACAAAGACGTAGATGAGCACTGCAAGCGTCAACTGATACCAACTCTTTTTTCTCCAAAGGACATAAATGAGCCAGAAGCCCATGCCTAATGCCGGAAGTTGCGAAATGATAAACGGTAACATAATGAGTAAATTTTTCTATAGTGTTGTGGGCATTATTGGAATGTCGCAAAGTTACACAAAAAACACAATATTCCGTTTACCGATTGTTCATTTATTAGTACAAATCGTAAAAAAATACCCCTCTCCCCAAGCAGCTACTGCTTTCCGTCGAAGCTGCAGCAGCTTTTCCCAGAAGCAGCACCTGCTTTCAGAAAAAGCAGTAGCAGCTTCAAGAAGGGAGCAGATATGCCCTTACAACAATGGCGTGCCAACCATCGTGGTCAGCACGCCATCTGTTCTGTTATGCATCCGAAGAATATCCTTCAATGATGCTTTATCTTCTCTTCATTTGTTATTTAACTACGTCTAACTGCGTTTGGGCTTGCATCATGCGTCGCCACTTGATGAAGCCGAGCACGCCGACAACGATGTATGCAACGTGGATGGCGGCCTTGAAGGGAAGGTCCTTGTAGGAGTAGAGGAAGATGTCGATGAAGTCGACCGTTATCCACACGAACCACTGCTGCAGGTACTTGCGTGCCATTGCCCACATGCCGATGATGCTGATGGCGTTGGTCAGGGCGTCGGTGACGGGTACGTTGCTGTTGGTGTAGTTAGCCAGCAGATAGTACGTTACTCCCCACACTATGAAGAAGACCACCAGCATGCGGAGCGCCACATTGCCTGGCATAAGCGATATCTCCAGTTCGGAGTGCTGCCTGTCATGTCCACCCCACTTCCACATGGCAAGTCCGTAGACTGCAGCCAGCAGATAGTAGACCGACAGGCACATGTCGCCGTAGAGCATAGTCTGGTGATAGAGCACTATGTCGAGCGCCGGCATGATGATGCCCAGCACCCACACCCACCAGCTTGCCCTGTACTCGAACCACAGGTAGAGCCAGCCGAGCAGGAAGAGCGTAGGGTCGAGCAGCATTATAGGATTGGCGCTGACATGGGACACATAGGATGTCCACCATTCTCTCAGAATATCAATCATTAGAATCGCAGTGTGATGTTACCCATCATGGTGAAACCAGCCGACGGGATGTAACCTATCTCTGTGTAGCGGTTACCCTCGGGGTTGCCGCCGCTGGCATAGATGGCACTGTACACCCAACCGCTATTAGCGTAGTGCTTGTTGAAGATGTTGTTGAAGTTGAGTCCGAAGACAGTCTCCTTGAGTCCCTTCTTGAAGCACTTGAGAGTGTAGCTGGCAGTGATGTCGGTACGGCTGAAACCGTCGAGCGAACGTTGCTTGCACTCTGTGTTGTCGAGGTACTGACGGCTTACGTAGCCGGTGTGCCATGTTGCCTGGAAGCCCTTGTGGTGGAAGTCAACGAATCCGTTGAGAATCATGCTTGGCGAGAAGGCAAGCGTGGTGTTGTCGTAGTGGTTCTTGATGAAACCCGTACCGTCGGTGTAGTCCCAGTCCTCTACCACCTCGTCGAAGTCCTTCAACTTATTCTGGCTCAGGGCTGCGTTAGCCTCGATAGAGAGCCACTTGGTGGGGTTGACGCCGGCAGTAATCTCAACACCCATGCGGTAGGAATCCTTGATGTTGGTGGTGAGAGCCTCGCCGATGTCGCTCACCAGACCGGTCTGCACGAACTGGTTGACGTAGTCCATATAGTACAGGTTGACACCTGCGTGCCAGATGCTGTTCTGGAAGTTGTAGCCCAGTTCATAGTCGAGCAGACGCTCGGCGCTTGGTGCAGGGTACGAACCATTGTCGGTGAAGTTGTTGCGCTCAGGCTCGCGATGACTCAGTGCGAACGATGCGTATGCGTTGTGACCGCCCTTGTGGTAGCTCAGACCAGCCTTTGGATTAAGGAAGCCATATGTCTTGTCAATGTTGAGCATCTGCTTCATGTTGTCAACATACTTATCGTTGTAACCATTGGTGTAGTAGCGCACGTTGCGATACTGAACATCGCCGAAGATATCGAAATTCTTTGTCACGTGGAAGTTGCCCTTCAGGTAAGCAGTCACGTCAGACTTGGTAGCCTTGCTGTCGTAGTAGGTGTACTTGCCACCAGCCAAATAAGCGTCGCTCAACTCCTGGTTTGCCATGTAGGTGAGGTAGCCGAAGTGGTCACCCTCAAAGTTCTGAGCAGAGAAGCCAGCCACAGCGTCGACCCACTTAGCCTTATAGTTGGTGCTGAACACCAGTCCGTAGGTATCCTGACGCAGACCCTTCTGGCGCACGAAGTCGGTCTTCTTGAGCGTTGAACCGTCGCTCAGTGTGAAGTTGGGGATGCCGTACTTGCTGAGTTTGTTGTTAGGGCGGAACTCCTCGTAGTAGCCGTGACCGTGAGTGTAGTGCAGTGTTCCGGTTGCGCTCCAGTGCTCGTCAATCTGCCATGCCACGGTCAGAAGGTTGTGGTTCTGGTGGAAATAGTCGGTGGTGCGCTCCCACAGGCTGCCGTCAGCCATCTGGTAGCGCTGAGTGCCCTTCGATGGGTCGGAACCGTCGACAAGGTATTCGTAGAGCGAGTTGTACTTGCCCAGTCCGGCTTTGTAGAGGTCGTTGAAGTTGAAGATGCCTGTACCCATGCCGCCATAGTTCCAGTCGAGAAGGTCGCCTGTATCGATACCGTTCCACGCCTGACCGGTCTTCTCGTAGTTACCGATGTTCTTGTAGCGCACGATGAGATTGCCTTCGTCGCCAATCCATGTCAGACCACCGTAGTAGCTGCCCGAGTTGCCGTCGGTGCCGTGCATGTAGCCGTCGGTTCCGGTGTGATGGTATGCACCGTCAAAGATGAAGTGGTTGCCGATAAGGCCTGTCGAGAACGAAGCTCCGGCGTTGTACGTATTGTACGAACCCATCGAACCAGTCAGTTCGAGCATTGGCTTGGTGCTTGGGAAACGTGATGTCATGTTGACGGCACCGCCGAAGGCACCGTCACCGTTGGTACTGGTACCGACACCGCGCTGTATCTGCGCACTGCCCAGAAGCGAAGCGTAACTGTTCATGTTTGCCCAGAAGACACACTGGTCCTCGGGCGAGTTGAGGGGCACACCGTCAAGGGTGATGTTGATACGGCTGTCGGCAGCGCCACGGATGCGCATGTAGCAGGTACCCGTGCCCAGTCCGTTCTCGCTCCATGCCAGCACACCAGGTGTACGGGCGAAGAGGAACGGCAACTCCTGACCGGTCTTGCTGAACTGGTCGAGCTCCTTGCGACCAATGTTGGACACTGCAAACGGAGCGTTCTTCTGAGCACGCACGGCGCTCACCACTACTTCCTGCATCTCAGCCTCGCGGAGCGAATCCATTTGCTCGCTCACACTTACCTTGGCAGAAGACGCATAACTGATTCCAGCCACACTCAGCGCGAGTGCAGCCATAGCATACTTTTTCATAAATTATAAATGTTTGTCATCTTGTTAAACTCTCTACGCCAGCATTACCTGGATCAGATTTTACGCACCACGATCGGCGTCACTGCCACCTCTCGCCTCTGATGCGAACGGGTATATTCTCAGCACTTTCCAAGAAGAAAGGCACCCCGGCGAACTCATCGATTCGCTGTTTTCGACTACAAAATTACGAATTATTAACGAAAAACAAAACGAAAAGCAAAACTTTTTGCCATTTCAATAATAAAATAGTATTTTTGCAGAAAATAAAACAATGCTATTATGATAGACAATCTGATTGCTTTTCTTAACGAATCGCCCGTCAACTTCCTTGCCGTAAAGGCTGTCAGCAACAGACTCGAGGCTGCCGGATACCGACGCCTGGAGGCTGGATGCGCCATAGGCGAGGTGAAACCAGGTGACCGACTCTACGTGACGAAGAACGACTCGAGCATCTATGCCTTCCACATCGGGTGCCAACCCATGAGCGAGGCTGGATTCCACATCGTGTGCGCACACTGCGACTCGCCAACCTTCCGCATCAAGCCCAACGCCGAGATGACCGGCGAGGGAGGCATCGTCAAACTGAACACCGAGGTGTACGGCGGACCCATAATGTCGACATGGATGGACCGCCCGCTGAGCCTTGCCGGACGTGTCATCGTAAGGGGGCAGGACGCACTGCACCCCAAGACACTGCTGCTGCACGTAGAGCGTCCGCTGCTGGTAATCGCCAACCTTGCCATTCACTTCAACCGACAGGTGAACGACGGCGTGAAACTGAGCAAGCAGAAGGATATGCTGCCACTGCTCGGCATCGTGAACAGCGAACTGGAGAAGGGCAATATGCTGATGAACGTCATAACGGGCGAACTGAACGTCAGACAGGAGGACATACTCGACTTCGACCTCTACCTGTACGACTCCACCCCAGCCTGCACCGTCGGCATGCACAACGAGTTCATCTCGAGCGGACGTCTGGACGACCTCTCGATGGTGCACGCCGGACTGGCAGCACTCCTTGCAAGCGACAGCGAGCGTGAAGGCGAGGCTCCACAGACCACCAACATACTTGCCATCTTCGACAACGAGGAGACTGGCAGCCAGACCAAGCAGGGTGCCGGCAGTCCGTTCCTGGCAAGCATGATAGAGCGCATCATCATGGCGCAGGGAGGCAACCGCGACGACTTCTACCGCGCCGTGGAGAATGCATTCATGATTTCGGCTGACAACGCTCACGCATGGCATCCCAACTACAGCGAGAAGTACGACCCGACAAACCATCCCGTGCTGGGTGGTGGACCGGTCATCAAGTACAATGCCGCGCAGAAGTATGCCAGCGATGCCGTGTCGGGTGCCATCTTTGCAGAGATATGCCGCGAGGCTGGTGTGCCAAGCCAGCGCTTCGTGAACCACAGCGACGTTGCCGGAGGCAGCACGCTGGGCAACATCCTGGCATCGTCGCTCCCGCTGAAGGGCGTGGACATGGGCAACCCAATACTTGCCATGCACAGCGCGCGCGAAACGGGCAGCTGTGCCGACCACGTGTTCTGCATCAAGGCTTTCACCAAGTTTTATATGAAGTAAAAAAGCCACACTCCCCTGCCCTCTCCCCCAAAGGGGCGAGGGAGAGCAAAGTGAAGAAGTACCACTCCCAAAACCTCTCTCCAAAGGGGCGAGGAAGAGCAAAGTGAAAAGCAATAGAAAAAGAGATGAAGACACCTTATATATATATAATAATGTGTACCGCCATTGCACTGCTGACGGGCGGTACGATGCAGGCACAGAAACCAGTGATTAACGTCATCGGCGACTCGTACGTTGCTAACCACCGCCAGGACAAATCGCTGACGTGGCACAGCAAGCTTGCCGCAGAACTGGAAATGACGTACAACAACTACGGACGCAACGGATCGTGCATCGCCTTCGACCGCACCCACGACCAGAAGTATAACTTCGGACCTGCCATGTGGCAACGCTACAAGGCTATGGACCCCAAAGCTGACTATGTCATCATCATTGCCGGACACAACGACGCCGACAAGATAAAAAACAACAAGGACTCGCTACTGATGTTCCGCGACTCGCTCGAGACTATGCTCAAGGGCATCGAGCAACTCTGCCCCAAGGCACGCATCGGTTTCGTAACACCGTGGTACGTAGACCGCCCCGGTTTCGAGCAGGTGTGCAGCGTCATCAAGAAGGTGTGCCGCAAGCACCGCATACCAGTGCTCGACAACTACACGGACAAGTGCATCATACGTGTGCGCGACGACAACTTCCGCAAACTCTACTTCCAGGGCAGCAACGACACCGCCCACCTCAACGAGAAGGGTCACGACATGTTCCTGCCTGTAGCACGAGAGTGGTTCAAGAAGAAAATGAAGTGATGGAAGACTCGGGGCTCCGCAACCTCACTAATTTTAGTTTTTATTTTTCAACTTTTAAGTCATACATATATATGAATATAACCGTTATTGGCGCCGGCAACATGGGTGGCGCGCTCATCCACGGATGGGCAAAGAGTGGAAAAATTGACAGTATCACCATCTCGGACAAGAACGAGAAACTTCTTGCCGACTTCAAGCAGAAGTATCCAAGCCTGAACACAACAACCGACAACGTGGAGGCTGTCAAGGGTGCCGACATCGTCGTGGTGGTAGTAAAGCCATGGCTTATGCCTATCGTTCTGGGCGAACTGAAGGGCGTGCTCGACTACAAGAAGCAAATTGTCGTCAGCGATGCAGCCAATTTCACAACCGACGACCTGGCTACCACTCTCGAGCAGCCTGAGGGCGAGTTCTTCTACGTCATCCCCAACATTGCAGCCGAGTTCGGAGCAAGCATGAGTTTCATCGCCAAGGGCAAGACAGCAAGCGAGGAGAGCCTCTCCAAGGTGAAGGCACTCTACGACCTGGCTGGCGACACACTGGTGGTGACAGAGAACCTCGTTGGTCCCGGAATGATGATGGCAAGTTGCGGCATTGCATACGTGATGCGTTACATCCGCGCACAGATGGAGGGCGGTTGCGAGATGGGCTTCTACCCAGCACAGGCAAAGCAGATTGCCCTGCAGACCATGCAGGGAGCCGTGTCGCTGCTCAAGGAGACCGGATGGCATCCCGAAGAGGCAATCGACAAGGTTACCACCCCTGGCGGCGTAACCATCAAGGGTCTGAACGAACTTGACCACGCCGGTTTCAACAGTGCCGTAATCCGTTCTCTCAAGGCTGGACTGAAGAAGTAACAAACGTGTGCCAGAAGCCTTGCCGGAGAGACAACAGACTATATGGCAAAGCCTCGATTGGAAAAATAACACACATATATATAGCGAGCGCGCAGAGGTTCTCTGCACGCTCGCTGTTTTTTTTCACCTGTCGGTGTGTACTTAGTCTTCTGCTCCGGCAAACTTGTTCATGCCACGTATCATGTGGCGCAGCTGTCCGACGAGTTCCTGGCTCTCCTGCAGAACGTGGATGGTCAGAAGCAGCGTGTTCAGGTTGGCTGTGCCGTCCTGCATAGAGTCGAGAGCACGCTTTCGGTCGTTGGAGATCTGCTGCTGCACTCTGGTACATGCATCACGAAGGGTTTCCGCATTGGTGAAGTCGCCCGATTCAAGCATGCTGAGTGCCTCGCCATAGAGGTTCAGCACAGACTCGCGCGTGTCGATGAAACGCTCGTGGTATGCCTCTGGCATTGGCGAGAAACTGTTGCCAACATGCTCACGTACAGGTTCGTTGATACGAGTCAGACAGTAGAGCATCTGCTGGCACGAGTTGATGCCGAGGAAGTACCAAGTAAGTCCTCCCCACATTCCTCCTACAGACGGACTCACGAAGCACGTATTGTCGTTCATCTCACCACCGTTGAGCGAGACAGAGGGGGTCTTGAGTCGCTGCATGGTGACAATCTCCTGCTTTCGCTGTCTCTTCAGAGCCTTGCGCTCGTCAACGATAAGCGATGCCGTGCGTCTGAGTGGCTGATACTGCTCGCGCAGGAAGGCATTGGTGATGGTGGCGTAGGTGTCGATGACAAAGCGCAGACGTGCGGCGTTGCCCTGACGTATATGCTCACACAGCAGCGACCAGATGGTGGTCTTCTCCTTGGAACGGAGAATCTGCAGGAAGAGTTCCTCCTCCTTTCTGTCCTCCTTCGTCTCCTTCTGGAAATTGCTGCGGAAAAGCAGGTAGATGGCAAGAACGATGGAGAATGTCATTGCCACGTAACTGCCGAAGTACATCACGTTAGTCAGGAAGAAGCAGAAGAGGAATGCCGCGCCGGCAGTGATGAACCATCCGCCAATAACGCTCAGCACGCCGGTGATGCGGAACACAGCCGACTCGCGTCCCCATGCCCTGTCGGCAAGCGACGAACCCATTGCCACCATAAAGGTGACATAGGTTGTGGAGAGTGGCAGTTTGAGGCTGGTGCCGATGGCTACAAGCAGACCGGCAAGCACAAGGTTGACAGCGGCACGTATGAGGTCGAAGGCTGCACCCTGCTCCAGTTTCATCTCCTCGCTGTTGAAGCGCGAGTCGATCCAGTGCAGTATGCCGTCAGGAATGATTCTGACAACCACCTTCGACAAAGAGTTGCAGTTGCGCACCAACGAGCGAGCCACCGGCGACGAACCGAACATCTCGTCTCCCTCATCCTGTCGGGAGAGGTCTACCGATGTCTTCACCACGTTCTGCGCCTTCTTCGAGAAGATGAGCGAGAGAACCATCACCACACCTGCCATGATAAGGAAGATGACCGGCGTGTGGGCACTATCCATAAGCGAGCCCATGAGGAACGTCTCTGGGTTGCCGGCGCCGTGAGCCACATAATCCTGGTAAGCCTCGAGACCAGTGAGTGGCACGCCGACGAAGTTGACGAGGTCGTTGCCGGCAAACGCCATCGCGAGGGCGAAGGTGCCGAGCAGTACGACAAACTTAAGGACAGGCAGTTTCAGCGCACTGAGCACGGTGGTGACGATGCTGAAGAGAATCACACCTCCGCCCAGTATGTACCAAGTGTTCTGGTTTATCATCTCCTTGAGTTCAGGCGACATCAGCGAACTGCCCTTCAGTCCGTTGATGAGCAGGAACCATATGATGCTTGTCACGGCGATGCCCGAGAAGATACCTATCTTGAGCGAACTGCTGGTCAGTCCGCCCATATTGCCGTTGTAGGCAGTTGTCTTGCCGTTGACACGGTAAGTGAAGGTGAACACCATACGGCTCACCCACATGACCACCATACCCACCACGAAGGCGATGGCAACGGAGAGGAAGATACCCATTATTACGGAGATTGCCTTCTCGGTGTTGAGAAGGTCGCCCAGATCGAGCAACGTGCCGTCTGCCATCGCGGCTCCGTGCGCCAGTTTCAGTATTGCCACGGCAAAGGCACCACCGAGCAGCTCAAACACCATGCTGACGGTGGTCGACGTCGGCATGCCCAGCGTATTGAAGATGTCGAGCAGGATGACGTCGGTAACCATAACCGCCAAGAACACACACATCACCTCGTAGAACGAGAAGTACTCGGGTGTCATGATACCGTGGCGCGCCACGTCCATCATGCCATTGCTCATTGCGGCTCCGGCAAACACACCGATGGCAGCTATGGCTACTATCGTGCGGAACTTAGCCACCCTTGCGCCGATGGCAGAATTGAGAAAGTTCACCGCATCATTGCTGACTCCCACCACGAGGTCGAACACAGCCAGCACACACAAGAAAACTACTATTCCAAGAAATATCGTATTCATAACTCTTTCCTACAACAGCGTATACACTAACAAGCCAATCACTGTAAGGACTACCACCAGACGGAAATAGTCGTAATAACGCTGAATCTTCTTTGCTTTCATCTCATTCATAATACTTTGGTATTTGTTAAACCTGTGTCGCAAAGGTAGACGCACGTTGTTACAAACGTGTTACATAAATGTTTCGTTTCTATTGCAGCACTACCTGTAACAGCATCTTCATAACTTTGTAACAACTTTGTAACATCTTCTTAATACTTTTGCAACAAAATAAAAAACAACAATATGACTTTTGAAGTAATCGTCAATCTTCTTTCTCTTTTAGGATCGCTCGGACTCTTCCTTTTCGGTATGAAAACCATGAGCGAGGGACTCGAAAAATTTGCAGGCGACCGTCTGCGCAGCATCCTGGCTGCAATGACCAAGAACCGCTTTATGGGTGTGCTCACCGGTATCATTGTCACTGCTCTGATACAGTCATCGTCTGCCACTACCGTCATGGTGGTGTCGTTTGTCAACGCCGGACTGATGAACCTTGCCCAGGCAATCGGCGTCATCATGGGTGCCAACGTGGGCACAACCGTCACGGCATGGATTATCTCTGCCGTTGGTTTCAAGGTTAACATTGCTGCCATGGCGCTGCCTCTCCTTGCCCTTGGCATTCCACTGATTTTCAGCAGTCACAACAAGCGCAAGTCGATTGGCGAGTTCATCTTCGGCTTCGCATTCCTGTTCATGGGACTGAGTTTCCTGCAGAAGGCTGCCACCGACCTCGACATCGGTTCGATGGTGGCGACGATGCTTGCAGGTCTGTCCGACGGCGGATTCTTCACCATTGTCCTCTTCATCCTTGTCGGTGCACTGGTCACAATGATCGTGCAGGCATCGGCAGCCACCATGGCTATCACGCTCATGCTCTTTGACATGCAGATACCCGGTTTCGGACTCGAGCAGGCTGCCGCCCTTGCCATGGGACAGAACATCGGCACCACCATCACTGCCGTTATGGCATCAATGACTGCCGGCACACAGGCACGCCGTGCCGCCCTTGCCCACATGTTCTTCAACGTGTTCGGCGTTGTGGTTGTACTGCTGCTGTTCTATCCTTTCTGCAATGCCGTCAGTTGGTTTGTCGAGGATGTCATGATGGCTGGTTCCAACGACCTCTTCAAACTGTCTATGTTCCACACCGCATTCAACATCTTCAACACACTGCTGCTCATAGGCTTTGTACACCAGATAGAACTGTTTGTGTGCCGCGTGCTGCCACTCAAGGAGAAGCAGGAGGAGAAGGGCCTCAAGTTCATCTCGGGTGGTCTGCTTTCGACTGCCGAACTGTCGATACTGGAGGCACGAAAGGAGATTGTATTCTTTGCCGAACGATGCCAGAAGTCGTTCAACTACGTAACGAGCATGCACCCCTCGCCCCAGCCTTCTGACAGCGAGAACGCCAGTGCAAACGTGGTGAAGGACGACGAGTTCAGACGCCTCTTCGAGAAGGTGGAGCACTACGAGGGCATCACCGACAACATGGAGTACGAGATAGCACACTACCTGCAGAAGGTAAGCGAAGGCCGCCTCTCTAACGACGCCAAGCGACAGGTGCAGCGAATGTTGCGCGAGGTGGACGACCTGGAGAGCATCGGCGACTGCTGCTTCTCGCTGGCACGCACTCTGAGCCGCAAGCGCGAGAACTGCAAGGACGACTTCACACCCCAGCAGATGGAGCAGATCGACAAAATGGAGCGACTGCTCTCGGAGGCTCTCATGCTGATGACCGAGACCCTGCAGCAGCCTGAGGGCGAGGGCCACGACATAACACGCAGCTACAACATAGAGCGACAGATAAACGCACTTCGCACACAACTCCGCAACGACAATCTGCAGAACATCGCCTCTGGTCTCTACAACTACCAGTTAGGTGCCTTCTTCATCGACTACATCAACGGGCTCGAGAAACTCGGCGACTACATCGTCAACGTAGTACAGAGCAAGGCACGCCAGTCAAGAGCATAAGAGGCTGAGGAGGCAAAGGGAGGTCGTTTGTACTACGCCCTCTCCACCAACTCGTTGATCCTGACTTCATCACTTTTCTGCACCACTACATAGCGGAGAATGAAAAACAAGGAGTTACGTAAATTCGCTGATTTTGCAAACAGTTAAAGTATTATTGAGCATGAAGTCATCACCTTTACTAAAACGAAGTGACGACGAAGGGGTGACACACATCCATATCAGAGAATTCCTGAATTTTAACAAAGAAACGAATTGACGCATCTCTTACGCTGCTACTGCTTTTCGCTGAAGCTGCAGCAGCTTTTCTCCGAAGCAGCACCTGCTTTCGGAAAAAGCAGTAGCAGCTTCCTAAAGGAGGTAGATACGCCCCTATAATAATGGCATGCCAACCATCGTGGTCAGCATGCCATTTTGTCTTTTATGCATCAGAAGAATATCCTTCAATGATGCCATTTCTTTAGTTTGTTATTCGGCTGCTGACTGACATACATATATAAAAACGTAGGCATCCATCTCTACTAATAATCTACAAACAAACGGGGCAAAGACAGAAAGTTGCGTAAAGACTGTGTACGGGGATGCTATTTTAGTAATTAGCGGGAGTGTTATCAATTTATATTAACCAAAAACACACAAAAACATACAAAAACCTTTCCCTTGAAAAGAAGAAAACACCTGTTGTCTCTCCGTCGGATGTACTTATTGTCTTTGTATGTTTTCGTGTGTTTTTGGCTAACTGTTTACTTCACGAGACGGAGCTTGCCGTCCTGAACGTAGATGCCTCGGCGAGCACTGTCAACACGACGACCAGAGAGGTCGAACAACGCGCCATTGTGCTTTGCTGAGTCTGCCGAAATCGCGTTTATTGCATCGCTGTCGTTAACCGTTCCTGGCACAAACTTGGCTGCCTCGCCGTTCAGCACAGCACCAGTCTTGCCGTCGATGAGGATAGCTGCAACATTGATGTTTGCCCTGTCGGTAACGCTTGATGGGATGTCCACAACATAGCTGTACTTGTATGTCTGATCCTTCTGTATAGAAGAAGGAATGCTGCCCTTTTCGCCCTCCATGGTTGGAACGATGATGCGAGCCACGTCGTACATTGGCAACGCGCAGGTGCTCGACATAGTCTCGAATCCATACATCGAACCATACGAACCGCCTGCGTAATAGTTCTTCTGCTTTGCAACATAACCGTCCTCGCGGATTACGAATGCCACGCGAAGGTCCTCGCCTGTAGCTGAATATGATGGAGTAACCTCGGCAGTCATGAGAACCTTGTTCGAGGTCTCGTCAATAACACCGCTTACGCTGATGCCAGCCTTTGCAACATCGTCCATCAGTCCCATGACGTATGTCAGTTCTTCGTAGTTAGGGTCGTAGATATTGCCGTCGCGGTTGATGATACAACCAGGATAGCTCTCGTTGATAGCTGTCGAAATCCAGTTGTCGTAAGGTCCATAGCTCATCTCGTCGTCACAGTGCACTGCAATGCCGAGGAAACGGTCGGGATGCTCCTCTGCCATCATCTTCATGGCAACATAACCACGCACGCAGAATCCGCACCATGTGCCGGTACCTTCCTCAACAACCATCTTGCGATAGTACACCTTGTTGGCAAACTGCACGTCGAGCTGTGCCACGTTGTCATGGGCAGCCTGGTCAGCACTGCCGTCAGCCCACTTCACCTCGAGTGTCACCTTGTGTGTGTTCTCGTCGCTTACGTTGTTAGGCACCTCTATGCTGAAATTCTCTGTCTGCTCGTAGGCAAGGTCGCCCTTGCACTGGTATGTGTAGGTCTGAGCACCATCCACGCTACACACAATCTGTGGCTTCGATGCCACTGCCGACGCATTGTTCACGACAGTTCCTTTGACAAGGATAGTGCTGCCCACCTTGGTCAGGCTGTGACCCAGCACCACGTTCTTAAGGGCAAGGTCGTGTGTTGGCAGACTCTCGCCCTCAACGTAGGCACGCAGGCAGAGCGAACCCCAGCCCTTGTTCGACCAGTCGCTCCATTTTGTTGCCGATGCCCTGCGAGTGAAGCAGCCATTGACGTTCGACTCACCAGCATAGCAGACAATCTTCTCCTTTAATTTCTGTGCATAGGAAACACCCAGATAGATGTCGGACGTTGCGGTAATCTCGTATGGCTGACTCAGTGTGATGACGTTCCATCCGAGTTTCACCTCTGTCTCGCCCTCTACCAGATTGGCGCCCATACTGTCGCTGGCGTTGCGCACCCAGCCGGTCATCTTCAGACCGCTCGTCACACTTGTTGTCTGTGAAATGCCGTATACCACCTTGGTAATCTTGCAGCCCACATACTTCTGCAGCTCAGCCGGAGTGAGGTGGATAGCGAGTTCGTAGGTTGTGTTTCCTACCATTCCGTTTACATAACCGGTAGTACCTGTCGGTATGTTATTACCGCAATAATCGACATACAAGCCCTGTGCAGACACACTTTGTGCGCAGAACATAACAGACAATAAAAGAATAAAAGAGTAGATTTTCTTCATAAGCTAAACACTTACATTTTGATTTTTCTTTATTACCTTAACAGCACAAAATTACAACAAACATTAAAATCACTTTATGCTCTCGAGTATGCGCTTCAACACAACAGTAGCCGAAATCTCGCGATTGGCAGCCTCGGGGATGACGAGCGAGGTGGGAGCCTCGATGACATCGTCGGTGACAATCATGTTGCGGCGTACGGGCAGACAGTGCATGAACTTGCCGTTGTCGGTCACAGCCATCTGGCGCTCGCCTACAGTCCAGTCGAGCATGGTGTGGTAGTCCTCGAGAATAGTGCCGTATTTGTCTGCCTCGGTAACACCCGGACAGCTCCAGTTCTTGGCATAGATGAAGTCGGCACCCTCGAACGCTTTCATCTGGTCGTACTCAACCCTTGCATCGCCCACAAACTTTGGGTCGAGCTCGTAGCCCCTGGGGTGTGTCACGACAAACTCAATCTCGACATCCTTGCCGGCGTTCTGCAGCAGCGGTGTCCTGCTTGCCTCGACCATCCACTCAGCAAAACTGTTGGGCACAGCCTGGGGCAGGCAGCGTGGGTGAGGTGCCCATGTCATGACCACCTTTATCTTCTTCTTTGCCTCCTGCATGCTGCGTGTAGCCTCGTCGATGGTGATGAGGTCGGCAAATGCCTGCAGAGGGTGTACGGTAGCTGTCTCCATGGCGAAGACCGGCTTGCCGCTGTACTTCACGAACTGGTTGTAGACAGTCTCGGCATAGTCGTAGTCGCGGTCCTTGAGTCCGGCAAACGAGCGGATGCCGATGACGTCGCAGTAGCTTGCCATCACGGGGATTGCCTCGAGCAGATGCTCGCTCTTGTCGCCGTCCATCACCACTCCGCGCTCGGTCTCCAGTTTCCAGGCTCCTGCGTTGACATCGAGCACGATGACGTTCATACCGAGATTCTGCGCAGCCTTCTGTGTAGAGAGGCGTGTGCGCAGCGAATTATTGAAGAAGACGAGCAGCGCTGTCTTGTTCTTGCCCAGTTCGGCATACTTGTAACGGTCGTTCTTAATCTCCTGTGCCTCAGCCAGTGCCACCTTCAGGTCGCCAAGGTCTTGTACGTTCAGAAATGATTTCATATTTTGCTTTTCTATTTTTTCTTTCTACACTGAAGGGCACATCTGCGCGCCATCAGAAGGGCAGCCTCATCATGCCAGCACCTTGCCGAACTTGTCTATGAACTGCTGTGCCTCGTCCATGCTAAGGCAGAGCGGTGGCAGCAGACGAATGACGTTTGTACCCGAGCAACCAGTAAAGATGTGCTCCTCCTTGATGAGACGTGTGCGAGGCTCCTTGTACGGAATGTCGAGTTCGATACCGATCATCAAGCCACGACCGCGAACGTCGACCACGTGTGGCAACTCGCCAGCCTTCATCTTCTCGGTCAGGGTCGAAATGATGTACTCACCAACTTTACGTGCATTCTCTACCAGACCCTCGCTCTCGATAATGTCGAGTACAGCCAAAGCTCCTGCACAGCCGAGGTGGTTGCCTCCGAAGGTTGTACCGAGCTGTCCGTAGACAGGCTTGAACTTTGGCGAGATGAGTACGCCTCCCATCGGGAAACCGTTGCATATGCCCTTTGCCACAGTTATCATGTCGGGCTCCACGCCCAGCCACTGATGCGCGAAGAACTTGCCGCTTCGTCCGTAGCCACACTGTATCTCGTCGCAGATGAGCACCGTGTTGTGCGCCTCGCAAAGTGCCTTCAGTTCCTTCAGGAAACCGGCATCGACCATGCGAATGCCACCGACACCCTGAATGCACTCTATGATGACAGCACACACATCGTCCTTCTCCAGCTCTGCCTTCCAAGGCTCTATATCGTTGATTGGCAGGTAGGTGACATGGCCGTTGGCATTGATGGGGGCAATAATCCTGGGGTTGGCAGTTGCCTCGACAGCCAACGAGGTGCGTCCGTGAAAGGCTTTCTCGAGCGACAGCACTCGTGTACGGCCATTGTAGAACGAAGCCAGCTTCAGGGCATTCTCGTTTGCCTCGGCACCGCTGTTGATGAGGAAGAGCTGATAGTCCTCGTAGCCGCAGGCCTTGCCCAGACGCAGTGCCAGTTCCTTCTGCAGAGGGTTCTGCACCGAGTTGCTGTAGAAGCCAAGCTTTGCAACCTGACTGCTTATGGCCTCAACATAGTGAGGGTGTGCGTGGCCGACAGAAATAACGGCATGCCCGCCGTACAGGTCCAGATACTCCTGTCCCTTATCGTCCCAGACATGGCATCCCTGCCCTTTCTCTATCGCTATATCAAATAGTGGATAAACGTCGAATAATTCCATTTTTACCTTATCTTCTTTCTGTTCTCTTGCTTTTCTATCTAACAAACCGTCGTTATAACAAACCATCGCTTCCACCCTACTTATTCCCCCTCGGGGGTTAGGGGGGCTGATTTAGAATGCAGATGCCTTGAGGTTCAGTCCCATGTGCTCGTCCATGCCGAACATGAGGTTCATGTTCTGCACAGCCTGACCGACGGCACCCTTGAGCAGGTTGTCGATGCAGCTTATCATGAGCAACTGGTCGTCGTACTTCTCCACATACACCACAGCCTTGTTGGTGTTGACCACCTGCTTCATGTCGGGACTCTTCTTCACGAAATGCGTGAAGGCTGCGTCCTTGTAGTAGTCTGCGTAAATCTGCTGCATCTCGTCGAGCGACTTGTCGCACTTGGCGTACGCAGTGACGTAGATGCCACGTGCAAAGCAGCCTCGCTGCGGGATGAAGAGCACCCTACCCTCGTAACCGGGGTGCAGTTCCTGAACTGTCTGGTTTATCTCGAGCAGGTGCTGGTGGGTAAAGGTCTTGTAGACCGATATGTTGTCGTTGCGCCACGAGAAGTGTGTCGTGGCACCGGGCTTCTGACCGGCACCCGTACTGCCGGTGATGCCGTTCACATGTATGTCGCCCGAGATGGCACCAGCCTTGAGCGCTGGCAGCAGTGCCAGTTGGATGCACGTAGCGAAGCAACCCGGGTTTGCCAGATGCCGGCATCCCCTGATGATGTCGCGGTGCGTTTCGGGAAGGCCATACACGTAGTCGTGCTCGCCCGCTGTGCGGAAGTCCTGTGCCAGGTCTATTATCCTGACGCTGTCGGGTATGGCATGCTCCTTCAGGAACGCCTCGCTCTTGCCGTGTCCGAAACAGAAGAACACCACGTCCACCTTGTCCCAGGGCATCTCGCTTGTCAACTCCAGTTCGGTGTCGCCAAGCAGTCCCTCGTGCACCTCGTAAACCTTGTTGCCGGCGTTACTCTCGCTGTTGGCAAATACAATCTCAACCTCAGGGTGGTTCAGCAACACCCTTATCAGTTCGCCGCCCGTATATCCGGCAGCGCCTAAAATACCTACTCTTACCATACTGCCTGTTGTTTTATCTTATTTAGCAAGTACTATTTTCACGTCAATCTCACTCCCCTCTCGGGGGAGGGGGCGTGGAGAGTGCCCTTATCTCTCCTCGTCAGGGTGTGCCAGATAGTATGCGCGAAGGGCTGTCGATGTAACCTTGATGAAGCCCTTTGCATCCTCGCTGCTCCATGCCTTCGCTGTCTCGCCATACTCGCCGAGCTTGTTCTTGACAAGGTCGTTGGGCGAGTCAACACCCATGGTCTGGAATGTGTAGGGACGCAGTTCGAGAGTCACCTCGCCGGTAACGTTGCGCTGGCTGCTCGAAAGCATTGCCTCGATGTCGGGCATCACAGGCTCCAGGTACTGACTCTCGTGCAGGAACATGCCATACCAGTTTGCCACCTGCTCCTTCCAGTACTGCTGCCACTTGCTCAGCGTGTACTTCTCCAGGAAGCGGTGTGCGCCGATGATAAGCATTGGTGCTGCTGCCTCGAAGCCTACACGGCCCTTGATGCCGATGATGGTGTCGCCCACGTGGCAGTCGCGACCGATGGCATAGCTTGCACCAATCTCCTCCACTGCCTGGATAGCCTTTATCTTGTCCTCATACTTCACGCCGTTCACGCTCACCAGTTCGCCCTTCTCGAAACCGAGCTTCAGCTGCGATGGCTCCTCCTTGGTGGGGTGCTTCAGGTATGCACTCTCGGGCAGACCCAGCTTGCTGTCCAGAATCTCGCCACCGCAGATGCTGGTTCCCCAGATACCCACGTTGTACGAGTACTTCAGCTTGGTGAAGTCTGCCTCGTAACCGTTCTTGTTCAGGTAGTCAACCTCCTCCTGGCGACTCAGGTTGCCGTCGCGTGTCAGTGTGATTATCTCCACTCCCGGACACATTACCAGGAATGTCATGTCGAAGCGAATCTGGTCGTTGCCCGCACCTGTACTGCCGTGAGCAATGGCGCTGGCACCGATCTCCCTGGCATAGCGTGCAATGGCAAGTGCCTGGAAGATGCGCTCCGAACTTACACTGATGGGATAGCAGTTGTTGCGAAGAACATTGCCGTAGACCATGTACTTGAGCGACTTCTCGTAATACTCGTGTGTTACGTCGAGAGTGACGTACTTCGTTGCACCCAACTTGTATGCGTTCTCCTCGTTTGCCTTCAACTGCTCGGCACTGAAACCGCCTGTGTTGGCACACGCTGCATATACCTCATATCCTTTTTCCTTTGCAAGATACATCACCGTGTAACTTGTGTCCAATCCGCCGCTGAAAGCAACGACAACTTTCTTCTTTTCTGCCATATCTTATCTATTGTTATTTTATTCTATTCCCCTTATCACGAGCTGTCGCATCACGTCCTTGATGACCTCGAGCGACGTTGGTTCGCCGTGGTGTTTCTCTGGATCCCACAGCATACCGGTGCACACGCAGAACTTGCGCTGCTTCAGCTCCAGTATCTCATGGTTGATGCATCCGCGGCATCCACGCCAGAAAGCCTCATCGTCGGTCAGCTGGTTGAAACTGACAGGATAGTAGCCCAGCTGCGAGTTCATCTTCATCACGGCATCACCGCTCGTCAGACTGAATATCTTGGCATGAGGCCAGCGCAGACGTGCCAGCGTGAAGGTGTAGTCCTTGATGCGCTTTGCCACGCCATAGCCCTGGAAGTCGGGGTGTACTATCAGACCGCTGGTGGTAACGTAGCTCTTGTTACCCCATGTCTCGATGTAGCTGAAACCGGCAAACCTGCCCTCGTAGAGCGCAATGACTGCCTTTGCCTCCTTCATCTTCGTTGCCACATATTCGTGCGTACGCTCTGCTATACCAGTGCCACGCTTCCTGGCTGCCTCGCGGATGGTTTCCAATATGGTGTCTACATATACCTCGTGTTCGGGCAGCGCCACCATCACCTGTATATCTTCTGGATTCATCTTCTTCTTTTTATTTAAATAATGTATTTGCCCTTCGAGAGAAGATCTGACGTCCGGCTAACTCCCGTTACTTAATTGTTCCGAGCTTGTTCATCACCGTCTCGCGGTCAACCCCCTCGGCAAGGACCATCATTACAGTGTCGTCGCCGGCTATGGTGCCCAGTATCTCGTCTATGCCGGCATTGTCGATGTCGTACGCCACATGCCCGGCATGACCGGGAGGCGTGTGCACCACCGCCATGTTGCCGCTGAACTTCACCCGCACCACACCCAGACGGTGCATTCCGTCTACCGTGACGTGGGTGTCGCTCACCGTGCGGAATCGCTGTTCGCCCGGCATCATGTACACGCACTTGCCGTCGGCATTCTGTCCCTTGGTGATGCGCAGCTGATGCAGGTCTCTTACCAGCGTGGCCTGGCTACAGGGATAGCCAGCAATGTCCAGTTGGGCCTGCAGTTCCTCCTGTGTCGCCATCTCCTGACTCGACACAATCATCTTGATTATTTCCAGTCTGCCATTCTTTTTACCTAACGCCATAAGTGAGTAGTCGCTTTTATTTATATTCCTTATTCATATATACGCGCACGCAGACAGGCTACGCACACGCATCCACGCACCCTTATTCGAGGCGCAGTGTTAAAAACGACCACAAAGTTAGTCTTTTTCTATCTATTATTCACAAAAAACCATGAATAAATTACAAATTCGTTATAAAATATTCAGAAATCTATCATTCTCTGAATATTTATTCACGAATTTAGCATGCTCCATGCCACAACGCTCCGTCTCCGGAAGGAAACAAAAAAAAAAAAATCATCGCCAGTCATCAGCACAAACCAAGCACTGTCACAGACGGGTTATTTATATAAGAACTTATTTGTAATAGTGTTGCGGAATTAAGGTCTTCCAACAATTTCCGCTGCACTGTAGCGGATTTCTCCATATTGACATCCGATTTCCAAAGCACTGTCTTGGATTTTGAATATACCAAGAAGAATCGGCGCGTTTTTTCAAGTGTATCTACCGACCATCCTTTGCCTAATCGCTCTGTGAGCTGTTCTGAAACACGTTTCAATATGCCTTTGCCATATTCGGCACGTAGCTTTCCACCTTGTTCATCTTCTATGATATAACGACCTATCTCATAGTATGTATATACCTGTGCAGTATTAGCCACAGAAGCGACCTTCTTACGTGCCTCTGTAACCAATACTTCAATCTTTCCAGCCAGTTGCATGGCTCTGGTTTCTATGATTGCAGCCTCGTTTGCCATAACTTACTTCGTCTTTAGGTTATCACATCCGGTCAATTTCTCGCTCATACTCACCCCTCCTTTACGCTAAATCCAATCCCAGAGAGTTTCTCACGGATGCCAGCCTCCAGTCGGTGTTGATGCAAAGGTATCAAAATTCCGCGATATAAACGATACTTTCCCATAGAAACATTGTGGTTTATTTCCTCGCACGTAATAAACTGACGATCGCAAAAATGTGATTAGCGTTTTATCTGATGTTAACTCTCTTGATTACTTTTCCATTAGGACAGCGTACAATATTGATGCCTTTGGTAGCATGCTGTAGTTTGACGCCAGCCAGATTGTAGAAAATTTCTGATTCGTTACTGTTCTTTACGCTCTGTTGTGGCAAGGATTCAATGGCATCTGGTGTGTTTTTCAGAGCGGATGCTATCTTGACGAATGTCCAATGTCTGTGATCGCCATCAACATTGTCGTAAGGGTAAGCACCAATTCGTGTTCCTTGGGAAAGACTGGTGTTCTGAAGATCCCAACTTCGTTTCTGCGAGTCTCCCTTCAGCATTATTTTGTAATGTATTCCATCGGCATCTTGTATAAGGAACTTTTGGGAATTTCTGACCGTGCCACTTGCAACAGGAGATGTCAGAAAATAGTCGGATGAGAATGTGACCATTCTTCCTAATCCGTTTGTAATGGTGTAAGAGCCATCGCTTAGAAGACTGAAATGCCACTGCTGAGAGGGATCGGTAGGATTCTCAGGTGAGAGTGATAGTCCAGCATTAGTTCCACAAACAGCCATGCTTGCATTAGACTGCGGGATAATCATATAAACGTCTTCGTCTGAGAGTTCGTTGGCGGGTTCTGCTGTCAGAGTTATTGGTATGACGATGGTTGTAATGCTCTGCTGTGCTAAATCCACCCTAAGTATGCTGTCATTAAGTTGCGAAAAGCATTTTTTTGAAGCCAGTGATTCTGATTCGCTTGTACGCCATGCCCTCACGGTTCCTCGGATTTTAGCCATCGGAATAGAGACATCATGTACCTGACTCGAACGTGGGTTGAGCAACACCAGTACCAAAGAATCACGAGCAGGATTGACAGCTGCCAGAGACTGCTCGTTAAGCGATGGTACAATGCTATATCCCTGCTTGATGAAGCGTGTTACCTGCTGGCGCACGGAGTAATTCTTGTTTTTGCTATAAGTGGCATCGTTGAAATTGCCTGTTACGAAGCACCATTGATCGTTCCATTCCTCCATGTATTGCCAGTCAACCCATGCCGATGGAGCTATATAGCGCACATCGTCAATCAGTCGTTGTGCGATGGTAAGATTACCACCTATGCCATTTCCGTTCTGTCCGGTCTCACTCATCCATACACGTTTACCCATGCTGCGTGCCAATGAACCAAACTGACTACGGGAGTGTGCATCTGCACTGTAAGTGTGTGTGTTGCACTGTGCTATGAAGTTTGCAACACCAGTACGATTGTATTCCTTTAGTCCTTCTACTGCCTGGTAGGTGTTGGTTTCGTCTGCCGCGCTGATTTTGGTGTTGAGACCGCTCTGCTGCAAGATAGGCTGAAGTACTCGCAAAAAAGCCACCTGACTGCTATAGTCAAAATGACATCCTTCTTGTGTACCAGAACGAACCCAATAGTCGGTTCTCGACTCGTTGAAGGGCTCCAATGTACGAAACTCAATGCCGTATTCCTCCTTGTAGTGTTTGCAAACATCCACCAGGTAATGAGCAAAATCGGTGTAATAGTCGGGATTCAGGTTGTCGTTGCCACTGATGGAATTTCCCGAGCAACATCCACTATTTGTCATCCACCACGGACAGCTGTTGGAAAATGCCTCGAAGATGGCATCTGGACGTTTCTCTTTGATCTTCAGCATAATCTTGCGTTGTGCAGCATCGCGTTCCCAATGATATTCTCCTCCACGACTATCCTGGAAGCCCTCCATCTCGGCTCGTAGTCCCTTGCCATTTGCCATGTGGTGTTCTTCACAATTTGTCCATTGTGGGTCGTCTCCACCTCCTATGTTATAACGAAACACATTCATGTTCAGTCCCGTCGGACTAACGAGCCATGTCACCAGCTGGTTTATCTTGGTATCACTCCACTTTCCGCACATATTTGCCCACCAGCATAGACTCAACCCCCATCCTTCAATGGTTTGGCGAGGAGAAAGTATGCCTACGGGATAAGATAGCGTGTCGGGGGCAAGCTCAATTGTTGGCGTGTCGCTTATCTTCCAAAGATGCTTCATGTCAGAGCCGCTTTTGTCTGAGAACACCCATGCTCCCACACCCGTGTCATCGGTTCCGAGGTAAGCTTTCGTCTTGACATTCTTCAGTTTTACATACTCACCGTCCTGCTCAATTGTATAGGAGGCATTCGGTGCCAATGCATTAGCATCAAAGTAGGTTGTCCATGTATCTTGTGTGCCCAAAGAGAGATACTTGCCGTCTATATCTATTCGGAATGTGCCATCGGTCTGCTTAGTAAAATTAAGAGCTTTTGCATTTCTCGGTGCAACCAGTACAGCAACATTGTTTGTATTGCAGCCTAACACATTGCCGTTGCTATGCACCAAGTAGTGCTTGCCCTGCTGGGCACTGCCATCTGCATCTCTCAGTCCTATGTCGTTACCTAAGGTTTGAGCCTGAGTTAACGAGGATGAAAATAATTGTAATACGCATGTCAGTACGAAAAAACGATGCCTCATTGTTGATTTATTGCAAATAAGTTAGTGTAATATTTTTGCAAAGATACAGAATTTTGAGTATATAACTATTATCAAAAATGGATTTTTTAGGAAAATTGTTCCTTTGTTTCCTATCTTTCCTACGAGTTAAATGTTATCGTGGGAAATTGAAGAAAGGGTGAGAAAGATTTTCCTTTGTATCCTACCTTTCCTACGAGTTAAAATCATATCGTGGGAAATTGAAGAAACGGTGAGAAAGATTTCCTTTGTTTCCTATATTTCCTACGAGCTTTATCTTATCGTG
>CAMAFX010000033.1 GCA_945833925.1 uncultured Prevotellaceae bacterium
AGCGCATCCTTGGTAAGGATGAGGTCCCGAGTTCAACTCTCGGAAGCAGCTCACAAAAAGAAGGAAGTCATCTTTAATTTCAAGATTAATACATTAAATAATTATTAATAATTTAAGCTATGGCTAAAGAACATTTTGAGAGAACCAAACCTCATGTAAACATTGGTACAATCGGTCACGTTGACCACGGTAAGACTACTCTGACCGCTGCTATTACTACAGTATTGGCAAAGGCTGGTCTTTCTGAGGTTAAGTCTTTCGACCAGATCGATAACGCTCCAGAAGAGAAGGAGCGTGGTATTACTATCAACACCGCTCACGTTGAGTACGAGACAGCAAAGCGTCACTACGCTCACGTTGACTGTCCAGGACACGCTGACTATGTAAAGAACATGGTTACTGGTGCTGCTCAGATGGATGGTGCTATTATCGTAGTTGCTGCAACTGATGGTCCTATGCCTCAGACTCGTGAGCACATCCTGCTCGCTCGTCAGGTAAACGTTCCTCGTCTGGTTGTATTCTTGAACAAGTGCGATATGGTTGATGATGAGGAAATGCTTGAGCTTGTTGAGATGGAGATGCAGGAGCTTCTCGCTCAGTATGAGTTCGAAGATGATACTCCAATCATTCGCGGTTCAGCTCTTGGTGCACTTAACGGTGTTAAGGAGTGGGAAGACAAGGTAATGGAGCTTATGGATGCTTGCGATACTTGGATTCAGGAGCCTGTTCGTGCAATTGATAAGCCTTTCTTGATGCCTGTTGAGGATGTATTCTCTATCACTGGTCGTGGTACTGTTGCTACTGGTCGTGTTGAGACAGGTGTTGTTAAGGTAGGTGACGAAGTTCAGATCCTCGGTCTTGGTGAGGACAAGAAGTCAGTTATTACTGGTGTTGAGATGTTCCGTAAGATTCTTGATACAGGTGAAGCTGGTGATAACGTAGGTCTTTTGCTCCGTGGTATTGATAAGGCAGAGATCAAGCGTGGTATGGTAATCACACACCCAGGTGCAATCACACCTCACTCAGGTTTCAAGGCTTCAATCTACGTATTGAAGAAGGAAGAGGGTGGTCGTCATACTCCATTCGGTAACAAGTATCGTCCTCAGTTCTATCTCCGTACTATGGACTGTACAGGTGAGATCTCTCTCCCTGCAGGTATTGAGATGGTAATGCCAGGTGATAACGTTGAGATTACAGTTAACTTGATTTACAAGGTTGCTTTGAACGTAGGTCTCCGTTTCGCTATCCGCGAAGGTGGTCGTACAGTAGGTTCAGGTCAGATTACTGAGGTTTTTGACTAATCCAACTAAATCACAAGTTTAACTTGTAAAATATTAAAGAGAAAAGGAATTAAGGATTGATTCCATTATCTTAAGACTTAATCCTTTTCTCTTATCTACGGGAATAGCTCAGTTGGTAGAGCACTGGTCTCCAAAACCAGGTGTCGGGAGTTCGAGCCTCTCTTCCCGTGCCAAATATAAAGTAAAATGAATATTATTAACTATTGTAAGGCTTCATACGAAGAACTTGTGTACAACACAACTTGGCCTTCTCGAAAGGAGCTTATGAGCAGTGCGATCGTCGTTTTAATTGCTTCCCTTTGTATCGCATTGGTCATCTTCGTTATTGATACTGTTTTTGATAACGGTATGCAGTTTATTTACGGCCTGGCGAAATAATAATCTAAGGAAAGACAATGGCTGAAATTGAAATGAAATGGTACGTTATGCGTGCCATCAGTGGAAAGGAAGGCAAAGTAAAGGAGTATATAGATGCTCTTCTCGCTCAACAGGGTGAGTTGAGCAAATATGTGTCTCAGGTACTTATTCCTACAGAGAAAGTCGTCACTGTAAAAAACGGCAAACGTACAGTAAAAGAGAAGAATTTGGTTCCTGGCTATGTGTTGGTAGAGTGCTCTATGACAGGTGAAACACAGGAGCGTTTGCGTAATACACCAAACGTTTTGGGTTTCCTTTCTGAATCTAAGTCTAGTACGAAACCAATGCCTCTTCGTCCAAACGAGATCAGCCGAATGCTTGGCAGCGTTGATGAATTTCAGGAGATTCCTGAAGAAGTTAGTGTTAGCTTTGTTGAAGGCGAAAGCGTTAAGGTTATCGATGGTCCATTCAGTGGATTTGATGCTCTTATCGAAGACGTTAGTAACGAGAAGAAGAAGCTTAAGGTTATGGTCAAGATTTTCGGAAGAAAGACTCCTCTGGAACTTGGCTTTACACAAGTTGAGAAGCAGTAGGTCATAAGGCCACGCTGCTTATAATTAATTTTATAAAGTTTTAAAAAAATGGCTAAAGAAGTTGCTGGATTAATCAAATTACAGATTAAAGGAGGCGCTGCAAATCCATCACCCCCAGTAGGTCCTGCATTGGGTTCTAAGGGTATCAACATTATGGATTTCTGCAAGGCTTTCAACGCCAGAACTCAGGATAAGGCTGGTAAGGTTCTTCCTGTAGTTATTACGTATTACACAGACAAGAGTTATGACTTTATTGTTAAAACTCCTCCTGTTGCAATACAGTTGTTGGAGGCAGCCAAGATTAAGAGCGGTTCTGCTGAACCAAACCGTAAGAAGGTGGCCTCAATTACATGGGACCAGGTTCGTACGATTGCTCAGGACAAGATGCCCGATTTGAACTGTTTTACTGTTGAAGCTGCAATGTCTTTGGTTGCAGGTACAGCGAGAAGTATGGGTATCACTGTAAGTGGAGAATTCCCTGGTAAATAATTATTAAACTTCAATTAAGATGAGTAAACTGACAAAAAATCAAAAGTTGGTAGCTGGTAAGATTGAAGCAGGGAAGGCTTACACCTTGAAAGAGGCTTCTGAGTTGGTTAAGGAAATTACAACAACTAAGTTTGATGCTTCTGTTGACGTTGATGTACGTCTTGGTGTAGATCCTCGTAAGGCTAACCAGATGGTTCGTGGCGTGGTTTCATTGCCAAACGGAACTGGTAAGGTTACACGAGTTCTCTGTCTTTGTACTCCTGATCAGGAGACTGCAGCTAAAGAAGCTGGCGCTGATTATGTAGGTCTCGACGAGTATATCGAGAAGATTAAGGGTGGTTGGACTGATATTGACGTTATCATCACTATGCCTGCTATTATGGGTAAGATTGGTGCTCTTGGTCGTGTTCTTGGTCCACGTGGTTTGATGCCAAACCCAAAGAGTGGTACTGTTACTCCTGATGTTGCTAAGGCAATCCGTGAGGTTAAGCAGGGTAAGATTGATTTCAAGGTTGACAAGGCTGGTATTGTTCATACTTCTATTGGTAAGGTAAGCTTTACTGCTGAGCAGATTGCTCAGAACGCTAAGGAGTTCATCTCTACCATTATCAAGTTGAAGCCTGCTGCTGCAAAGGGTACCTATTTGAAGAGTATTTATCTTTCAAGTACAATGAGTGCTGGTATCAAGATTGATCCCAAGGCTATTGAGGAAATCTAAAAAAGTAGACTGTCATGAGAAAGGAAGATAAAATATCTATTATTGCACAGCTCGGTGAGACACTTAAGGCATATCCTCATTTCTACGTTGTTGATGTAGAGGGTATGAATGCAGGTGCAACAAGCGACCTCCGTCGTAAGTGTTACCAGAACAATGTGAAGATGGTGGTTGTAAAGAACACTCTTCTTCAGAAGGCTTTGGAAGCAAGTGATGTAAACTTTGAGGAGATGTATGGTGTTCTTAAGGGAACAACTGCACTCATGTTTACTGAGACTGCTAATGTTCCTGCTAAGATGATCAAGGAGTATGTGAGCAAGAAGGCAACAAAACCTGCTTTGAAGGCTGCATATGCTGAAGAGACCGTCTATGTTGGTGCTGACCAGCTTAACACACTTGTTGCTCTCAAGAGCAAGAACGAGCTTATCGCAGATGTTATTGCTGCACTCGAGTCTCCAATTATGAACGTTTTGAGCGCTTTGGAGAACCGTGAGGAAGCTGCTTCTGCAGAGTAAAAAATCGATTTAATAACATTTTAATACATTAAGAAAAATGGCTGATATTAAGGCTATTGCTGCTGAGCTCGTTGCGCTCACAGTACAGGAGGTTATCGATCTTAAGAACGAACTTAAGGAGACTTATGGAATTGAGCCAGCTGCTGCTGCTGTAGTTGTTGCAGGTGGTGCTGCTGAAGGTGGTGCTGCTGCAGAGGAGAAGACAGACTTCGACGTAATCTTGAAGAGCGCAGGTGCTGCTAAGCTTCAGGTTGTTAAGGCTGTTAAGGAGGCTTGCGGTGTTGGTTTGAAGGAGGCTAAGGACCTCGTTGATGGTGCTCCTAGCACTTTGAAGGAGGGTATGCCTAAGGCTGATGCTGAGGCTCTCAAGAAGACTCTCGAAGAGGCTGGTGCTGAAATTGAGTTGAAGTAATTCAATTACCGGTCTTACAGACTAATATGGTAAAGGATCCTCTGGTAGAGGGTTCTTTACCTTTTTGCGTCTAAACATATCGCAATAAGGATTCCCACCATTTGCTATACGGTGTATAAGGATTGGTTTTCTTTACACTGACAACTTAGAATAGAGAAATATATTTTTCAACCACTATATATGGCTTCAAATTTAATCAACAACAGAGTTAATTTCACCTCGGTGAAGAGTCCGATGCCTTATCCGGATTTTCTTGAGGTGCAGCTTAAGTCCTTCAAGGACTTTTTGCAGTTGGATACTCCACCAGAGTTGAGAAAGAATGATGGATTGTATAAGGTATTCTCTGAGAATTTCCCAATCCAGGATACTCGCAACAACTTTACTTTGGAGTTCCTTGACTATTACATTGATCCACCTCGTTATAGTATTGAGGAGTGTTTAGAGCGTGGTCTTACTTACAGTGTACCTTTGAAGGCTAAACTTAAGTTATATTGTACCGACCCTGATCACGAGGATTTTGCTACTGTCATCCAGGATGTTTTCTTGGGTCCTATTCCATATATGACCGACAATGGAACATTTATCATTAATGGTGCAGAGCGTGTAGTAGTTTCTCAGTTGCATCGTTCTCCTGGTGTTTTCTTCGGTAGCAGTGTACATGCCAACAAGACTCAGCTTTATTCTGCTCGTATCATTCCTTTCAAGGGTAGTTGGATTGAGTTTGCTACAGACATCAACAATGTTATGTACGCATACATTGACCGTAAGAAGAAATTACCTGTAACAACTCTGCTTCGTGCTATTGGTTTCGAGAGTGACCGTAACATTCTTGAGATTTTCAACCTTGCAGAAGACGTTGAGGTAAGCGAAAAGAACCTTAAGAAGTATGTTGGCAGCAAGTTGGCTGCGCGTATTTTGAAGACATGGACTGAAGATTTCGTTGATGAGGATACAGGTGAAGTTGTAAGTATTGAGCGTAACGAGGTAATTCTCGAGCGTGAGACAGAGCTTACAGAGGACAATATAGCTATCATTTTGGAAAGTGGTGTTTCGAGTGTTCTCATTCACAAGCCACAGGCTAATTCTTCAGACTACAGTATTATTTTCAATACTCTTCAGAAGGATACTTCGAATACAGAGGTTGAAGCTGTCAAGTACATCTATCGTCAGTTGCGTAACGCTGAGCCTGCTGATGAAGCAAGTGCAAGAGAGGTTATCAACAACCTTTTCTTCAGTGAGAAGCGTTATGACCTTGGAGAAGTTGGCCGTTACAGACTCAATAGAAAGTTGAATCTCAATACAGATCCTTCTATTCGTGTTCTTACAAAAGAAGATATCATTGAGATTATCAAGTATCTTATTGAGTTGGTAAACAGCAAGACTAACGTTGACGATATTGACCACTTGTCAAATCGCCGCGTTCGTACAGTAGGAGAGCAGTTGAGTAATCAGTTTGCTATCGGTCTGGCCCGTATGACACGTACTATTCGCGAGCGTATGAACGTGCGTGACAATGAGGTATTTACTCCTACCGAACTTATCAATGCAAAGACTATCTCAAGTGTTGTAAATAGTTTCTTCGGAACAAATGCTCTTAGCCAGTTCATGGACCAGACAAACCCACTTGCTGAGGTTACTCACAAGCGTCGTCTTAGTGCCCTTGGTCCTGGTGGTCTTTCACGTGAGCGTGCAGGTTTCGAGGTTCGAGACGTACACTATACTCATTATGGTCGTCTTTGTCCTATTGAGTCTCCTGAAGGTCCAAACATTGGTCTTATCAGTTCACTCTGTGTGTTCGCAAAGATTAATGACCTTGGCTTTATTGAGACTCCATACCGTAAGGTTACAAACGGTGTTGTTGACTTGAGCGATGATGGTATCAAGTATATGACTGCCGAGGAGGAAGAGAAGCAGATTATCGGTCAGGGTAATGCACCTTTGAATGACGACGGTACGTTTATCCGTACAAAGGTAAAGTGTCGTCAGGATGATGACTATCCAGTAGTTCCTCCAACAGAAGTTAATCTTATGGACGTTGCTCCACAGCAGATTGCGTCTATTGCAGCTTCGTTGATTCCTTTCTTGGAGCATGACGATGCTCACCGTGCACTGATGGGTTCTAACATGATGCGCCAGGCAGTTCCTTTGATGCGTACTGAGGCTCCTATTGTTGGTACCGGTATTGAGAAGCAGGTGTGCGAGGACAGCCGTACTATGATTACAGCTGAAGGCGAAGGTGTCATCGACTATGTAGATGCTAACACAATCCGTATTTTGTACGATCGTACAGAAGAGGAAGAGTTCGTAAGCTTCGAGCCTGCAATGAAGGAGTACCGTCTTCCTAAGTTCCGTCGTACTAACCAGAACATGACTATTGACCTTCGTCCTATTTGTGACAAGGGACAGCGTGTTAAGGCTGGCGACATCCTTACAGAGGGATACGCTACTGAAAATGGTGAGTTGGCTCTTGGCCGTAACCTTCTTGTTGCATACATGCCTTGGAAGGGTTACAACTATGAGGATGCTATTGTGTTGAACGAGCGTGTTGTTCGTGAGGACCTTCTTACCAGTGTACACGTTGAGGAGTTCAGTCACGATGTTCGTGAGACAAAGCGTGGTGTTGAGGAGTTGACTGCAGATATTCCAAACGTCAGCGAAGAGGCTACAAAGGACCTTGACGAGAATGGTATTATCCGTGTTGGTGCACGTGTAGTTCCTGGAGACATACTGATCGGTAAGATTACTCCAAAGGGTGAGAGTGATCCTTCTCCAGAAGAGAAATTGCTTCGTGCAATCTTCGGTGATAAGGCTGGAGACGTTAAGGACGCTTCTCTGAAGGCTTCTCCTTCTTTGAGTGGTGTAATCATTGACAAGAAGTTGTTCTCGAAGGTTGTAAAGAACCGTGCTTCCAAGTTGGCAGACAAGCCACGTTTGGCTGCTATCAATGAAGAGTTTAACAGCAAGGTTGCTGACCTAAAGGATATCCTTATTGACAAGTTGCTGGAACTTACCAAGGGTAAGAAGTCTGCAGGCATTAAGGATTACCAGGATGATGAACTCATCGCAAAGGGTGCAAAGATTACAGCAAGTGCTCTTGATACATTTGATTTCACTGCTGTTCAGATTAGTGGTTGGACAGAAGACGAGCACACCAATGAGCTCATAGCTAAGCTTATCATCAACTATCTTAAGAAGTACAAGCTCCTTGACGCTGAAGTTAAGCGTAAGGTATTTGCACTTAATGTTGGTGATGAGTTGCCAAATGGCATCATCCAGATGGCTAAGGTTTACGTTGCCAAGAAGCGTAAGATTGGTGTCGGTGATAAGTTGGCAGGTCGTCATGGTAACAAGGGTATTGTCAGCAAGGTGGTACGTCAGGAGGATATGCCATTCTTGGAGGATGGTACACCTGTTGATATTGTACTGAACCCATTGGGTGTGCCTTCACGTATGAACATTGGTCAGATCTTTGAGGCTGTCCTTGGTTATGCAGGTAAGAAGCTCGGCGTTAAGTTCGCAACACCTATCTTCGATGGTGCTAAGTTGGACGACTTGAACGAGTGGACCGATAAGGCAGGTCTCCCCCGCTATAGTTCAACCCAGTTGTACGATGGTGCAACAGGTGAGCCATTCGACCAGTTGGCAACCGTTGGTGTTGCATACATGCTTAAGTTGGGTCATATGGTTGAGGATAAGATGCATGCTCGTAGCATTGGTCCTTACTCACTCATCACCCAGCAGCCCCTTGGTGGTAAGGCTCAGTTCGGTGGTCAGCGTTTCGGAGAGATGGAGGTTTGGGCTATCGAGGCATTCGGAGCCAGCCATGTTTTGCAGGAGATCCTTACTATCAAGTCAGATGACGTATCAGGTCGTAGCAAAGCATACGAGGCAATCGTTAAGGGCGAGCCTATGCCAACACCTAACATTCCCGAGTCACTTAATGTGTTGCTGCACGAGCTTCGCGGCTTAGGCTTGAGCATCACCTTGGATTAATAAAATACTCTTTTAAGAAAGAATACAGATATGGCTTTTAAGAAAGATACTAAGGTAAAGAACAACTTTACCAAAATAACCATCGGCTTGGCTTCTCCTGAAGAGATTCTTGAGAACTCACATGGTGAGGTGCTTAAGCCCGAAACCATCAACTATCGTACATACAAGCCTGAGCGTGACGGTTTGTTCTGCGAGCGCATCTTCGGTCCTATCAAGGATTACGAGTGCCATTGTGGAAAGTATAAGAGAATCCGTTACAAGGGCATTGTCTGCGACCGTTGTGGTGTTGAGGTAACAGAGAAGAAGGTACGTCGTGAGCGTAGTGGTCACATCGACTTGGTTGTTCCTGTAGCACACATTTGGTACTTCCGTTCTCTTCCTAATAAGATTGGTTATCTGCTTGGTCTTCCTACAAAGAAGCTCGACGCTATCATCTATTACGAGCGCTACGTGGTTATTCAGCCAGGTGTGCTTGCTAATGAGCAGTTCGATTTTCAGGAGACTCCTCTTGCACAGTACGACGTATTGACCGAGGAGGATTACATGCAGATACTCGATCGTCTGCCAAAGGACAATCAGTACCTTGAAGATTCTGATCCTAACAAGTTTATTGCAAAGATGGGTGCAGAGGCAATCTACGACCTCCTGCAGCGCATTGACCTTGACAGTCTCTCATATCAGCTTCGTGATGCAGCAAACAGCGATACAGCTCAGCAGCGCAAGAACGAGGCATTGAAGCGTCTTCAGGTTGTAGAGTCTTTCCGTGCTAGTCGTGGAAAGAACAAGCCTGAGTGGATGATTATGAAGATTCTTCCTGTCATTCCACCAGAGTTGCGTCCACTCGTACCACTGGATGGCGGTCGCTTTGCAACCAGCGATTTGAACGATCTCTATCGTCGTGTCATCATCCGCAACAACCGTTTGAAGCGCCTCATCGAGATCAAGGCTCCAGAAGTAATTCTCCGCAATGAGAAGCGTATGTTGCAGGAGGCTGTTGACAGCCTTTTCGATAACTCACGTAAGAGTAGTGCTGTAAAGACTGAGAGCAACCGTCCTTTGAAGTCACTTTCTGACTCGCTCAAGGGTAAGCAGGGACGCTTCCGTCAGAATCTGTTGGGTAAGCGTGTTGACTATTCAGCTCGTTCCGTAATTGTTGTTGGTCCAGAGTTGAAGATGGGCGAGTGCGGTCTTCCAAAGTTGATGGCAGCCGAGCTTTACAAACCATTCATTATTCGCAAACTTATTGAGCGTGGCATTGTAAAGACCGTCAAGAGCGCGAAGAAGATTGTAGACCGCAAGGATCCTATTATCTGGGACATCCTCGAGCACGTAATGAAGGGGCATCCAGTCATGTTGAACCGTGCACCAACACTTCACCGTCTTGGTATCCAGGCATTCCAGCCAAAGATGATCGAGGGTAAGGCAATTCAGTTGCATCCATTGGCTTGTACAGCGTTCAACGCCGACTTCGATGGTGACCAGATGGCTGTTCACTTGCCATTGAGCAACGAGGCTGTTCTTGAGGCACAGTTGCTGATGCTTCAGAGCCACAACATATTGAATCCTGCCAACGGTGCTCCTATCACAGTTCCTTCACAGGATATGGTGCTTGGTTTGTACTATATCACCAAGCTTCGTCCAGGTGCAAAGGGTGCAGGTCTCATATTCTATGGTCCAGAGGAGGCAATCATTGCCTACAACGAGAAGAAGGTAGACGTTCACGCACCTGTCAAGGTGGTTGTTGATGATAAGCTCGAGGACGGCACAATCGGTCGTCGTATGGTAGAGACCAGTGTTGGTCGTGTTATCGTTAACGAGATCGTTCCTACAGAGGTAGGTTTCTTCAACAATGTCATTTCAAAGAAGACATTGCGTAACCTCATTACCGATGTAATCAAGACAGTAGGTGTTGCTCGTACATGTGATTTCCTCGACGGTATCAAGAACCTTGGTTACCGTCTGGCTTACGAGGGTGGTCTTTCGTTCAACTTGGGTGATATTATCATTCCAGAAGAGAAGGAGGAACTTGTACGTAAGGGTAACGAGGAGGTAGAGCGTATCGCTATGGATTACGGTATGGGATTCATCACCGACAAGGAGCGTCACAATCAGGTTGTGGATGTTTGGACACATGTCAACAACGACCTTTCAGACGTATTGATGAAGACCATGCGCGAGGCAGACCAGGGATTCAATGCCGTATATATGATGCTTGATTCTGGTGCCCGTGGTAGTGCCGGTCAGATTTCTCAGTTGTCAGGTATGCGTGGTTTGATGGCCAAGCCTCAGAAGGCAGGTGCAGAGCCCGATACTATTGAGAACCCAATTCTTTCTAACTTTAAGGAAGGTATGAGCGTGCTCGAGTACTTCATCTCTACTCACGGTGCTCGTAAGGGTCTTGCCGATACCGCTTTGAAGACTGCCGATGCTGGTTACTTGACTCGTCGTCTTGTAGACGTCAGCCACGACGTTATTATCAACGAGGAAGATTGTGGAACATTGCGTGGTCTTGTTTGCACAGCCCTCAAGAATGGTGACGAGGTTGTAAGTTCACTCTACGAGCGTATACTTGGTCGTGTATCAGTTCACGATGTCATACATCCAACAACAGGCAAGATTATCGTCGCTTCGGGTGATGAGATAACTGAGGACAAGGCACAGGAGATTGAGAACAGTCCAATCGAGAGCGTTGAGGTTCGTTCCGTACTTACCTGCGAGAGCCGCAAGGGTGTCTGCATGAAGTGTTATGGACGTAACCTGTCAACAAGCAGAATGGTTCAGAAGGGCGAGGCAGTCGGTGTTATTGCCGCTCAGTCAATCGGTGAGCCTGGTACTCAGTTGACACTTCGTACTTTCCACGCCGGTGGTGTGGCTGGTAATGCAGCAGCCAATGCAATGATCAAGTCAAAGCACAATGCACGTCTTGAGTTTGAGGAATTGCGTACGGTTGACGTTGTTGATGACGAAGGAAAGGCAGCAAAGATTGTTGTAGGACGTCTTGCTGAGGTTCGTTTCGTAGATATCAATACCGGCATCGTGCTTCTGGCTCAGAATGTTCCTTATGGTTCAACCCTCTATAATCAGGACGGTGATGTTGTCGCTCCTGGTGACATAGTGGCTAAGTGGGATCCATTTAATGCCGTTATTGTAACAGAGGCTGCAGGTAAGATTCAGTTCGAGAATGTCATCGAGGGTGTAACATTCCGTGCAGATGTCGATGAGACAACTGGTTTGCGCGAACTCATTGTAATTGAGACCCGTGACAAGACAAAGGTTCCAACAGCCCACATTCTCGACGAGGCTGGCGAGTTGATACGTACATACAGTTTCCCAATCGGAGGTCATATCTCAGTAACCGACGGTCAGGAAGTAAAGGCTGGTGACGTCCTTGTCAAGATTCCACGTGCCGTAGGTGGTGGTGGTGATATCACCGGTGGTCTTCCACGAGTTACAGAGTTGTTCGAGGCTCGTAATCCAAGCAACCCTGCTATCGTTGCCGAAATTGATGGTGAGATTAGCATGGGCAAGTTGAAGCGTGGTAACCGTGAGATAGTCATCACTTCAAAGGTAGGTGACGTTCGCAAGTATCTCGTTCCACTGTCAAAGCAGATTCTTGTACAGGAGAACGACTACGTTCGTGCCGGTACACCTCTTTCTGACGGTGCTATCACTCCTGCCGACATCTTGGCTATCAAGGGTCCTACAGCAGTACAGGAGCACATTGTCAACGAGGTACAGGACGTATACCGTCTTCAGGGTGTGAAGATCAACGACAAGCACTTCGAGGTTATCGTTCGTCAGATGATGCGTAAGGTTCAGATTAACGAACCAGGCGATACCACCTTCCTCGAGCAGCAGATTGTCGACAAGCTCGACTTCTTCGAGGAGAACGATCGTATCTGGGGCAAGAAGTATGTTGTTGACGCAGGAGACAGCGAGAACATGCAGAGAGGTCAGATTGTCACAGCCCGCAAGCTTCGTGATGAGAACTCAATGTTGAAGCGCCGTGACTTGCGTACAGTTCAGGTTCGCGATGCTGTCCCTGCAACATCAACCCAGATACTTCAGGGTATCACACGTGCTGCTCTCCAGACCAGCAGCTTCATGTCTGCTGCATCATTCCAGGAGACAACCAAGGTGCTCAATGAGGCAGCAATCAACTACAAGAGCGACCGTCTCGAGGGTATGAAGGAGAACGTTATCTGCGGTCACCTCATCCCAGCCGGTACAGGACTTCGTGAGTTCGACAAGATTGTTGTCGGCAGCAAGGAGGAACACGATCGTGCTTTGGCAAATCGTAAGTCTATTCTTGAGTATTCAGACGACGAAATCTAAATACTGATTACGGATTACTACTCCGGTCGAGCGCAACCGTTTCGCCGGAACAAATAATCAAACGTACGAGGGGACTTCCACACTTGGGGAGGTCCCCTTGTTCTTTTTTTATATGTGATTTCATTGTTTGCCTTTTTTTGCGTAAATTTGCATTCACTATGCGATGCAAGTCATTTTTAGTATGTTGTCTGTCCTTGTTCTTCTTGTTGGGAGCAATGGCGCGGAATGTTGAGCCTGCAGATTCCCTCTTGTCTACAGATTCTTTTCTGTCGAATGATTCTGTGTTGCCTGCAGATTCTTTTCTGTCGAATGATTCTGCGTTGCCTGCAGATTCTTTTCTGTCGAATGATTCTGTGTTGCCTGCAGATTCAGTTATGCTTGATGATACGCCCGATGACATACAAGATGAGGTTGCTGAGATTATGAAGGCAGACTCAGACACAAAGTCGACAGCAATGAAAGAGGTCATTGTCAGGACAAAGAGAACCAGATATTCTCGCAAGAACAATCCTGCTGTTGATTTGATGCAGAAGGTGATCGATTCCAAAAAGCAGAGCGACCTGCATCACCACGACTACTTCAGCTATCGCAAGTACGAGAAGACAACAACCTCTCTCAACGAGGTTACTCCTTTGATTTTCAATGATTCGCGCTTCAAACGCCTGCCTTTTCTGAAAGAACACGTCGAGTTGTGCAAGGAGACGGGCAAACTGATACTCCCACTTATTGTCGAGGAAAAGGTTACCCGACACATATTCCGCAAACAGCCTGGCACAGAGAAGGATATTGTTGAAGGACAGCGAAGCGATGGTGTCAATGATTTGCTTAGTAGCGGAGATATTGTCAATACGGCGATTCAGGATATTTTTACGGATGTGGATATTTACGAGAACGACGTACGCCTGTTCCAGAGCATGTTCACCAGTCCTATATCGTCCATCAATGCCATTCGTTTCTACCGCTACTATATTACCGACACCTTGATGGTCGGTCGCGATAAGTGCTATAAGGTCGATTTCACTCCGAACAATCCTCAGGACTTTGGTTTCTCGGGTTCGTTGTGGATTATGGCAGATAGCACATACCGTGTCAAGCAGGTCCATCTTAGTGTTCCTCGCCGTTCTGATGTCAACTTCATCGACCGTCTCGACATCTATCAGGACTTCATTCAATTGACCACAGGTGAGCAGGTGATGAACAACAGCAAGATGATAGCTCAGTTGAAGATTGCCAACTGGTTGCAGAAGGCTCAGGTTGAACGCATGGTGTACATTCATTCCTACGAGTTTGACGAGTTGCCACGGTCGCTGTTCCGTTTCAATGGCAATACCAAGCAGGAGTCCTTTGCATATATGAGGGACGAGGATTTCTGGAAGATGTATCGCCCTGAGAAACTTACCCATTCAGAGAGTAAGATGAGTCTTTTGCTAAAGCGTCTGCAGAATGCAAAAGGAATGAAGGGAATCCTCTGGATGGTTAATTCAGTCTGCGGAAACTATCTTGAGACCAGCGCCAATCCAGAGAAACCAAGTAAGATTGATTTCGGTCCCCTCAGCACGCTGGTTAGCCAGAATTTTGTGGAAGGATTTAAGTTGCGTGGAACATTGCAGACCACGGCAAACCTCAATCCGCATTGGTTTGGCAGAGCATACCTTGGATATGGTTTCGGTGACAAACGTCTGAAGGGGTGTGCAGAGTTGACATATTCGTTCAACAAGAAGAAATACCTGCCCCGCGAGTTTCCCAAGCACAATCTTATGGCGCAGTATTACTATGATGTTATTGCGCCGGTCGACCGTTTCCTTCAGTTGGACAAGGACAACATCTTTGCATCCTTCAAGTGGGCAAAGCAGGAGCACATGACCTATGTCCAGCGTTTCATATTGCAGTACGAACGCGAGTGGAATAACGGAATACGCTTCATCTCAACGGCACGCCGCGAACGCATAGAGGCAGCCGGAAACCTTTTCTTCCAACCTCTGGACAGTGACACGTCGCCTTTTGACAACACTTCGTGCTTGTTGCCTTTAACTGCCGTAACATCACAGAAGCGTTTCCTTACGACGAGCGACCTTGCTGTTGGACTCGAGTACCAGCCAGGCGTTTCATGGGTGAGCACTAAGAGGCGTCGCATCAAGATGAGCGAGGATGCCCCAATCTTTGCAGTCCGGCATACAGTTGGATTCAACGGCTTCTTGCAGGGAGAGTACAACTACAACCTTACAGAGATTACGTTGTATAAGAGGTTCTGGTTGCGTACATGGGGTAAGTTTGATGTCTTTGTGCAGTCGCAGTGCCAGTGGAACAAGGTTCCCTTCCCACTGCTCTGCTATCCGTCTGCCAATCTCAGTTACATCATTCAGCCCCAGACCTTCAGCCTGATAAACAACATGGAGTTTATAACCGACCGTAATGCGACAGTTATGTTCTCGTGGGACCTCAATGGCAAGATTTTCAACCGCATCCCGGGTTTCAATCGGCTGAAGTTGCGCGAGTTTCTTGCCTGCAACATGTATTTTGGATACCTTTCCGACAAGAACAATCCTTCGCTGCCACAGAACGCCGGCGACGGAAGGCTGTATTATTTCCCCGGTCATTATGAAAAGAACGGAACCTTCTCCTACACCTCTCAGCAGTTGAAGTGGTATCGCCCATACGTTGAGTTGATAGCCGGAATACACAATATCTTCAAGATTCTGCATGTCGAGTATGTGCATCGCATCAACTATCTCCACCCTTCAGAAGGGTTTCGTCCTCAGTGCTGGGGCATTCGTCTCAGACTGCGTACACAGTTCTAACAGAGAAATATACATGTATGCTTGCAAAAGTTATGAATTATAATCCCAGAAAAGAACTCCCGTCACAGAGAGCAGCACTGATAGATATAGCAGTGTGGACATGTTATTATGTCTTCACTCAGATGACTATTGGGTTACGCCCCATACATCTGTTGCTGAGCGGTTTGTTCAATGTGCTGTTCTTTGCTTCTCGCTATACACGCAGTCTTGCGCTGTGCATGATACCGTTCCTTCTCTTCGGCATCAAGTACGACTATCAGCGTCTCTTCCCCAACTACCTTTACAATGAAATCTGTGTCGAGGAACTGTACAATCTCGAGAAGTCACTCTTCGGTGTGAACGTCGATGGTCAGATGCTCACGCTCAACGAGTTTTTTGCCCAGCACACATGTGCCATTGCCGATTTTCTTGCCGGAATCTTCTATCTTTGCTGGGTACCTGTTCCTGTAGCCTTTGGTTTCTATCTCTTTCTGAGTGGCAGGCAGAAGGTGTGTCCTCGTTTCACCTGGGGCTTCCTCTTGCTCAATCTTGCAGGTTTCTGCATCTATTACATCTTCCCTGCGGCTCCGCCATGGTATTATGCCCAGTATGGTGCCGAGCCAATCCTTGGCTTGCTTGGCAGTCCGGCCGGTCTCGTCCGTTTCGACCATCTTCTTGGCATCACCTTGTTCCAGGACATGTACGGTATGACCTCCAACGTCTATGCCGCCATGCCTTCCATGCACTGCACCTTCTGCTTCTTCTCCTTCCTCTATGCCCTGAAGTCAAGGTCGCACTGGTCCGTCCGCACATTGCTTGGAATAATATCGGCAGGTATCTGCTTCACTGCAGTCTACAGTGGCCATCACTACCTTCTCGATGTCATTGCCGGCGTGACGCTTGCGTTTGCGGTATATTGCCTGTGCGAATACGTCATAGTAAAAAGGTTTTTTCGCTTCTGCGTCTGATAAATATTCGTTCTTCCAGATTCTTGCTTCAGATTAATATTATTCTATTTTTCCCTTCTTTAGGTCATTTAGTTTGATTGATTTTCAAGCAACGTTCTTTTTTTGTAATTTTGCAGAACGTTATTACGTATATGTTAGAATTATGAATAGGTATATCTTGATTGTTTTTATGCTGACGTTGTGCAGTCTCAGGTCGTTTGCACAATTCGTTCAAGGTACCGTTACCGATTCTAATACAGGAGAAACACTGCCAGGCGTTCACGTCTACTATCAGGACGACAAGAAGACTCTGGTAACCACCAATATAAATGGTCGATATAAGATAGCCTACCGAAAGGGAAAGTTGCTTTTCTCTATGATGGGCTACGACAGTCAGATCATTTCAACCACGGCACCGCAAAAGTTGAACGTAAAGCTCTCCGAGTCTTCAAGTTCGTTGAAGGAGGTTGAGATAGTAACAAAGAAGAAGAAATACGTAAGGAAGAACAATCCGGCAGTACTGTTGATGCAGAAAGTCATCGAGGCAAAGAAGTCGAGCGACCTTCATCATCACGACTACTTCAGTTATATGAAGTACGAGAAGATGACCACGGCATTGAACGAGTTCACTCCAAAGGTATTCGAGGACGACCACTTCAAGCACTTCCCATTCCTTAAGGACCACGTCGAGACCTGTCTGGAGACCGGCAAGCTCATCCTTCCCTTGATTGTTGAGGAGAAGGTGAGCCGTATCATTTTCCGCAAGAATCCCAAGACCGAGAAGACCATTGTTGTCGGTCAGCGCAATGAGGGCGTCAACGAGTTTGTCAGCACCGGCGACATCGTCACGACCATGCTCTCGGACTGTTTTTCCGACATTGACATCTACGAGAACGATGTGCGTCTCCTTCAGTATCCCTTCACCAGTCCCATTTCCTCCACCAACGCCATCAAGTTCTACAGATACTACCTGTCCGACACCACGATGGTTGACAACCAGAAGTGTTTCGAGGTGGAGTTCACCCCCAACAATCCACAGGACTTCGGCTTTTCGGGCAAGTTGTGGGTGCTGGCAGACAGTACGTATCGACTCAAGAAGGTTCATCTGGGCATCCCCAACCGTTCGGATGTCAATTTTGTCGAGCACATGGATATCATCCAGAACTTCGAACCTTTGCCTACAGGCGAGCAGATAGTAACAAACAGTAAGACCATCATCCAGCTCAAACTTGCCTCTTGGATACAGAAGGCTCAGGTCGAGCGCACCGTCAAGTACAGCAATTTCGACTTCACCGAGATTCCCGACCGCACGTTCAAGTTCAGCGGCGATACCAAGGTCGAGAGTTCGGCCCGAATGCGCGACGCCGAGTTCTGGGAGGAACAGCGCCCCACGCCGCTCACGCAGAGCGAGAGCCAGATGGATCTCTTTATGCGCCGCATAGAGAGCATCAAGGGATTCAAGTACATATTGTGGGTTACAAAGGCATTTATCGAGAATTTCGTCGAGACAAGTGTAGACCCCAAGAGACCATCCAAGATAGACATTGGTCCGGTGAACGCCACCTTTGCCAACAACTTTGTCGAGGGATTCAAGCTGCGTGCCAGTGCACAGACCACGGCAAACCTCAACAAGCATTGGTTTGGAAAGGGCTATTTCGGCTACGGATTTGGTGACAAGCGCTGGAAGGGCCTGGCAGAGGTCACCTATTCCATAAACCCCAAGGATTATCTTCCGAGAGAGTTCCCCAAGAACAACATCACAGCCCATTACTTCTATGATGTCATAGCACCGAGCGACCGTTTCATACAGACAGATAAAGATAACGTCTTCAACGCGCTCAAGTGGACACGTCTCGACCATATGAGCTACGTGCAGCGCTTCCAGTTGCAGTACGACCGCGAGTGGGAGAACGGCATGCACCTTGTTACGACCCTTCGACGCGAGAGGGCAGAGGGAGCCGGCGAACTCTTCTTCCAGCCTCTTGGCAGTGGCACTGCCGACCTGGACGGTGTGTCGCGTCCGCTCCAGAACACGTTGCTTAACAACAGGTATCTCACCACAGCCGATCTTGGCGTCGCTTTCGAGTACCAGCCAGGAGCCTCGTGGATAAACACCAAGCAGCGCCGACTCAAGACCAACTTCGACTCTCCCATCTGGGGCGTTGCTCACACGGTCGGTTTCAAGGGAATTGTGGGTGGAGAGTACAACTACAACCTCACCGAGTTTACCGTCTACAAGCGTTTCTGGTTGCACACCTGGGGCAAGTTCGATTTCTATATGAAGGCACAGTGCCAGTGGAACAAGGTGCCCTTCCCATTGTTGTGCTTCCCCGTTTCCAACCTCAGCTATGTAATGCAGGACAATACCTTCAATCTCATCAACAACATGGAGTTCATCACCGACCGCAACGCCACCATCCTGATGAGTTGGGACCTCAACGGCAAGATACTTAATCGCATCCCATTGCTCAAGAAACTGAAGTGGAGAGAGTACCTTGGTTGTAATATGTACTTCGGATACCTGTCCGACAAGAACAATCCGTTCCTGCGCCAGAATGCACAGGACGGCTCGCTGTTCTGTTTCCCCGGTCACTTTGCCGCGGATGGCAGTTTCTCTTACAACTCGCAACTTATGACGGCGCGTCGCCCCTACGTCGAACTGATAGCCGGAATACACAACATATTCAAGTTGTTGCACGTCGAGTATGTGCATCGCATCAACTATCTGCAACCCGGCACTCAAAGATGGGGCATCCGCTTCATGTTCAGAGCCAGCTTCTAAGAGAGTGCGCAGTCTGTTGACGATGAACCATCTCGCTTTGGTCTTTTCTTGAAAATAGATATACAAGTATGAACGATAAGAAGATATTGAAAAAAGGAGCACCCTTGCTGCCTGTAGTGATAGGCACAGGTTTTGGTTCGGGTTTCTGGCCCTGGGGACCAGGCACGGCAGGTGCCCTCCTTGCTGCCCTCGTATGGTACGCTTTGTCAATGCTCCTTCCTGCCGGGATGCTGGTTGCCGCAACCGTGGTTCTGGTACTGGTGTTTCAGGTCCTTGGCATTTGGTCTGCCAACAAACTTGCGCCCTATTGGGGAGAGGACCCTTCGCGCGTTGTTGTCGACGAGATGGTCGGCGTGTGGATTAGTCTCCTTGCCGTTCCCGCTGGCAGCATTGCCTATGCCGTTGCCGCCTTCGTGCTGTTCCGCTTCTTCGATATGGTCAAGCCGTTCGGTGTCCGTCATATGGAGACCATGGGCGGTGGGGTAGGAGTCATGATGGACGATGTCCTCGCCGGCATGTACGGTTTCTTCGTTCTCTACGTTGTCCGCTTTGCAATCATTCCGCTATGCGATTTCTGAAAGCCATACTCACAGCACAGTTTGCCAGCGTTGCCGACTTCCTCGTTACGGTCGTTCTGTCATCTCTTTTGGGCGTCTACTACGTAGTTGCCACGGCGATAGGTGCTGTGTGTGGAGGCATTACCAATTGCATTCTCAACTATCGCTGGGTTTTCCCAATTTCCGACAGCCGCAAGCGGTACATAGCTGCCAAGTACCTCTTTGTGTGGGTGTGCAGCCTCTTGCTCAACACCAGTCTCACCTACGAACTTACCGAGTGGCTCAGGGGGACGTCCTTTGTCGTAGCCATCCTGGGAGTGCATAACGACCAGATTTACATAGCATCAAAGATAATTGTCGCAGTTCTTGTTGCCTTCTGCTGGAACTATCAGATGCAGCGCGTCTTTGTCTACCGCAATCTTCACATTTTCGGAGGGAAGAGTCAGGTCGAGGACAGGGGTGATTGACATCGTTTGTTCATCCGAAACAAATTAAAATACATCAAGATATGAACTACAGAGATTTTCTACAGAAAATTATTTACTGGGTTATCAATCCTTTGATAAAGGGAATGATAAAGGTTGGCATTACGCCAAACATAGTCACCTTCATAGGCTTCCTTGGCAATATGGTTGCTGCCGGAATGTTCATCTATGCAGCCAGTCTTGCCGACAGCCAGTATGCATGGATAGGCTATGGCGGTTGGGTGCTCATCTTCTCCAGCCTGTTCGATATGATGGACGGACGGTTGGCTCGTTTGGGCAACATGTCGTCTACGTTCGGCGCTTTCTGGGACTCCACTCTCGACCGTTACTCTGAGTTGGTTTCGCTTGGTGGTCTCGTCGGCTTCTACTTTGCCCTCGACGGAGAGACATGGGGACTCGACAACACCGTCTGGGGCGTGATGACGCTGGCTGCAATGATTGGCTCTGTCATGGTGAGCTACGTACGTGCTCGTGCTGAAGGACTCGGTCTCGACTGCAAGGTTGGACTGATGCAGCGTCCCGAGCGAGTGGTGGTGCTGTGCCTTGGTTCCATCGTAGCCGGATTCATCGACAATGGCATCCCTGTTTGCATTGCCATCCTGCTCATCGCCGTGCTTGCCAATATCACGGCATTCTGGCGTATACGCCATGTCTACAATCAGTTAAAGGGAAAATAAGTTCAGATGAATTTCTTACAGTCATTGCCAGGTAGGCGAGAGACTCTGATATGTCTCCTGACTTGGGCGTTCTATTACATTGTTCTGTCAATGTTTATGGACATCCGTCCCGAGCATTTCGGCTTCTCTGCCCTGTTCCTCTTGTTGTTCTTTGCAAGTGCGTACACACGCAAGCTTGCCATGTGCCTCATACCCTTCGTCCTGTTCGGTATGTCCTACGACTTTATGCGTGTCTACCCCAACTATCTTGTCAATGAGGTCGACATATCAGGCATCTACGAAGCAGAAAAGTCCGTGTTCGGCATTGTGGTCGATGGCAACCGTATGACCCTCAACGAGTTCTTTTCCATCCATAATTGCTCCTTTGCCGATTTCTGGGCAGGAATCTTCTATCTCTGCTGGGTGCCGGCTCCCATCGCCTTTGGCATCTATTGCTTTGTCGTTGGCAAGCGCCAGTTATTCCTGCGTTTCGCATGGGCGTTCCTGCTCATCAACGTAGTGGGCTTCTGTGGATATTATGTCCATCCTGCCTCACCACCATGGTTCTACGCCCAGAATGGCGGAGGTGAGGTGGCACGCGAACTGCTCGGCTCGCAGATGGGCAGCGAGGCTGGTCTGGCACGTTTCGACCATCTTCTCGGCTTGTCAGTCTTCCACGACATCTACAGCAAGAATGCCAATGTCTTTGCGGCTGTACCGTCGCTCCATTCCACCTATTGCCTCTGCGCCTTCATCTACGCCCTCGTCGGTCGTACACGCTGGTACGTGGCATTGCCGTTGGGAGTCATTGCGCTCGGCATCTGCTGGACAGCCGTCTATACCGGTCATCATTACACTATCGACGTACTGCTTGGCATAGCCCTCACCTTCGTTGTCATCCTTCTTTGGGAGAAACTGATACTTCACATTCCATCTGTAGAGCGTCTGTTTCAGTCCTATGCACGATATGTTGGCTGATCAGCCATTCCTCGAATATTTTTTAAAGTCACAAATTAAAAAGAATACTGCTATATGAGTAAGCATTCCAACATCACGACACGTCGTTATATGGTGCCATTCATACTTGTCACCACACTCTTCTTCTTGTGGGGCTTTGCCCGCGCCATCCTTGACGTTCTCAACAAGTATTTCCAGGAAACCCTCAGCATCGGTATCACCGAGAGTGCCTGGATACAGGTAGTCACTTACCTTGGTTACTTCCTGATGGCCATTCCTGCCGGCATGTTCATCAGTCGCTGGGGCTACAGGAAGGGAGTCGTTTTCGGCCTCATGCTTTTTGCTCTCGGAGCCTTTATGTTCATTCCCAGTGCCAGGCTTGGCACCTTCAACGCTTTCCTGCTCTGCCTTTTCATCATAGCTTGTGGACTGGTGTTCCTTGAGACTTCTGCCAATCCATACGCCACACTGCTGGGTCCGCGCGAAACAGCCACCTCACGCCTTAATCTGTCGCAGTCATTCAATGGCATGGGCAATTTCCTTGCGCCACTCGTCATCGGGCGTTTCCTCTTCGACACCAGCGATGCGTCCGGACAGGTCGATGTCTCTCTGCCTTATATGGTGATGGGTATTGCCGTTGCATGCATAGCAGTGGTCTTCGCTTTTATTAAGTTGCCCGAGGTGGCACCTTTGGCACAGTCCACGTCCGACGGCCATATAGTTGCCGACCTCGACACTGACGATGGTCCCGGCCGCACTGCACGTCAGCGTTTTGCCTCTTTCATGCGCGCAGCCAACCGTTCGCCCTATCTCGATTCGGGCAAGGGTCGCGGAGCAACCTTCTTCTGGGGATTGCTTGCATTGCTGTGCTATGAGATAAGCGAGATAAGCATCAACAGTTATTTCCTCAATTTCACTACGGGCATGGGTTTCCTTACCTCTGCCAATGCCAGTTATGTGTTGTCGCTCGCACTGGTCATCTTCATGGTGGGTCGTTTCGTGGGCAGTGCCTTGATGCTTCTCATCAGTGCCGAGCGCATGCTTCTGATATGTGCATGCGGCAGTATCGTCTGCATGGCGGGTGTTCTTGTATGCGGATTCCTTTGCGATGAGACACTCTCCCTTGGCTGGCTGTGTCTCACCTTCCTCATTTCCAACTACTTCTTCGAGAGTATCATGTTCCCAACCATCTTCAGTATGGCATTGCGCGGACTTGGTCATCACACCAAGACCGGTTCGTCTCTCCTTATGATGACCCCTGTCGGTGGTTGCGGTTTCCTTCTCGTAGCATGGATTGCAGAGTCTACAATGCCTGTAATGCCGTTCTTCCTGCCGCTCTTCGGCTTTATGATAGTGGCACTCTATGCGTGGCGCAGTGTTGTGGCGAGCCACTGCCGCGTCGCTGCCTGAGAGATACAGTCTAATGTTTCGGATTTGACTACTCCCTCCCCTTTAGGGGGTGGGCAGGGGGAGAAGGGCATTATCCTCTGAAAGGTCCTGAAGCCTCAAGTTTACGTGCCGACACTTCGGCGGCAAAGTTTCCCGCTTCGTCAATGTCGGCTCCCTGAGCACGTTTGTATATATATCCCATAAGGTAGGTGTCGCCGCATCCGGTGGCATCTACCACTTTTTTTGGTTTTACGGCAGGAATCTCGTGAAAGACACCGTCGCTCAGAACCAGGCTGCCATAGCTGCCAAGGGTCAAGATGACCTCCTTCACTCCCCATTCCTGCAGCTGGCGTGCACCCTCTTTCAGGTCCGTCATCCCTGTTATGGTCTGCACCTCCTCCTCGTTCACCTTCAGAATGTCTATGTGCCCGATAGCCTCCAGCTTATTGGGCCAGTCGGTAGCAAACACCTTTCCGTCCCTCACCTCTCTCAGGTATCCCTGGGCGTCCACTACCAGTGTGCCCCTTTCCGACAGTTCCTTGATGACCTCTGTCGAGAAGTCATCTGCCAGCAGTGTGCCCAGTACAATGTATTTTGCCTCAATGTCGGCAATGTTCTCCATCGTGAATGGGTCTGCCTTTGCCCTCACCCTCTGCTTCCTTTTGTTCTGGTCTGCCTCGTAGATATTCTCGAAGAACACGGTGTTTCTGCTCGGTATCACGTCTACCTCGATACCCAGTCCGCGCATCTCCTCCACCGGCTTCATGTCCTCCTCTGCCAGCGATGTTACAAGTTTATAGCGTACCGCTGTCGTGTCGAGGTTGTTTATGCCGTGCGAGAAATAGTATGACGTGCCGCCCGGCATGTACACCTCCTTCTCGGGGGTTACTATCTTGTCCTTAGTAAGATGTCCTATACAGATAATGTCGTATTGTTTTTTTTCCATAGTTCTTCTCTTGTATTCGTTTGTACGATGACAAAGTTACAAAATATTGATGCTTATATGATGAATTTTTAGTTAAAAATATGTTTTTACAGACAGAAAAATGAAAAAAGTGGTATATTTGCATGCCGCAAGGCGAACATGGGTAGGCTTTCTCAAAGGGATACGTTCCTGCCGGGCTTATTGCGCCAGTGTGCGCGGACCATGTGTCGTTTTGTGTGGTTCATGGGGATTGATGGTAAAAAAGTAACAATAGTAATAACCAAACAAAAACAATTATGAAAAAGATTCTTTTCAGTGTAATGGCACTTTCTGCAATCACATTCACATCATGCGGAAAGCAGGCAGAGGGAACGGCAGTTGAGGATTCGATCGTTGTTGAGGAAGTAGCAGTAGACGAGGAGCAGACTCCAGCCACAGAGGCGGCTGCAGCAACCACAGAGATTGAGGAGGCTTTGCAGTCGGGCGATGCAACAAAGGTTCAGACCGTCCTGGCACAGGTACAGACCAAGATTCAGGAACTCGTCGAGAAGGGAGACACCGAGGCTGCAAAGGCATATGCCGAGACAGTAGGCAAGTATATTACAAATGCAACAGAGAAGCTGCAGAGTGCCGGCATTGACGCCACTCCCCTCCAGACAGCACTTTCTGCTGCTACCGCACTTGCTTCTGACACCAGGGAGGCAGCAGAGGGCGTAGCTGACGCAGCCGTAGAGAGTGCAAAGGCAAAAGCCACAGAGGCGGCAAATGCAGCTGTCGAGACAGCAAAGAGCAAGACCAACGAGGCAGTTACCTCGGCTCAGACCAAGGCAAACGAGGCTGTTAATGCTGCACAGCAGAAGGCTAACCAGAAGGTTAACGAGGCACAGCAGAAAGCAAACGAAGCTGTTCAGAAGGCGGCTTCTAATGCTTTGAACAAGGCTCTCGGCAAGTAATCAATCTTAGCAAATATTTAAACTGTCTGTTTGTCTGTTTGTCGTAAATTTATAAAAAAAAGAAAGAGGACACCTCGTTGCGTGGTGTCCTCTCTCTTTCGGTTGATTGGTGAGTGGAATGCCTGCTGCTTAGCCTATGAGAGGCTGGATGGCGTGGGTGGCTGCGGAAACACCCAACGAACCGGAAAGTGCAGCAATGATTGCAGTAAAGAGTTTCCAAAGAAAACTAACCATCTGTTTGCGACGTTCATCGGTCATGGCTGTGGAAATTTAAAAGTTAAAAAATGAGGTTTTTGAGGAAAACCAACCCTCGCCCACTAAGGGGGGAGGGTTGTGTGGTCGGGGAGGGGGCTTTAGTCAACTGCCTGGTCACCGCCGCTGCCGCCACCGTCGGGCTTGGTGCTGCCGCCGCCGTCGGGCTTGGTGCTGCCGCCACCGTCGCTGCCTTCCGCACGCATGGTCTGCTTCTCCTTGAGGCGTGCCTGACGAGCCTCGTGTGTCTCAGTCTCCTGGAAGGTGCAGTTGTCAATCATCTTCTCGAAGTACTTGCCCGGGGTGAAGCGGAGGCGTACGTCGGTGATGTCGGCTGCGGAGAAGACGGGTTTCACGCCTGTAATCTCATCCACGACGCTCTCGCATACGCCATGGCTGGAGAGAGTGACGTTGAAGGTTCCAAGGTCGCCCAGACGGACGATGTTGCCGTCGGTGATGAGTTCCTTCACACAGTCTACCATGTCGGTGATAACTGCTGCCAGCGTACCTCGGCTGAAGGTGCTGCCGTGGTCGGTCATGTGCTTTGCCAGAGCGTTGATGTCGTACTCGTTGCGTGCCTGACTCTGTGCATAAGTCTTGTCTGGCTGTTCAAGGTTCTGAAGGTTGCGCTTCAACACCTTTACGTAAAGAATCTGTCCCATAGTTTTTTGGTGGTTTTGGTGGGTTAATAATTGGGTTTGTCTCTCGGTTCAGAGCGGCTGTTTCTGAATCTGATGCAAAGGTAAGGAGAAATTTTGAAACCGCCAAAAAAAGTAAAATAGTTTGACACGTTTGGGCTTATTTTTATTTTGAAAATGCTCCCTTATATACTACGTATATAAAAACACCCGAAAATGCCTTCCGGCACACTCTGCCGAGCACCCCGAAAGTCACGCATCGGGACTTGAAAAATAATGATGCGCAACCTGCGCATATTGCGCGTGTGTA
>CAMAFX010000034.1 GCA_945833925.1 uncultured Prevotellaceae bacterium
CAGTAAAAGATTTGGTTTTTAAGCGACGAATTAGTACCTTTGCACCCCGAAGTTTGCAACAGCAAATTAAAAACAGACATTTCATAATTAGTAAAGAATAGAAAAATGGCAGGTTATCTTGTTGAAGATGCGCGCAAAGTAACCACGCACCGCTTGATTGAAATGAAGCAGCAGGGCAAGAAGATTGCAATGCTGACAGCTTACGACTACACAATGGCACGCATTATCGATGCAGCCGGAGTAGACAGTATTCTTATTGGAGACAGTGCCAGCAATGTCATGGCAGGTAATTTTACGACGCTCCCAATGACGGTGGATCAGATGATTTATCATGCCAAGAGTGTTGTGAAGGCAGTGAAGCGTGCACTTGTTGTCTGCGATATGCCTTTCGGTTCTTACCAGGTCAGTGCCACGGAGGCAGTCACAAATGCTATCCGCATCATGAAGGAGAGTCATTGCGACGCCCTGAAACTTGAGGGTGGAGAAGAGATTATTGACGCAGTGAAGGCCATCCTCAATGCCGGCATACCTGTATGTGGTCATTTGGGTCTCACACCTCAGAGTATCAATAAGTTCGGCACCTATGCCGTACGTGCTAAGGAGGAGGCTGAGGCAGAGAAGCTGGTTCGTGACGCTCATCTGCTGCAGGATGCCGGTTGCTTTGCCATTGTTCTCGAGAAGATTCCTGCCTCGTTGTGCAAGAGAGTCTGCGAGGAACTCTATATTCCTGTTATCGGTATCGGTGCCGGTGCGTCGGACGGTCAGGTTCTCGTTGGTCAGGACATGCTTGGACTGAACGACGGTTTCAAGCCAAAGTTCCTGCGTCATTATGCTAATCTTGCCGAGGTTGTTATCGACGCTGTCGGTCAGTACGTTACTGACGTGAAGAGTGGTGACTTCCCCAACGAGAACGAGTGTTATTGATATTTCTCACAATCTACCTATTTTATTGTGCATAGTTCGTTAAGGTCGCTGAATTTCTGGCGTGTCATACTGATTAATCTGTGTGTCAGTGTGCTTGTATATATGCTGATGCCATTCTGGCCCTCGTTTCTTGAGAGGGAGGGGGAGATGAGCCTTCAACAGAGTGGTCTGACCATGTTGATATTCTGTATCGGCCTTTTCATTCCAGGTTGTGTCAGCAGTTATCTGCTCGATCGTTATCCGAGAAAGAAGGTCTGTTTCCGTTCTATCTTGATACTGCTTGTTGTCAGTCTGCTGTCAACCTTGCACATTCCCGTATGGGCTGTAGCCTTGTGCCGACTGGTTCAGGGAGCTGCGTTCGCATTGTTCCATACGGCTCTTGGTAGTACGATTTTAATTGACATAACTGTCAGCGAACGTCGCGATGTTGCTGCCTATATATACTTCTGGGTTTGTCGCTTTGCTTTTGCTGTCGGACCGGCGCTTGGCATCCTTGCCCGTCAGCCCGAATTGTGGCAGTATCTCAAGTATCTCTCGTCAGCCTGTGCCTTCGTGGCAGTCTATCTCATTGCCAGACTGGAGTTGCCGTTCCGTAGTCCGTTGAGAACCAAGGTTTTCTCTACTGATAGGTTTTGGCTGCGCCATTCCGTTCCTTTAGTCATTCTCCTGTTTCCTGTTCCAATGGTAATGGGCATGGAGATGGCGCTTAACATGCATCCTCAGTTCTTCCTGTATCTTTTGTTGGGCTTTGTCGTCTCCATTACTCTGCACTTTATGGTTTTCTACAGGGCGGATGTTCGTGCAGAAATCGTTACAGGCTTCATTGCTTTGGCTTGTGCTTTCCTGCTGCTTCTCAATCAGGATGCCGAGAAAATGGTTATCGTGGCTTCGTGCTTGACAGGCTATGGTGTGGGAAATGTTACCGGCCGTGTGCTTAGTTTCCTGACAGCCGTATCGAAGCATACGGAACGAGGCAGTGCGCAGGTTACCTACAAGTTGGTGTTCGAGACCTCCCTTTGTGTCGGATTCTTCCTGCCATGTATCTTCAATGATGTCGACACTTTGGTCTATTACTCGGTTGCCTTGGCATTGATGGTTTGTGGACTCGCTTTCTATCAATTATATGTCCACAAATGGTTTTTGAGAAATACCAAGAGATAAGTTTTAAGAAGGTGTAAATATATTTCGTGGTTTCCTTTATTGTTGGACCATGATTTTTTGAGCCTTCTTTATTAAGAAAGGCTTGGAGTAAGCTGGCAATTGGCAATATTTTTATGCTCTTTGCTAATCTCTTGTTATACAGGTATTTATACGCAGTATTCCGTTTATCGCCTTACTTTCTTGAAAAAGCTGCTGCAGCTTTCGAAAAAAGCAGTACCAGCTTTCCGAAAAAACTGCTGCAGAACTTGTCCAACTTCTGCTGCAGTTTTTTTTAAAGTTCTGCACCAGTATTTTTCTTGTTCTCGGCAGGCACACTGTCACGCTTGCTCTTGTGTAAAACAAATTCGTTATTTTTGTCTCTGTTTTTATTGTGTTTTGTAAAGCCGTTACTCATCGAATCCGTACATTTCGTACAAAAATAAGGTTTTTCTGCTTTTAAACAAATTGCACAAAAAAATGAGTTAAATTACTTTGACGATTTATTAAAATGTCTTAACTTTGTGCATTGGCGTGGTGCGTGTATATGCGTGAGTGCGCTAATCGGTTAACGTTTAGAGATTTAACAAAAACCAATTAATACTAACAAACTTTCAAACATGAAAAACAGTATTCTGAAACGACGACTGAACCGCCTTTCCGGAACCGTTGGTACTGTACTCCTGCTTGGGGCTGTATGTACAAGTTGCTCTGACGACTTGCTTACAGGCACACCAGCCTGGCTTGGAGAAAGTATCTATCAGGAACTCGAGAATCGCGGGAATTTCACTGAGACATTGAAGCTTATCAATGCTCAGAGTGAGGACTACGCATCGGTTCTTTCAAAGACCGGTAGCAAGACTCTGTTTGTTGCTGACGATGCTGCATGGAAGGAGTTCTACAAGAACAATCCATGGGGCGTCACAAGCATCGACCAGATGACAGAAGCTCAGAAGAAGCTTTTGTTCAAGGCTAACATGATTAGCAGTGCTTATCTCGTTGAGTTGCTCGGTAACATTCCAAGCAAGACCGCAACATCCGATCCAATCGAGGGAAGCTGTATGCGTCGAGAGAGTTCGGTGAACATTATGGACTCAGTTCCTGTTGTTGACGCCGACAAGTTCCCTGTCATCAACCCAATCCGTATTGACTCGAAGACAGGCGAGCAGATTGACTACTGGAGCCGCGTTCGTGGCAAGGAGAAGATTCTCATGCTTCAGGACGACGAGGTGGCAAGTATGATTCACTTTATGCCAAAGTTCATGCAGATCAACAACATTACAAGCGAGGATGTTGAGTTCATGACAAATGGCGAGATTAAGTCAAACGCAGGTGCCTTCGTAAATGGTAAGGTTATTACCGAGAAGGACATTACCTGCCAGAATGGTTATATTCATGTACTCGAGGGCGTAGCATTGCCTCTCGACAATATGGCAAACGTCATTGCAAGCGACAAGGACTTCTCTATCTACAATCGCCTGCTCGACCGTTTCAGCTATCCTTCATTCAGCCAGACAATGACTGATGAGTACCAGCGTCAGTACGGTGGTGAGGACAGCGTTTACGTAAAGCGCTATTTCAACAGCCACGGCAGCCACAAGTTTACAGCTCGCGATGACAACGACGGTGGTTTGACAGTAAGCACTCAGTTGCCATTCGATCCAGGATGGAACCGCTACAGTGTTTACAACCAGAGTGGAACAACCTATCAGTACGATGCTGCTGTGATGCTCGTTCCTACCGATGCTGCTCTGATGAAGTATCTTCAGGAGGACGGTTCGGATATCAACGAGCGCTACGCAACTGCTGGTCCTGGCGAAACTGCATGGGACAATGCTCCCGACGAGGTTGTTCTCCCATTGTTGCAGAACACCATGCTTTCTAACCTGAAGTCTTCTATTCCAAGCCAGTTCGGCAACATCAGTAACACTGCCGGCGAGTATATGGGTGTAGAGAAGAGCGACGTTGAGAAGGTGCTCTGGGCTTGCAACGGTGTTATCTATAAGACAAACAAGGTTTACGTAGCTCCTGAGTACGTAAGTGTATACTATCCTTGCGTTATCCGTGCCAACGACGACCTCCGTCTCGTTTACACAGTTGTAAACAACGATAACAGAACCAGTGGTGGTGAAGGTTTCTATGCATACCTTAATAATATGGGTAGCGACTACAGCTTCATCATTCCTACTGACAAGGCTCTCCAGAAGTACTACGATCCAGTTTCACGTTTCCGTACCAGCACCAAGGGCGAGAGCACAGCAGTCGCTTATAAGTTCTATGTCAACGATGCAGGCTACATTGCAGCCACAGCACCTCTGGTTGACTGGACTACTCTCGATGCAAACGGTTGCGGTCAGATTACAAGTACTAACTACAGTACAACGCCTTCTACCAGTACAAACTCTACAGGCGATGTGTTCAACCACTTCAAGGATATCATCAACAGTTCGCTTGCTGTCAGCCTGTTTAAGCCTGGTCAGAAGTTCTACACAGCTAAGAACGGTGGTCCTATCGTAGTTGAATGGTCGGGCAACACTGTAACAGGTCTTGCCGGTTCATTCCAGTACGAGCGCAACTACTATGTTCCTGTAACAGAGATTTATGACAAGAGCGAGGAAGGTAACGGTCGCAGCTACATCATCGACGATGAGCCTCTTATGAGTACCTTCACCAGCCCTTATGCAGCATTGAACAGTGCGGACAACGCTCCATACTTCTCTGTTTTCGCATCTCTGCTCAACGGTATGCCTGACATCAAGGACAATGATGGAAGCAGCCACGCAACTCAGGACATGGCTATCACAAGCATGAATAACTACAACTACACAATCTACGTTCCAACAAACGAGTCTGTACAGGCACTCATCGACGAACACAAGCTTCCTACATGGGAGGATATCGATGACATCCAGAACTGTCTGGACGACGACAAGACTTGGGAGGATACAGAAGAGGATTTGGCAGACATGGAGTTCCTCGAGGCTCAGGCAACAGCCATGAAGGATGTCATCTCTAACTTCGTAACCTACCACATCCAGGACAACTCAGTATATGTAGAGGGTGTAGACATCTCTCACAACCCATACGAGTCTGCTTGTCTTGATACAACGACTAACCGTTTCGTCAAGCTGTATGTAGACTACCAGCTCGGTGGCAAGATGACTGTTACTGACAATTGTGGTAACGTCCGCACCGTAAGCGAGAACAATGATCTTCACAACATCCTGACACGCCAGTACTATTTCAACGGCAACAGTCTGAGTGGAACTTCTTGTTCTTCTATCTATTCATCTTCATTTGCAGTACTTCATCAGATTGATGCCCCTCTGGTACCAAGCAAGACTTGTTACTATGACCCAGCAGTATACAACAAGGTTCAGGAGATACTTGCCAAGCACCCTTTGAATGGTGGCGAACCCGATCCTGCTCCTTCTGGTGTAAAGTCTCACAAATCATTTAATCGCAGCAAGAGATGAAAACACTAAAATATACCTTATTTATATGTATCTTGTTCATCTCGCAGATGGCAAGTGCACAGATCAGTCGCATCAGTGGTACAGTGTCGGATGATTTCGACGTTCTGCCAGGTGCGAGCATTCAGGAGATTGATGGCAGCAACCGTATCATCAACGCTGCCGTAGCAGATATGAATGGTAACTTTACCATGTCTGTAAAGAGTTCCAAGAATAAGTTGAAGATCAGCTATGCTGGTTATAAGACTCAGGTTCTTCCTATCAACAAGACAGTGTTCAAGGTTAAGATGTCGGACAATGTCGTTACCATGAAGGATGTCGAGATTAAGGCCAAGAAGATGGCAAAGACCAGTGGTCTTGCTATTCCTGACCGAGAGGTCAGCTACTCTGCTCAGGGTATTTCGGCAGCCGATTTCGAGGGTCTCGGTATCACAACTGTCGATGAGGCTCTTCAGGGTCGTATCGCCGGTCTGGATATCGTTGCCAACTCAGGTAACCTTGGTGCTGGTACCCAGATGCGTCTTCGTGGTGCTTCTACAGTGTCTACACTGACCAGCAACGAACCTCTTATCGTTGTCAACGGCAATATTGCAACCGACATCGATTTGACTGACTTCGATGTTGCAACTGCAACTGATGAAAAGTTTGCCGAGTTGCTGAAGGTCAACACCGAGGATATTAGCGACATCAAGGTATTGAAGGATGCTTCTGCTACCGCTATCTGGGGTATGCGTGGTGCTAATGGTGTTATCGAGATTACCACCAAGCGTGGTTCTCGTGGCCCTGCTACCGTATCTTACAGCGGTAAGTTGACTGCAACCTATCAGCCTAACGGTATCAAGATGCTGAACGGTGACCAGTACACCATGTTGCTTAAGGAGGCTTACTTCAATCCTCGCCTTAGCGATGATGACGGTAGCATCCCTGAGTTGAACTATGACTATTCTGGTTTCTCTGAAGCTTACATGTACGATAACAACACAGACTGGGTTGACCTCGTAAAGCAGACCGGTCTTCGCCAGAACCACAGCATCTCTGTAAAGGGTGGTGGCGACAAGGCATCGTTCCGTATCAGTGGTGGTTACGACCACGAGACTGGTACCATCATCAAGCAGAAGATGAACCGTCTGAGTACACGTATGGCATTGGACTACTATGTCAGCAACCGTATCAAGATTATCTCTGACTTCGCTTTGACATACACCGACAACGACCGTAACTACGATGCTCTTCTTGGTTATGCATATACAAAGATGCCTAACCTTTCTCCATACTACGAGTATCAGAACGGTGTTCCAAGCGACGACTACTACTATATGCTGCAGACTGCAGCTGGCGGTACCAAAAAGCTTGACGACCAGAAGGGCAATCCAAACCTTCTCGCAAGTGCTAACCTTGCAACCTTCAGCCAGCGTACTTACAACTTGATTCCTAAGTTGGAGATTGAGTATAAGCTCCTCGGTCTTGACGATGAGCATCATCAGTTGAGATATAACGGTCAGATTTATATCAACGTTTCTAACGAGTACAACGACAAGGATTATCCACGTGAATTGAGCACAACAAACTTCCTCGACACTCACAACGTTATTTCAAGCAGTGCCAAGAGTTTGAGCTTCACCACACGTCATGACTTGAACTACATCCCTCATTTCAAGAACAGAGACAACTACTTGACAATGTTGGCACGTTTCGAGATGACCAGTGGTTCTAACAGCAGCCAGAGCACAACAGCATTCCGTTTGCCAAGCGGTGTTACCAACCCATCTGCCGGTGGTATGGTAAGTGGCATGAGTTCTGGTTATGGTCAGTGGAAGGGTCTTGTATACATGTACAATGCTCACTATTCATGGAAGAGCAAGTACTCTGTATTCGGTACAATACGTATGGATGGTACTACCAAGCTCGGTCCTAACAAGCGTTGGGTGCCTTCTTACTCACTGTCTGGTCGTTGGAACATCATCGACGAGAAGTTTATGGAGTGGGCTCGCGAGAAGGCTGAAATCTCAATGTTGGCAGTTCGTCCAGGTTGGGGTGTTGTTCACAATGCTCCTGGTGCTGACTACCTCTATATGAACAAGTATTCCATGGACAAATCGTACATCGGCTCTGTCTCTTACAAATCGGATGGTTTGAAGCTCGTCAACATGAACTGTGAGACAATTACTTCTTACAACCTTGGTTTCAACCTGAACTTCTTCAAGGATAAGCTTCAGTTGGCACTCGACCTCTATTCACGTGTCACAACCGACATGATGATGGGTGGTGGTCCTATTTCATCTGCAACAGGTCAGAGAGGTTTGGCAGTAATCAACAATGGTAGAATGAAGAACAATGGTTGGGAGTTCAACATCAATGGTAACAACCTTCTGAAGAAGGGCAAGTTCCACCTGGACTTCTACATCAACTTCGCTAACAACCGCAACATCATTACTGAGATGGATCCTATCATCCTCGAGGGTAAGAACACTCAGCTCAGCGCATTCCCATTGAAGAATGCTCAGGCTTTGCAACGTGTACAGTTGAACAACCCATTCGGTTCTATCTACGGTTTCCGAAGCAAGGGTGTTTACCAGTACAACTATTCTACAGCAGAGCGTCTTGCCAAGACCGACGAGGGTAAGGCACTTCTTCAGCAGAACATCGACAACGGTATTACATATCCTATCGTTCTCAATGCCAACAACCAGGTTGTTTACAACGAGAAGGGCGAGCCAATCCAGATGGTTTATAACTTCAAGGAGGGTTCTTACACATCTAAGTTCGATGGCGGTGACGCTATCTACGAGGATGTTAACCACGATGGTCAGATCAACCAGCTCGATATTATGTATCTTGGCAACTCATTGCCTAAGCTGACTGGTGGTTTCGGTTTCACACTGCATTATGACAAGTGGAGATTGAGCACTCAGTTCAACTACCGTATCGACTACGACATCTACAACCTTGCACGTCTCAACATGGAGTCAATGAACACCAACAACAACCAGAGCGAGGCAGTCAACTACCGTTGGCGTAAGGAGGGTGATGTCACAAGCATCCCACGTGCTTTGAGTAGCTTCTATATGGAGAACTATAACAACCTTATTAGCGACCGTTTCATTGAGGATGGTACATTCTTGCGTCTTAACTACTTGCAGTTGAGCTACACATTCGACAAGAGAATTGTCAAGAAGATGCACATGAGCAGACTTAACCTTTACGTAAGTGCTAACAACCTGTTCTGCCTGACCAAGTATTCTGGTGTCGATCCTGAAATTGGTTACGGTGGCGAGGGTATCAGTACTGACAACAGTAAGACTCCTCGTAGCAAGTCATGGACCTTCGGTTTGAACGTTGAATTCTAATGAAAGGAGATTACATACATGAAAAGATACATTAAAAATATAAAGTCTTTGGCTTTGGCAGGCGTAGCTTGTTTAGGTTTGGCAAGTTGTGGTGATTTCCTCGTTATCGAACCAAAGACCTTCGTTTCGGAAGACAACTTCTGGAACGAGAAGACCGACGTCCAGCAGATGGTTACCGGTCTGTATGTCAAAATGCAGAATGATGCATTCATCCGTCGTTGCGTAGTTTGGGGAGAGACCCGTTGCGACAATATCGTACAGGGACTGAATGCCTCAACCTACACCAACCTCGACAGAACACTGAAAGAGGACCTTCTTTCTTCAAACGAGTTCTGTGGATGGACAACTTTCTATGATGTTATCAACAACTGTAACATCATCATCACCCGTTCGGATGAGGTTGCTGAGAACGACCCTACATTCACACCTTCCGATGTTCTTGCAACAAAGGCTGAGTGTACGTTCCTCCGCTCTCTGTGCTACTTCTATCTGGTACGTGCCTTCAAGGACATACCTTATTATACTGTAGCCATCCAGAGCGATGACGACATTCCTGCTTTGCCTGCTATCAGCGGTGACATTGTTGTACGCAATCTTATTGCAGACCTTGAGGCTTGTGTAGGCAATGCGTTGAAGGCATATCCAAAGGATAGCAACTCACGCTACAACAGCAATTGCAACCGTGCAACACAGAATGCAATCTATGCTCTTCTGGCAGACCTCTGCCTCTGGGATGGACAGTACCAGAAGTGTGTTGACTATTGTCAGAAGGTTATCGATGCCAAGTACAACCAGTACATGGAGGAGTACACCAATGTTGTTAACATGAGTGGTGGCAGCCCGGTATTGTTCAAGAATACTGAGGATACCTACAACTTCAATGGTATCGCCAAGGGATTCCCGTTGTATCCTTGCTTCAGTGGTAATACCTACGGAAATACTTTCGACCAGATTTTCGGTGGAAACCAGAACAGTTTCGAGAGCATCTTCGAGTTGGCATTTACCTATGACGGCAGCGATGGCAACTATCTTGCTAATGCTGCTATGGCAGCACTCTATGGCAATCACTTTAGTTCAGAAGGTAACAATGGTGAGGGTTTCATGGCTGTTGACGAGAAGATCGTAACAGACATCGTTAACAACACCAACGGTTCTATCTTCGAGAATCGTTATGATGTACGTTACTACGAGAACCTCTACAACTCTAAGTTCTCTACCAACGAGTACACAGAGGCTTACATTGCAAAGTATGTTAATACCGGTGTCACCATTGAGGCATCTACAGGTTTGACTCTTCCATTCAAGCCAACATTTAGTATGTCAACTCTCTCAAACCGCAACTTCATCTTCTATCGTCTCACCGACGTAATGCTGATGCAGGCAGAGGCATTGATAGAGCTCGGTTCGGAGAATGTTACCTATGACGAGGAAGGCAATCCAACAAGTACAGGCATCGACGATAACCTCAAGCGTGCTCTCTACATCATTTGGACTGTCAACCGTCGTAGCAACATGGTACCAAACACTTCAAACAACACTTATGCATTGGATGTAAACAAGTATTCTACGAAGGCAAGTCTTGAGGAACTCGTTCTCAAGGAGCGTCGCAGAGAGCTTATGTTCGAGGGCAAGCGCTGGTTCGACCTTCTCCGTCTTTGCCATCGCGACAAGAATACAGAAGCTATCAAGAACCGTGTTTCTGCCAAGGGTAGTTCCACAAGTTCTAATTCATTGTTCACTAACTACGAGTCTCTCTTTTGGCCTTATCATAAGGAAGAGGTTCGCAAGAATAAGGACCTCAACCAGAAGCCTTATTACGGAAGTGATGATGAAGATGGTAACTATGCATCAACCAATTAATGTAGTAAAGCTATGAAAGTATTGAAAAATATCTATATGTGGCTAGCTGTTGGATGTCTCTCTGTTGTAGGACTTTCAACTACATCATGTAAGGATGATATTGCTGCCGAAAGCTATTTCACTTTCACAGGTGAGATGATGAGTGACTATCTGCAGTCTCATTCCGAGTACAGTGAATTTGCTGAAATTATAAATCGTGCAAAGAACAGCCAGCGTGGCGTGAATCTTATGGACCTTATTTCTACATATGGTCAGTACACCTGCTTTGCACCAAACAATGATGCTGTTGACGCTTTCCTCAAGGAGAACGGTTATGCCAGCGTAAGCGATATTCCTGCTGACATCTGTGACACCATTGCACGTACACACCTCGTAAGCGGTCGTATGTACAACACCACAGACTTTGCCGGTACAACATCATTGCCAAGTGTTAACATGAACGAGCGCTACCTTCAGATTCAGGAAGCGTTCCAGTATGATGAAAACAAGTACACAACCGATACTCTCGAGGTTGAGGGCAAGGAAGACATCAAGCCTACCCATCGTTTCAACCGTAGCGGTTACGTCATCCCTGAGTTGGCTAACGACTCTGTAGAGAATGGTATCATCCAGCCTATCAACGCGGTGCTTTCTTCTTCTAATGCAACTGTCGTTGACCTTATGGAGGAGAACGATAATATTTCTCTCTTCTGCCAGGCTATGGATGCTGTAGGTATCTCTCAGTATATCAAGGGACGTATCAAGGATGCTAAATGGAATCCTGACAAGTATGAGGTGCAGCATGTATACACTGGTAGCCAGATTGACTACTGCCACTTGCCAGACACCAAGAACTATGGTTACACGGTCTTCGCTTGTCCTACTGATGTTCTTCAGAGCAAGTACGGAATCACCGACCTTCAGACTTTCTACGACTATGCCAAGAGCATCTATGGCGGAGAGGACCTCGATGTCAACGATCCTGCCAATGCTGACAAGTTGAAGGACTGGCGTTCTCCACTCCGTCGTCTCATCGGTTACAACATCCTGAACTGCAAGGGTCTCTACGACAACCTTACAACTATCTGTACCATCGAGACAACATTGGTTAACCCAACAGAGTGGTACTCTACACTCGACTCTCTTACAACTATCAAGATTGACCGTCTTACTGTTAGCCGTTACATCGGAAAGGGTGAAAACGACAAACGTAACGACCTCTATCTGAACCGTGGTGATATGAGTAGAGGCTACTTCTCTCTTCCTGGTGTTCACGTTGAGCGTGAGGTTGAGGGTTATACCAACGAGGGTCTTAACGGTGTTTACTACCTGACCGATGGTTTGGCTGATTTCGGAGAGGTGACAAAGCGTGACGTTTTCAACACTCGTCTTCGTACAGACCTCTATTATCTGTTCCCTGAGTTGATGACCAACAATATACGCGACGGTCGTACCAACAACAAGATTGCTGATTCGGACAATGGCGACAAGACTGTCACCAGTCCTAACTACTGGTTCCCCAACGGCTATCTTGATAATGTTAAGGTTAACGACGACGGTGTGTTCCTCTTCCAGAGCCAGCACAATACATATTGGAGCTATCAGGGTGACGAGTTCAACCTGACATCTGCAACAAACTACGATATTACTTTCAATCTGCCAAGTGTTCCAAGTGGTACATACCAGATTCGTCTTGGTTTCTGTGCTATGGGTAGCCGTGGTATCTGTCAGTTCTATCTTGATGGTGAGTCGCAGGGTATTCCATTCGATATGCGTAACACAAACTTTGTTGACCGTACAGGTTGGTTTGCTTTGACAAACGGTTCCTATACAACTAATACCGAAGAGTGGGAGCAGGCTAAGAAGAACATGCACAACCTTGGATGGTATCACGGTCCACGCAGTGTGTTCAACTTCACTACCGAGGGTACCAAGGATGGTGCCAACGCTGCCAAGAGTTACTTCTGTAACAATGGTGGTGGTGGATACACTGTTCGCTATGTGCTCTGTACTGCCACACTCGACGAGAACAAGCAGCACACCATCCGAATACGCAAGGTATGGGGTGACGAGAACTGTGTTGCCATGCTCGACTATATCGAACTTGTACCAAAGAGTGTGTACGGTGTAGAAGGCGAGGGTAAGGCCGAGGATGACTATTAATTCCTGGCTTTAGCAATTCGCAGTATACAGTTCATAATTCAGAATGCATCACAATTATAATATAATGCATAATTTTATGAAAAAGAATAAGATTTCAAAATATATGGCGGTTGCACTGCTGACCGGAGCTCCTCTGCTCTGGTCGGCGTGTACCGACACGTGGGACAGTCATTATGATGTCAACAATGGCGGTATGGCTGACCAGCCAAGTCTTCTTCAGAACATACAGAAGGATCCTGACCTGGCAAATTTTGCACGAGTTATTAAGGAAATAGGCGCTGAGGATCTGCTGAATTCTCCTCAGCAGCTGACCATCTGGGCACCTGTTGGACTGACTTCCGATCAGGCAGACAGCATCATCGCTGTTTATAAGAAGGATGTTGAAGAGGGCTTGAAGCAGGAGGATAACAAGGCAATCACACAGTTCCTGCAGAACCACATCTCTCTCTACACTCAGTCTCTGTCTTCTCTGACTAACGACACCATCAAGATGCTTAACAAGAAGTACATGTGGATGAAGGGTGTAAACAGCACAACAGGTACTCTCTCTGCCATCAGTGGTGCTGATGAGAACAAGATTGTTGACGTAGTGTTGTGCAACAATGGTCTCCTCTACAAGACTGAGAACAAGCAGAACTTCTTCCCAAATGTTCGTGAGTATGTAGACCAGTCGAAGAAGGTTCTCGACAGTCTCTCTAACTTCATCAAGTTCTTCGATGAGTACGAGCTCGACGAAAAGGCTTCGGTAGCTGGTGGTATCGTTGACGGTAAGACTGTTTACCTCGACTCTGTTACTACTCTTACCAACGACATTCTCTCTCATTATGGATTCATTCAGCGTGAGGACTCTGTCTACACAATGATTGCTCCGACAAACAAGGTTTGGGAGGATTTGTATAAGAAGTACAGCACCTATTATAATTACAATCCTAACGTAAACAAGTACGACTCTCTGGCAGATGCCAACGTGAAGCGTCGTATCATCGAAGGTCGCTTCTTCAACACAAGCCGTGACTGGAGATACAACCGCGACTACGTGATGGGTAACAAGGATTCTATCTGCAACACCATGTATGTGGAGCGCCAGAAGCACAATCCTCGCCAGAATGTCTACTACGATCCAGAAAACACCATCTTCGCTGGCTTGAAGAAGATTGAGTGCTCAAATGGTTTCATCTATGTTGATGACAAAGGTACAATCTCTTCCGAGTCAACATTCTTCGGACGTAAGGATGTAGAGGCTTATTACGCTTCTTACTATGAGATTCCACGCAACTCAAGCAACGAGGAGACAATGAACGTTTCAACACGTATCTACCAGGCACCATATCGCTACACTACGGATGAGAATGGCGATGTTAAGGTTGACGAGTGGAAGGAGTATCAGTATGTTCAGGTAACTCCAAAGACTGGAAAGGATGTCAATCTCGAGTACACACTTCCTAACGTTCTCTCGGGTTGCTACTATAACATCTACGTTGTTACTGTACCAAACGTTAACAACAATCTTCCATGCTGGTTCCGTGTTTCAAACCGCATCATGAAGGCAGATGGCAAATTCCCGACAAGTGAGACTTACTACAACAATCCTCATCCAATCACAGCTGATACAGAGGGTGTCGACAATGTTAACGTCATCCTGAAGCAGAGCAACAATAACCGTTGCTACGTGGCAAGCGCAACTAAGGTTGATACAATCTTGATTCAGAAAGCTGTTCAGTTCCCATATTCAAGCGTAGGCTTGGAGGAGGGTACAGTGAAACTGAAGTTCCTCCATTTCGGACCTTCAAGTTCAGCCGACAAGATTTACACACGTACATTGAGTCTTAACGAGATTATTCTTGTTCCATTCGAGACTGAGAAGGAGGCTGAGGAAGCAGCTGACGATCTCGATGCGTTCAATGATGATTTGTTGGAAGCTAACAGAAAAAAATAAAAGAAGATGAAGAATATAAATATATTATGTCTCTCAGTATTGATGGCTTCACCTCTTGGTGTGTTTGCTCAGACCGAAGATGATGCCGTTCAGGAAGAGACTGCCGTAGTGACACATGTTCGCAAGGCTAAGAAGGTGGAGGATACACGCACCATCACTGGTCGTGTTCTTGCCCAGAAGGACAAAACTCCTTTGGCTGGTGTTTTGGTTCAGTCTGTAGCAGGCGAGGGTTATTCTACACTGACCGAGGAGGATGGTACATTCACCATGCAGGTTCCCCTCTACAGTAGTGCCATCAACATTACAATTCCAGGTTTCAACACAGCTCGTGTTGGCTTGAACAAGAGTGGTGAGTTGAGCGATATTATCATGCAGAGCGATAAGGGTAACGTTCGCTACACTGCCGACGATAACATCTCAGGCCACATCTCAACCAACTCGTTCGAGTTCTCTTCTGCACGCAACATCACATCAGAGATTGGTGCTCAGATGGGTGGTGCAGTTCGTACTATCGCGAGAAGCGGTTTGTCGGGTGTAGGTAACTACATGAACATCGGTGGTGTGAACTCTCTGCAGAGCAACTCACAGCCTCTGATTGTTCTCGACGGTGTTATCCTCAATCAGCAGTACGGACGCGAGATGCTCCACTCTGGTTATTATAACGACGTTCTTACAAACATCAACCCTGCCGACATCGAGAGCGTCGAGGTTGTCAGCAATGGTACTGCTCTCTATGGTAGCAAGGGTGCAAACGGTGTTATCGTCATCAAGACCAAGCGTTGTACTTCGCTGGCAACACGCATCGACGCTACTGTCAACATGGGCGTTGAGCTGACTCCAAAGATGTACAACATGATGAACGGAAAGCAGTACAAGAACTATGCGTCTGGTCTTCTTCAGTCGACAGGAACCAATGCAATGAACTTCAAGTTCCTGAATGCTGACCCTAACTATTATTGGTTCAACAAGTACAACAATGACACCAACTGGGCTGATCAGGTTTATACCGAGTCTATGGTTCAGAACTATGCATTGAGTGTTCAGGGTGGTGACGACATTGCCAAGTACATGCTCTCTGTTGGTTACACCAAGGACAACAGCGTGTTGAAGGAGAATAACCTCAACCGTCTGAATGTTCGTTTCAACACCGACATCGTTATCACTAAGGCTCTGACCTTGGCGTTCGATGCAACTTATACCAACCAGACACGCAAGCTTCTTGACACTGGTGCTCCTGAAGGTTATGACGATAAGTCTATTACCAGCACCAACTTCCTTGCAATGGCGAAGAGCCCTATGCTGAGTCCTTATTCTTTCGCTAACGGTGTTATCAACAGCAACCATACTGACATCGTCGACGAGGACTACCTCGACGAGGTGAGCCAGCTGGCTTCTGCTAACTACCGTCTCGCTAACCCTGCTTCTATCCAGGAATATGGTACAGCCGAGAACAAGAACTATTTCGACAACAGCTACTTCAACATTGCCATTACTCCAAAGTATCAGATCAACAAGCACCTCTTCGTAAGCGAGATGTTCTCTTACTCTGCTATTAATACAAACGAGAAGTACTATGTTCCTGTCAATGGTGTGCCAAGCTACTATGTATCATCTCTTCAGGGTACAAGAGAGAACGAGATAGGTTCACAGTATGCAAAGCAGAACACAATCAACAGTGATACACGTATCGACTGGAGAAACAATTACAAGGGTCACAACATCCACCTGATGGGTGGCTTCCGTTTCATCAACGAGGGTTATTCTTTGAATACTCAGCACGGTTACAATACTGGTAACGACAAGACTCCAAACATCGGTGGTTCAAGCGACAAGACTTCTGGTGGTACCAGCGACAACTGGGCTGACCTCAACTGGTATGCTCAGGCTGAGTACAACTTCGCTAACCGCTACTATCTGCAGGGTGACCTCGCAGTCGAGAGCAACTCACAGTTCGGTCGCGACGTGAAGAGCGGTTTGAAGATGTGCGGTGTTGTATGGGGTGTATTCCCAAGCATCCAGGCTGGATGGGTTGCAAGCAACGAGAAGTTCTTCAACGTAAAGGGTATTGACTACTTGAAGTTCAATGCTGGTTTCGGTATGAGTGGTAACGACAACATCAACTTCGATGCTTACCGCAGCTACTTCAAGAGCGGTATGTTCCTCAATCGTGCTCCTGGTCTCAGCCTTGCAAACATTGGTAACACCGAGCTGCAGTGGGAGACAACAAAGCGTTTCAATGCTGGTTTCGAGATGAACACACTCAACAACCGTCTTGGTGTCAAGTTCAATTACTTCCACTCATGGACCGACAACTTGCTGACATTACAGGAACTCGGTTACCTCAGTGGTCTTGACTACAACTGGAGCAACGGCGGTTCGCTCAAGAACCAGGGCTTCGATGTAACAGTAAATGCTCACCTTGTTAATCATAAGGACTGGAACTGGACAGCAGGTCTTACAGTAGGTCACTATGTAAACGAGTTGACTTCTCTTCCTGACAACAAGTCATTCATGGATACAGAGGTATATGGTGCAACTGTACGTAGCCAGATAGGCAGCTCTATCAACCAGTTCTACGGCTACCGCACCAACGGCGTTTACTCGACATCCGAGGAGGCAAAGGCAGCCAACCTCTACATCGAGGACGAGACAGGTGCCAGAACATATTTCGGTGCTGGTGACGTTCGTTTTGCTGACCTTAACGGTGACGGCAAGATCAACGAGAAGGACCGCACAGTCATTGGCGACGCTACACCAGACATCTACGGTAACTTCTATACCTCACTGAGCTGGAAGAACCTTACACTTGATGCAAACTTCACTTACAGTCTTGGCAACGATGCATTCAACTATATGCGTCAGCAGTTGGAGAGTGGAAGCCGTTTCATGAACCAGACTACAGCAATGCTTAACCGTTGGACTACCGAAGGTCAGGTTACTGACGTTCCAAAGGCTACCTACGGTGACCCAATGGGCAACAGCCGCTTCAGCGACCGTTGGATTGAGGATGCAAGCTACCTTCGTCTCAAGACTCTTACTTTGAGCTACAAGCTTCCTATCAACAACACCTACATCCAGGGTATTACCGTTTGGGGTCAGTGCAACAACCTGTTCACTCTCACCAACTACCTTGGCACAGATCCTGAGTTCTCAATGAGCAACCGCGTCCTCTATCAGGGCATCGACGCAGGTCTTCTCTCACAGGGACGCAGTTTCAACATTGGTGTTCGTATCAACCTCTAATATTGCTTCTGGCATAATAGATAATTCGTAATTCGAAAAACGAAAATCGCAATTATTATGAAACTAAATAAATTCTTTTTATCCCTGATGATGGCGGGTTCTGTTCTCGGTGTCACAACGTCATGCGAAGACATGCTTGACAAGGGAAACGAATATGTTGTGTATCCTTCAGATATTTCATCACCAGCCGATACTGCTACCTACGTGCTCGGTATTCTGAACAAGGTACAGGCGATAGCCGTTCGCAACAACCTTCTTGGCGAGGTGCGCGCTGATCTGGTCAAGGTTAACAGCAATGCGCATATTGACCTCAAGAACCTCAGTGAGTTTACAGCCGACGTCACTGGCGAGGATGACAAAAATATGTATAATCTTCCACGCGACTACTATGCAGTAATCAACAACTGTAACTACTATCTTGCTCATGTTAACGAGAAGGCTGGTAATGCCAATCGTAATGAGTATTATTTCGCTAACGAGATTGCTCAGGTTCACAGCATCCGTGCATGGGTTTACCTTCAGTTGGTTCTTGCTTACGGCAAGGTGCCCCTGGTGACAGAGCCAATCGTCACCCAGAACCAGAGCGAGATGGATTATCCTCTCTGTGGCATCCAGGAAATCTGCGATTATTTTATCGACGACCTCAAGCCATACTACGGTCATGAGTATCCTGACTATGGCAACATCGCTGACAAGATCACCATTGACCCACAGATGATGTTCTTCCCAACACAGCTCGTCACAGCCGACCTTTATCTCTATAAGGCAGCTTGCATGGGCAAAGGTAGTGGAGAAGAGGCTGCTAAGCAGGCTGCCAAGAGTTACTACGACTATATCGTTTGGGACCTCAACGGCAAGTCTAACCTCTTCACTCTGACCGACCGCTCATACTGGTCTACATCAGCACTTACCAACAACCAGTTCCATATGGGGTCAAGCAGTACATCTACCTATTCATCAGCATGGGGTAGCAAGTACTGCTCGGATATCACAAAGATTCCTATGGACTCTGCTGCTGCCGAGGGTTACTACAACGAGTTGCGTAACCTCTACAATACAACAATTGTGACAGATCTCAAGGAGGCAAGCATTTCTCCTTCTGACCAGTTGAAGGAGTTGTCACAGGCACAGACATATGTCGACTACGACATGTACAAGGATACCATAGAGGTAACTAAGGACAAGTTCTCTGACGATGACCTGAAACATGGTTATTATGGCGACCTTCGTTATTCACAGAACTTTTTTACAACTGCTACCAAGTACAACTCTAAGGAGTACGACGTTCAGTCTATAAGCAAGCACAACAGCCAGCATATATCTATTTACCGTGCTTCTCAGGTTTACCTCCGTCTTGCTGAGGCTCTGAACTATGCAGGCTATCCACGTTTTGCTCGTCAGATTCTCACTATGGGTCTCAGCAATATCGTCATTGAGTCAGAGGTTCTTCCTTTCTACACTTCTGATGAGGACCAGGCATTTATCAAGTACTTCGATTTCAACTCGAATGCCTTCGTTGCATACGCAGAGCGTTATACAACCGTTCCCGACGAGTTTGGCGTGACTGCAGCTTATGTACCTGTAATCCGCAGTTCAGCTTCCGAGGTCAACATGTTGGGTATCCATTCTCGCGGTTCGGGTCTTGCGTTCCTCAACAAGAACTACATTCCTTTGGCAACTGTCGATTCTACAGCATTCCCATACGCAGAGGCTTCTCTTGTAGGCAAGATGCCAGACAAGGCAGACTACAACTATCCTTCAGAAAAGGATAAGCCAACTATCGTAACCGTCAAGAAGCCTTCTACATGGGATGAATACGGCAACGTTGTAGTTGACGAGGACACTTATAAGGAGCTCAACAGTTGGTACACAAAGAATCGTTACAATAACTATGTCAAGAACGACTCTGTAGCTAAGTACAATACTTACCTTACCGTTACAGTTCCTGAATACGAGGCTGCACTCGAGGCATACAATGCAAAGATTGCTGAAGTGGACGAGGTGTACAATGCTGATGTTGCTGCATATGAGGCTCGTCAGAACACCTTCTTCGATGCTTACCGTGTATGGTACAACGCTGCTTACAGCAACAAGTCATTCATCGACAATGAGCAGCTGACAGTAGACCAGGCTATTCTTGACGAGCAGGCGCTCGAACTCTGCTACGAGGGTAACCGCTACTACGACCTGATGCGCCGTGCTCTTTGGTTCAACGATGCCGACAAGTACATGGTTCAGCCTATCAGCAAGCGTACAAGTTCTGCCAGCAAGCTCGCAGACAAGAAGAACTGGTTCCTTCACTGGACAGGTCAGAACAGCCAGATCGGTTATTGATTTGGAAGTTAGCGGAAGTTAACCGGAGTTAGCGGACATTTGAACTTTTCTTTAAAGGCCAATGCATTTGTCTGATAACTACTGTTAACTTCTAAAACTTGCGAAACTTATAAAAAAACTGCGTGGGTACAACACTCACGCAGTTTTTTTTGTCTATTTTCGCCTTGTTATGCTGGTATGGTGTTCTGTTCGATTCAAAAATGTCAGCTTGCAAAGTATTTATTTGTTTCTTATCGTATTTTTTTGTAATTTTGCACACTAAAGTGTGCTGCGTTCATTCTGCATGTCCTGCGACAGTGCTTCGTTCGTGGTTCACACATTTCAAGTGTGCTGTATGATTGTGCGCACGCTTTAAACAAGAGTTTAAAAACAATAAATATATGACTAAGAAATTTGCTGACCGTAACAAGCTCAACCTTTCGGACGTTAACAAGGAAGTGTTGGCTCAGTGGGACGAGGAAGACCTCTTCCACAGAAGTATAACAGAGCGTGAGGGCTGTCCTTCATTCATATTCTTTGAGGGTCCTCCTTCTGCTAATGGACATCCTGGTATTCACCACGTTCTGGCACGTTCTATCAAAGACACGTTCTGCCGTTTCAAGACCATGAACGGTTTCAAGGTAAACCGTAAGGCTGGTTGGGATACTCACGGACTTCCTGTTGAGCTTGGTGTTGAGAAGGAACTCGGCATCACCAAGGAGGACATCGGCAAGACTATCTCTATTGAGGAGTATAACCAGAAGTGCCGCCAGAATGTGATGATGTTCACAAGCGAGTGGACCGACCTCAGCCACAAAATGGGCTACTGGGTTGACATGGAGCACCCATACATCACTTATGACAATAAGTATATCGAGTCGCTCTGGTGGTTGCTTAAGCAGCTCTATCAGAAGAATCTTCTCTATAAGGGTTACACCATTCAGCCATACAGTCCTGCAGCAGGTACTGGTCTTTCGAGCCACGAACTCAACCAGCCCGGTTGCTATCGCGACGTTAAGGATACAACCGTCACTGCACAGTTTGCAGTGAGCGAGCACAGCATTGCCGAGTTGAAGGATGTCACTCTGCCGGTTTATATCCTGGCTTGGACAACTACACCATGGACTCTTCCTTCTAACACCGCTCTCTGTGTCGGTCCTAAGATAGACTATGTGGCAGTAAAGGGCAACAACCCATATACCAACGAAGAGGCAGTCTACGTCATTGCAGAGAGCAGACTTAGCGCATACTTCCAGCCAGTCAAGGACGAGGAGGGCAATGAGACTCCTCTGCAGATTATCTGGCGTGGCAAGGGTACCGACCTTGTTGGTACGAAGTACAGCCAGCTCATGCCTTGGGTTAAGCCATGTGCTATTGAAGACAACAAGGTCGTTGCCAAGGAGGCAGAAGCATTCCGTGTCATCCCCGGCGACTATGTAACTACCGAGGATGGTACCGGTATCGTTCATATAGCACCAACTTTCGGTGCCGACGATGCCAAGGTTGCCAAGGATGCGGGCATACCAAGTCTGTTCGTAATCGACAAGGCTGGCGACACACGCCCAATGGTTGACTTTACAGGTAAGTATTTCCTTCCAGAGGATATGGATGCATCGTTCTACGAACTCTGTGTCAACAAAGAAGCTTATGCAAAGCATCAGGGGCAGTTCGTCAAGAATGCCTACGACCCCAAGTTTAATCAGGGTGGCAAGTACGACGAGAAGGCAGCTCAGAAGGAGATGGACCTCAACGTTATTCTCTGCATCGAGATGAAGGAGGAGGGTACAGCCTTCAAGATAGAGAAGCACGTACACAACTATCCACACTGTTGGCGTACAGACAAGCCTGTCCTCTATTATCCACTCGACAGCTGGTTCATCCGCAGCACTGCTGCCAAGGAACGTATGATGGAACTTAACAAGACCATCAACTGGAAACCTGAATCAACCGGTACCGGACGTTTCGGCAAGTGGCTTGAGAACCTTAACGACTGGAACCTCTCACGTAGCCGTTACTGGGGAACTCCATTGCCAATCTGGCGTAATCGTGAAACACGTGAGGAAATCTGCATCGGCAGTGTTGCAGAACTCTATAACGAGATTGAGAAGGCAGTTGCTGCTGGCGTAATGCAGAGCAACCCGCTCAAGGAGCGTGGCTTCGTTCCAGGCGATATGAGTCAGGAGAACTACGACAAGATTGACCTGCACCGTCCATACGTTGACAATATCACTCTCGTTGGTGAGAGCGGTGCCGAACTGAAGCGCGAACTCGACCTCATCGACGTTTGGTTCGACAGCGGCGCCATGCCATACGCACAGATACACTATCCTTTCGAACATAAGGACGAGTTCGACGCTCGCACATGCTATCCTGCCGACTTCATTGCCGAGGGTGTAGACCAGACACGTGGATGGTTCTTCACACTCCATGCTATCGCAACAATGGTGTTCGACTCTGTTGCATACAAGGCAGTAATCTCCAACGGTCTTGTTCTTGACAAGAACGGAATGAAGATGTCAAAGCGTCTGGGCAATGCCATCGATCCATTCGGTGCTATCGAGAAGTATGGTTCGGACGCCGTGCGCTGGTATATGATTACCAACTCTCAGCCTTGGGATAACCTTAAGTTTGACGAGGAGGGTGTACAGGAGGTTACCCGTATGTTCTTCGGCAAGCTTTACCAGACATATTCGTTCCTCACCATGTATGCCAACGTTGACGGTTGGTGCTACGAGGAGGCAGACGTGCCTATGTCAGAGCGTCCTGAGATGGACCGCTGGATTCTTTCGGCACTCAACTCGCTTGTTCGCGAGGTTACCGAGTGCTACGAGCAGTACGAGCCAACCAAGGCTGGACGTCTCATCCAGACCTTCGTTGTTGACAATGTCAGCAACTGGTTCGTTCGTCTCAGCAAGAAGCGTTTCTGGGGCAACGCTATGAGCACCGACAAGCTCAGTGCTTATCAGACTCTCTATACATGTCTTGAGACTGTAGCTCGACTCATGGCTCCAATCGCTCCATATTACGCTGACCGCCTCTTCCGCGACCTCAACGATGCCACAGGCAAGGCAAGCGGCAGCGTACATCTCGCAGCCTTCCCTGTTTGCGATGAGAGCGTCATTGATAAGGAGCAGGAGAGTCGTATGTCACTTGCACAGCAGATAACGAGTATGATTCTCTCTCTCCGCAAGAAGGAGCAGATTGTCGTTAAGCAGCCACTTCAGCGCATCGCTATACCTGCACTCGATTCTGAGCAACAGAAGCGTATCGAGGCAATGAAGGAGCTTATCCTGAGCGAGGTTAACGTCAAGGAACTTGAGTTTGTTGAGGGACAGGGCTTGCTGACCAAGAAGGTTAAGTGTAACTTCCGTACCATGGGTAAGAAGTTCGGCAAGCAGATGAAGGATGTCAATGCTGCTGTTCAGGCTCTTTCACAGGAGCAGATAGCAGAACTTGAGAAGGGTAGTGTGAGTGTAACGCTCGCTACAGGCGACACAGCTCTCATCGAGCTTGAGGATGTTGAGATCTTCAGCGAGGATATTCCAGGATGGACTGTTACCAACGAGGGCAGTCTTACCGTTGCACTTGACCTCAACATCACTGAGGAACTCCGTCTCGAGGGCGTGGCTCGCGAAATCATCCGCAGCATCCAGCAGCTCCGCAAGGATAGTGGCTTCGAGATTACCGACCGAATAGTCGTAACTCTTCCAGCATCCGACGACAACGAGGCTGTACTCAAGAGTTTCAGCGATTACATAGCTTCTCAGGTTCTTGCCAACCAGATCACTGTAGGCACAGAACTTACGGTAGCCAAAGCATAAACAACACATAGAATCTTAAATATCATGGAAGAGAAGAAACGTTACAGCGACGAGGAACTCGAGGAATTTCGCGCTATCATCAATGGTAAACTGGAACTCGCCAAACGTGACTACAAGCGTATTATGGATGAGTTGACCAACACTAACAGTAATGGCATTGATGACACATCGCCTACATTCCATGCCTTGGAGGAGGGTAGCGGTATGCAGACCAAGGAGCAGCTTTTTGCTCTCGCAAACCGAACTCAGAAGTTCATCAACGGACTTCAGGCAGCTCTTGTTCGTATAGACAAGAAGACCTACGGCATCTGCCGTGAGACAGGCAAGCTGATTCCCAAGGAGAGATTGCGTGCCGTTCCTCACGCTACACTTTGTATCGAGGTAAAACAACAGAACCGTCTGCATTGATAGGGAGTATCGGCTCCCTGTCAATTGCCCGACGGGTCGTATAAAAACGGACTAATAAATGACCAAGAAACAGCAGTGCTGGATGGTGACGAGCATCGTATTCTTGCTTATTGTCATCGATCAGTGGATAAAGATTTACGTCAAGACTCATTTCGCATTGCACGAGTGCTATGATGTTACTTCGTGGTTCAAGCTACTCTTCATCGAGAACAATGGAATGGCGTTCGGCATGGAGTTTGGAGCAAAACAGTTTCTTACGTTCTTCCGTCTTTTTGCGTGTGCTGCTCTCATATATTATATAGGTAGAATCATACGCCAGGGTGCAAAGGTGGGTTATCTCGTTGTCCTTTCGCTCATACTTGCAGGGGCTATGGGAAATATTGTCGATTGTGTTTTCTACGGACAGATTTTCGACAGTCCGGTCTTTGAGCCTGCACGTTTCGTTCCCTTCGGTTCTGGTTATGCGCCTCTTTTCGAGGGTCGCGTGGTCGATATGTTCTATTTTCCTCTCGTCGAGTGGAACTGGCCCGATTGGTTGCCGGTCGTGGGCGGTGATCATTTCATCTTCTTCAGTCCTATCTTTAACTTTGCTGATTCATGCATCACTTGTGGTATGGCTGCTTTCATACTTTTTTACCGTAATGTGCTGATGGAAGCAGAATCATCAAAGCATTGAATTTTCGATACTCCTTCTAACTCTCATTATGCGTCGTTTAATCAAGTCTATATTAGTCATCGTCTTGTCGATTCTTGTCTTTGCTTCGTGCAAGCCAAGGAAACCGATGGGCATCATGTCCGAGTCCAAACTCGAAGAGGTGCTCTACGATTATCATCTGGCACAGGCTCTGGCAGAGAGTGACGGGGGCGACGACTTAGAGGGTAGGCGTTATAAGGCTGTACAGTCGGTATTCCGCAAGCATGGTATCACAGAGGAGGAGTTTGACAAGACAATGTCATGGTATGCGGTCAACACCAACTATCTGCTTCGCATCTACAATCATCTTCATGGCCGGTTCGAGGTCGAGGCAAAGGCACTTGGTGTTGGTGTCACCGATACCGAGATGTTCGCCTCGTTTTCTGCAACGGGCGACACTGCCAACATCTGGACGGGCTCACAGATTCTTTTTCTCGAAGCCAATCCACTTGCAAATGTTTCTACCATCACACTCAATGCTGACACGTCCTTTCATGCCGGTGACATTTATCGTCTCAACTTCTCACCTCATTTCATTACTAACGAACGTCGCGAAGCGTTCGCTTTCATGAGTGTGCAGTACAAGGATGGCAGTCAGAAGACCGCCATGCAGCGTGTCAATGCAGAGTATGACATGAAGCTTGATATTCCATTCGATTCCGACAAACCTGATTTGCAGACGTCACGCATCACTATTACCTTTTTCTATCCCTATTCCGAGAACAGGCAGACTACATCTTATTTCTTCATAACTAATCCTTCGCTTCTCCGTTTCCATCGTAAGGTTGAAGATTCAAAGGCAGAAGAAGTAACCGATAGTATTCAGACTGATTCGTTAGGTGTCGATGCAGAGACAGACGGCAATGCAGGCATGAGTGCTTCGAATGGCGCAGTTGTTTCGAATGTCGCAGTTGTTTCGAATG